>DATJYG010000781.1:0-15725 GCA_035499695.1 Polyangiaceae bacterium
GTGCTCTGCGGGACCGCGCTACAGGGCGGCGCTGTCGGCGCGGGGGGGACGGAGCCGTCCTGTGTATCCGGGTTCGTGAACGGCGTGGAGACCGACGTCTTCACCCAGTAGCTGTACGGGAAACCGCCGCCGATCTTCGCGATGTCCTCCCCGAAGTCGACGCCTGTGAGGCACATCACCGAGTCGCCGCTCTTCTTGATGGGCGAGTTCTGCCCGCTCAGGACGTTCTCGCGCGCCGCGAACGCCGGCGCAGTGGAGCCGGACAGGCTCGTGTTGAAGACGACGACCGAGACGGGCGCGCTCCCCGCGCCGTCGCACATGCCCGGTGACGCACCGGCGTCGCCCACATCGCCCGGCGATCCGCCACCCTCCGCGGCTGCATCCGTGAGGTGGTCCCCGAGCTGGATCTTGGGAGCGCACGCCGCGAGGGCGCACGACGCCAGTGCAAGCCAGCGCAGCTTCATGCTCTCTGATGTCCGGCGGCGACCATCCGGATCACGGATTCGCCTCGAGGATCGTTCGGACGCGCTGCGCTTCCGGCCTGTCGCCGTAGAGCGCGAGGAACTGGTTTGCCGTGCGCGTGACCGAGGTCCGGTCGCCGAGGCGCGCGTAGACCTCCACGCGCAGGGCGAGAGCCTCGGGAGCCAGCGCAGGCTTCGTCGCTTCGCGATCATGGCGATCGAGGAGAGACAGTGCGCGCGAAGTGTCCCCCGCGCTGAGGGCCGCATGGGCTTCGTCGAGGAGACGAAGCTCGTCGCCCAGAGTCGCCGCCGGTCTCACCGACGCGATTGAAGCTGCCGATGCGATCGAAGCTGCCGCCGCAACCGGCTTCACCGTGCTCACGCTCGCAGGCGGCGCCGGCGCTTCCGTCACCGCTGGCGCTTCGGTCACCATCGGCACCGTGGACACGGCTGCGGGCAGCGTCGGCCTTTGCACCCGAATCGCACTGGGCATCGCTGGCGTCGCCGGTCGCGCTGGCGCCGCCACCTGGGATACCCCCTTGCTGGACGCTCCCATGCTCAGGTACGAGGCCGTCCCGGCGCCCGCGAGTGCGACGCCCACGCTTGCGACCCCGATCCACTTGGCGGCCCCCACCGTCACGCCCGTCTTCACCGTCGCGCCGAGCGCGCTCGTCGACGCGGTGGCCGTGGACACGGCGGCCCCGATCCCCAGCGCAGCCTCGACGCGTCGGCGCGTTCGCCGCGACGGCGCGTCGTCGCGCACCGAGTCGGCGAGGAGCCGTTCGAGCTCGTTGCCCCCTCCGTCGCTGAATCGCCTGGGCTCGCTCATGTTCCACCTCGGCCGCGTCTTGCCAGCCAGCGCGACAAAGCGCTGCTGAACTCCTCGCGCGCACGGCGCAGTCGTGACGCCGCGGTGCCGCGCGGGATGCCGAGCGTCTCGGCAATCTCGTCGATCGACAGCTCCTCGAACTCGAAGAGCACGAGCACGGTCCGCAGGTCGAGCGGCAGCGACTGCAGCACCCGATCGAGCAGCTCGCGTGCGCGGCGCTGATCGAGCAGCTCGTCGGGCTGCGCCGCACCGTCGCTGGCTTCCGGAGCCTCGTCGCAGAGCACCTCGCGGCGGCGGCCGATGGCGCGCCGCTCCGAGCACGCCACGCGCAGCGCGGTCCGGAAGAGGAAGGCTCGCTCGCGACCCGGTTCGATGTCCGCCACGCGACGGCTGGCGACGACGAAGACACGCTGCGTCGCGTCGTCGGCGACGTCCTCGGGCAGGCCGAGGCGGCGAAGCGACCGCCACACGAAGTCGAAGTGGGTCTCGAACAGGGCGCGCAGGCGCTCAGCCTGTGTCACGTCGTCGCCACCCTGTTCGGCAGGGCGGGCAAGAGCGGCCACCGGCATCGCCTCGTAATGTCCGGAAAACGGGTTTCGGATCACGGAAAACGCACTCCCAGGGCGATCGCGCCCGCCGGCACGAATACGGGGGCCTGGTAGACGACCGGGGAGGGCGCGACGAAGAACCGATCGCGCTCGAGCGGCGTCTCCAGAGAGAGCTCGGCCACGACGAACAGCGGGGCGAGTGGCTCCCACTCGGCGAGCGCCAGCGCCCCCACCGTTTCCCAAGGGCGCGCATGCGACTGAGGGTTCGACACCCCGGTCGCACTCGCCGACACGACACCGAAGTCACCGGCCAGACAGGGTCGGAGGTCCACCGCACCGCGCGCGGGCCAGCGCACGGGGCAGATCTCAGCGCGCCCCACGGTCCACGCAAACGTCGCCTGGCCGGGGTTCGCGTCGATCGGGCCGCTGGATGCTCTCGCGACTCCGATGCGAAACGCTGGCGACAGCGCGCCCTCGCCCCCGAGCGTGAGTCCGACCAGAACGGCGCCACCGATGACGGCCGACGGCGCATCGACACCCTGCAGATAGGCGCCGCCGACGACGTCCATTCGCCACCCGCGCGACGACTGCGCGGTCGGCCGTGGCGCAGGCTTCTCGTCCATCGGTGGACGCGCCGGTTGCGTCACTACCGGTGCTGCCGACGGCGGCGACGGGGGCGGCGGCTCCGGGGGCGTCGGCCGAGCATCGGAGGCGACGGGCGCCGGAGCAGGTGGGGCGGCAACGGTCGGCGGGCTCGTGTCGGCCTCCGAGGAGAGCGCCTTCGGATCGATGGAGAGCGCGGTCACGAGCGCGAGCGTCCGGCCGACATCCTCACAGTCGCTGCCATCCACCGTCCGCAGAGACGCGGCTCCTCCGCCGTCCAGAACGCGCACGGATCCCCGGAAGTTGTTGCCTGCCTGCGCGATGACCACCTCGAACGAGCGCAGACCATCGCCGAAGCCGACGATCTGGAAGCGCGTCGTGCGCGCGTGCACCTCCTTCACGAACGCTTCGGCATCCGGACAGACCTGTGGCGCGACATACGTGAACCGCACTGCCTCCGCCTGATCTGCCCAGGCGCGGCACGGCGCACCGAGTACGAACGACGACGCGAGGAAGAGGAGGGCGACGCGTGTGATGAACACTGGGATCAGGGCTTGTCGGCCCTCAGGAGCTGACTGCAGCGTACGTGATGCCTTGCGGGACCCAAAGCCGAGTGGCTGAAGTGTTGATTCTCGACAGAGCACGGCGCTGGCGTTGACGCCTGCGCACACACCAGCCGATAAAGCTCCTCGTGACACGCCCTCTACGTTCCGTGCCCTCCTTCGTCGCTCTCTCCTTCATGGCCGCGCTCGCTTGCGCACCGCCGGCAGTCGGCCCCAACGTCCCGGGGCCCACCGCCGCGACAGGCCAGACCGCCGGCGCCTCGAGCACGGCGACCGCCGCCGCCCCGGCGCCCTCGGGAGCCACCGAGGTCGCCAGCGGCTACGACAAGCCTCCGCAGAACGTGCTCGACGTGCTGCACGCGCCCCCGCCGCCGGCACCGGTCGTCAGCCCCACGCGCGACACGATCCTGCTCGTGACTTGGGTCCAGTACCCGCCCATCGCGCGCGTGGCCGAGCCCTTCTTGCGCCTCGCCGGCGTGCGCGTCGAGCCGCGCAACCGAAGCCGGCACGACACGTCCGGCGGATACGGCATCACCCCCTGCGCGAGCGATTTCGTGCTGGCACACGTTCCGGACGGCGCGTCGATCCACGTCTCGCTGCCCGCCGGCGTGTGCGCCGGCAGGCCGATGTGGAGCGCCGACGGCAAGCGCTTCGCCTTCTGGAACCTCGCGTCCGATTCCGTGGAGCTCTGGGTGGGCGACGCCGGGAGCAGCGAGGTGAGGCGCATGCAGGGCGTGCGTCTCAACCCGATGCTCGGCAGCACGATGCAGTGGATGGCCGACCAGAAGACGCTGCTCGTGAAGCTCGTGCCGTCCGCGCAGGGCGCGCCGCCGCCCGCGCCGCCGGTGCCGATGGGACCGAGCATCCAGCAGTCCGACGGGCGCAAGGGCCAGAGCAGCACGTACGAGACGCGCGACACGCTGAAGGACAAGCACGACGAGGACCTGTTCGACTACTACGGCGCCTCCCAGCTCGCGCTCGTCGACACCGGGAGCGGCGCGGTTACGCCGATCGGCGCGCCCGGCCTCTACTCGAACGTGGACCGCTCTCCCGACGGGCAGCACATCCTGCTGGAGACGATTCGCCGGCCGTACTCGTACGTCACGACGTTCAGCCGCTTCCCGCACGACGTGGACGTCTGGGACGCGACGGGCAAGCCGGCGTACCACGTGGCGTCGCTGCCCCTGGCCGACCGCGTGCCGGTGCACGGCGTGCCGACCGGTCCGCGCGACTTCGACTGGCGATCGACCGATCCGGCGACGCTCGTGTGGGCCGAGGCCCTCGACGGCGGCGACTGGAACACCAAGGTCCCGTCGCGTGACAAGGTGATGCTGCAGAAGGCGCCGTTCACGGCGCCCGCGGTGGAGATCACGCGCACCGAGCAGCGCTACGAGGGGTTCTCCTGGTGCGAGCAACCGAGCATGGCCCTGCTGCGCGAGGAGGACGAGAACCGTCACTGGACGCGCACCTTCTTGACCAACGTGGACGACCTGAAGGCCAAGCCGCGCATCGTGTGGGACCACTCGACCGACGAGCAATACAAGGACCCGGGATGGCCTCAGTACAAGCAGCTCCCGAACGGCGCGTGGGTCGTGGAGCAGGACGGGAATTCGATCCTGCTCGCCGCAGCGGGCTCCTCGCCGGAGGGAGACCGGCCGTTCCTCGACCGGCTGGACCTCGGCACCATGAAGACCGAGCGCCTCTTCCGGAGTGACAAGGCGTCGTTCGAGCAGTTCTACGCGTCGACCTCACCCGGAGCACGCACCTTCATCTCGTGGCACCAGTCGCCGACGGATCCGCCCAACGCGTTCCTGCGCGCGCTCGGCGCCCCCATCGCGAACGCACCCGCCGGCGAGGCGGCGTACGCGTCGACGTCGGCGCCCATCACGCACATCCCGGATCCGACGCCGGCGGTGCGCGCCATCAAGAAGCGCCTTGTGAAGTACAAGCGCAACGACGGGGTGGAGCTGTCGTTCACGCTCTACACGCCGCCCGATTACAAAGAGGGCACGCGCGTCCCGGCCATCCTCTACGCGTACCCACTCGACTACGCCGAGGCTTCCAAGGCCGGACAGATCACCGGCTCGGACCAGACCTTCACGCGGCTCCGCGAGTATCAGCTGCTGCTCCTCGCCGGATACGCGATCATCGACAAGGCGGCGTTCCCGATCGTGGGCGACCCCAAGAAGGCGTACGACACGTACCTCGATCAGCTGGTGGCCGACGCGAAGGCGGCCGTGGACAAGGCGATCGCGACCGGCGTCGTCGACCCGGACCGCATCGGCATCACGGGTCACAGCCACGGCGCCTTGATGACGGCGAACCTGATCGCCCACACGGATCTCTTCCGCGCCGGCGTGGCGACGAGCGGCTCCTACAACAAGACCCTCACCCCCTTTGGCTTCCAGAACGAGCGCCGCTCGGTGTGGGAGGCCCAGAGCGTCTACCTGAAGGTGTCGCCCTTCTTCTACGCGGACAAGATCAAGCTGCCCCTCCTCATCGTGCACGGCGACGACGACGCGAACCCCGGAACGACGCCGCTACAGGCCACGAAGCTCTTCGAAGCGATTCGCGGCAACGGAGGCACGACGCGTCTCGTCATGCTCCCCCACGAGCCGCACTGGTACTCCGCCATGGAGTCGAACGAGCAACTCGCCTACGAGATGATCAGCTGGTTCGACAAGTACGTGAAGAACGCGTCGTCGCGTGCGAAGGCCGGACCGACGGCCGCCGCGACGAAGTAGTGCTCATCCGTGTCGATTCGGTGACGTTGACTGTTGACGCCGCCTTCCAGCTCGCGCATTGCTCTCGCCTCGAAGGAGTTCACGAACATGGCGAAGAACGGCAAGAGCAAGAAGTCCATCTCCAAGAGCGAAATCCTCAACGCGGTCATCGACACCGTCGGCGAGGAGCTGAGCCGCAAGCACGTGAAGGCGGTCGTCGAGGCCGTGGTCGCGCTCGGCCACAAGGAGCTGAAGAAGAACGGCATCTTCGTGCTCCCCGGCTTCGCGAAGTTCGTGGTCGTGAAGAAGCCCGCGCGCCCGGCGCGCGAGGGCATCAATCCCTTCACGAAGGAGAAGCAGATGTTCGCCGCCAAGCCGGCGAGCAAGGCCGTCCGCGCCCGCCCCGTCAAGGCGATCAAGGACGCGGTGAGCTGAAGCTCCCGTCATTCAGGGCCGAGCGAGTCGCGCCGGTTTCGTAGCAGCGCTCGCTCGGCCTCGTTTTGCGTCCGCGCGAGCGCGGCGTCGTACGCGCGGGCCGCCTCGGCCCTGCGACCCATCCGCCGCAGCAGATCGGCGCGGATGGCGTGGAAGAGGTAGTACGCGTCGAGGTCGAGGCGATCGACCAGAACGAGCGCCGCGCCAGGCCCATCGATCTCGGCAACGGCAACCGCGCGGTTCAGCGCCACCACGGGGCTCGGCGCGTGCACCAGCAGCTGATCGTAGAGCGCGACGATCTGCCTCCAGTCGGTCGCCGCGGCATCCGCGGCGTCGCTGTGCACCGCGTTGATCGCGGCCTGGATCTGGTACGGACCCGGCTCGTTGCGCCGCAGGCACTCCCGGACGATCGCCTGTCCCTCCGCGATGAGGCGGCGATCCCAGAGGGAGCGGTCCTGCTCGGGGAGGCGTACCAAGCCGCCGTCCCGCGTCGTGCGGGCGGAACGGCGCGCATCGAGGAGCAGCATCAGGGCGAGGAGGCCCATCACTTCGGGCGCGTCTGGCATCAGTTCCGCAAGGAGTCGCCCGAGGCGGATGGCCTCGGTGCACAGCTCCTCGCGCACGAGTCGGGTGCCGGCGCTCGCTGCGTAGCCTTCGTTGAAGACGAGGTAGACGACGGAGAGCACCGCGCGCAAGCGAACGCCGAGGTCCTCGGCTTCGGGCACGCGGTAGGGGATTCGCGCGTCGCGGATCTTCCCCTTCGCGCGCACGAGGCGCTGCGCCATGGTCGGCTCGGGAACGAGAAACGCGCGCGCGATCTCCGGCGTCGTGAGGCCGCCGACGAGGCGCAGCGTCAGCGCGACCTGCGCGGCAGGCGCCAGCGACGGGTGGCAGCAGGTGAAGATGAGTCGCAGCTCATCGTCGCGCACGGCTCGTTCCTCGACCGGCTCGGCGGCCGCCTCCTCGAGGTCGGCCTCGGTGTGTCGCGCGTCGTGCTTTGCCTGGCGGCGGAGGCGATCGATCGCGCGGTTTCGGGCGGTCGTGATGATCCATCCGGTGGGGCTCGGGGGGAGTCCCGTGGAGGGCCATCGTTCGACCGCGCGCGTGAAGGCGTCCTGGACGGCCTCCTCGGCCACGTCGATGTCGCCGAAGACGCGCACGAGCACCGCCACCGCGCGTCCGTGCTCCGCGCGGAAGATGCGTTCGATGTCTGTGACGGAGAACGACGCCACGTGGCGATCAGGGGTGGTCGTCCCGGAACGGGCGCACCTCGATGGGCAGCGGGATGGCGCGAGCCATCTTCTTGGCCCACCCGAGGGCAGCGTCGAGATCGGGCGCCTTGATGACCATGAAACCGCCGATGTGCTCCTTCCCCTCGGCGAACGGCCCGTCGGTCATCAGTGCCTCGCCCTCCTTCATACGCACCACCGTGGCCGTGCTCGGCGGGTGCAGGGCTCCGTTGAAGACCCAGGCGCCGGCGGCCTTGATCTCGTTGTGGAACTCCGCGACGTCGCGCATCACCTTCGCGAGAAACTCGGGCGGCGGCTTCGGACCGTCGGGCTCGACCACGCTCAGCATGTACAGGTTCATCGGAATCTCCTCGCTCCTTCAGCACCTATACGAACAGGGAGGGCTGGGATCGACAGGCCCTTGCTCTTTCTTGATTGGATGGGCCACCGACGCCCTTCCACGCCGGGCGGCCATGTCATGACATGGCGGTTGGGCCGAAGGGGGTCACCCGTCGAGCGGCGCGAAGAGCGCGTCCACGTCGCCTTCGTCGAGCGGTGCCCCGCTGCCGGCGGCGTCGCCGAGGAGCGTCGTCGACAGCCAGCGCTTCTTCTCCTGAAGCGCGAGCACCCGCTCCTCGACGCTGCCGGCGACGACCAGGTTATGCACGAACACGGGCCGCGTCTGCCCGATGCGGTAGGCGCGATCGGTAGCCTGCGCCTGCGCGGCGGGGTTCCACCACGGGTCGTAGTGCACGACCGTGTCCGCGCTCACGAGGTTGAGCCCCGTGCCGCCCGCCTTCAGGCTGATGAGGAACACGTCGGCGCGCCCCTCCTCGAAAGCGTCGACGACGCGCTGGCGGTCACGCGTCTCGCCCGTCAGCATCAGGTACCTCGTCCCGCGCGCGCCGAGCGCCTCCCCGACGAGCGCCAGCATGCTCGTGAACTGCGAGAAGACGAGCGCGCGGTGGCCGTCGGCGAGCTGCTCGACGAGCAGATCCATCAGCGCCTGCAGCTTGGCCGAGTCGCGTACGCCGCGTGCCGCGTCCATCGCGACGAGGCGCGGATCGCAGCAGACCTGGCGCAGCTTGGTGAGGGCGTCGAGGATGTTGACCGTCGATGCTGCCAGACCCTTCGCGCGGATGGCGCGGCGTACGTCGGCGTGCGCGGCGACGCGGATGGCCTCGTAGAGCTCGCGCTGCGCCGCACCCAGCTCCACGGGCAGCGCCAGCTCGGTCTTCGGGGGCAGCTCCTTGGCGACGTCGCGCTTGAGGCGCCGCAGCACGAACGGCGCTACCGCGTCGCGCAGCGCTGCGAGCCGCTCGGCGTCACCGCGCCTCTCGATCGGCTGCCGCCAGAAGCGCCGGAACGCCAGCTCGTCGCCGAGCAGCCCGGGCGCGAGCCAGTCGAAGATGGACCACAGCTCGCCGAGGTGGTTCTCGACGGGCGTGCCGGTGAGGCACAAGCGGTGCTCCGCCCGCAGGCTCTCCAGGGCACGGCGCGCCTGGCTGCGTGCGTTCTTGATCGCCTGGGCTTCGTCGAGCACCACCAGATGGAACGGCTGCCGCTCGAAGCGCTCCTCGTCGCGCACGAGCACCGGGTACGTGGTGACGACGACGTCGGCGCCGGGCACATGGCTCCAGCGGCAGTGCCGCTCGGGCCCGTGCAGGATGACGACGCGCAGGTCGGGCGCGAACTTGCCGATCTCGCGCGACCAGTTGCCCACCAGCGTCGTCGGTCCGACGACGAGCGCCGGCGTACCCCGGAGGCGCCCCGCGGCCTTCTCGATCGCGATGTGGGCGATTGCCTGCAGCGTCTTGCCGAGGCCCATCTCGTCGGCCAGGACGCCGCCGACGCCGCTCTCGCGCAGCCGCTGGAGGAAAGCGACGCCCTCGGCCTGGTATGGCCGGAGCGTCGCGTACAGCGACGGCGGGGGTTGGGGCGGAGGCGCATCGGGGCAGCCCTGAATGCGCGCCCGTGCGCGCTCGGTCACGCCCGTGGCGTCCTTCCAGGCAATGCGCGAGCCCGTGCGTGTGAAGACGCGATCGAGCTCGACGAGCGCTCCGGCGCGCACCTCGGGGAACGCTCTCCCGCGGCGCTCACCCTGGTAGAGCTCAGCGACGACGCGCAGCAGCTCCCGCAGCCGCTCGAGCGGCAACGTGATGTGGTGCGTCTCGCTGACCTTGAGCGCCCAGGTGGGCCGGCACGAAGAGACGAGCGCATCGAGGCCGCCGTCACCGTCGAGGCGATCGAGCAGGTCCAGCAGCACCCCAAGCAGGTCGACGCGCTGGCCGTCGATCTCGACGCCGAGTTCCAGGCCGAACCAGTCGGCCGGCTCGTCGGCAGGCTCGAGGCGCGCGTACCAGGACGGCTCGCGCTCGACGACCCGGAACGGGTACGCCGGATCGACCTCCACGCGCCAGCCCAGCGCGCGCCACTGCGCGATCGCCCGCGCCGTGAAGGAGCAGAAGGAGTGCTCGTCGCCGTCGGCGCGCACGACGTAGTCAGGCTCGCAGCCCAGCGGCGGCGCGATCGACTCGACGCAGGCGAGCTCCACGGCGCCGAGGCGCTCGAGGACGCGCCGCGCCGCGTGCTCCGCGGCGCGATCACGCTCGAGCGCCGTCAGCCCGCCTGCCTCGGAGCGGAACACGCGCGTCCGCTCGTCGGCCGCGCGCACGCGCGTGCCGTCGTACTCGAAGGAGAGCTCGACGAGGGGCACGAGGGCCTCATCGACCTCGCAGGAGAGACCGTCTGTACGAGTGACTGCGACACGGTCGGCAAAGAGTCGAACGCACGGAAGCGCCACTCTCTCTCTCTATCCATGGTCGGGCTACCGTGTCGAGACTTTGACGAACCGGGCTCAAGGAGCGGGGTGGAAGAAGCAGGACGTTTCGCCCACCGGACTGGCCTGGGTCGGGAAGTCGGCAGGCAGGCCCGTCAGCGGCGGCCCCCCGAGCTGATGGTCCCACAAGTACTCGTAGATCATCCCCTGCGTGAGGTCTGGCTCGAGGGTGTGGCCGAAGTTGTGCGTGCACTCCACGACGGTGCGGTCGTTGTCGTAGAGGAACGGTAGCGCGTCTTCGTTGGCGTTCTCGAGGCTGATGATCGTCGCAAAATCGTTCGGTCCCCCGTGGGTCAAGAGGACGTTCCCCTTGTCTGCTGGGTTGAACGCAGGCCAGGCCCACTTGATGAAGGGGACGGTGTTGTTGACCAGCACCTGCTGCTGCTCGGCCGGATCGTTGAACCACGCTCCGGATTCGCTGATGGTCGCCGCGAACAGATGCGGATACTCCGCCGACAGGAGGTCCGTGAACACAGCACCCGCCGAGAAACCGAAGGAATAGATCCGGCTCGTGTCGAGCGTGAACTGCTGCTCGATGCACTGGAGCATCGCCTCGAAGAAGGGGAAATCGACGGGAGGACTCTTCGGCTCGATGTCCCAGTCGAGCCCCACGTTCCCACCCAGACCGACCACGAAGAGCCCTGTGTCATCCGGGGCCACGATCAACAAGGGCATCGGAAAGGCGTTCGGGTCGAAGGGCACCCACTGGCCGGACGGCACGTCGTAGACGACCTGGCTCGCGAACGTGCCGGCCTGCTGATTCCAGCCGTGCCACAGGAAGAGCAGCGCCATGCTGGAGGACGTGTCCGTCGGCAGCTGCACCTCGAACTGGCGGGTGGTGCCGTTCACGACGAGCGAGGACGTCCCGTTGACGATCGTGTTGCACTGGACCATGCCGGCATCGACGCCCAGAGGCGGCGCGTCGTAGGTGCCTGCATCTCTCGTCGATGCGTCGCCCTCGGTGACCCCGGTGCCGCTGTCGGTGACGCTGGTGCCGCCATCGGGGAAGTTCCACCCGCCCAACCCGCCTGCATCATCGCCCACCGGAACGCCCCCGGAGTCGATGCCGTAGGTTTCCCCGGCCGGCCCCGGCGTGGACTCCGCCGAGGCGCACCCCGACGCGATCACGACGACCAGTGCACTTGCGGCAACGCCGACGCCCGAGAACAAGCCCTTCATCGCGACCTCCGCGCATAGGTATACACCGTGTTTCACACGGCGGCTGCGTCGTCGCGCAACGGAGACGCGCTTGTGAGGCCTCGGTATAACGAGCGAATGCCACCGACCTCCGTTCGGCCGGAAGTTGGCGGAAGTATACAGTATGTGTATTCAGCCCAAGGAGCCCGTCACGCGGTCGTCGGGTCCCAGTGCTGCCGAACCAGGCCGTTCTCGACGCGGACCAGGTCGAACCAGTAGGCCGGGTACGACTCGCTCGGATCGTCCGGATCTTTCACGGCCTGCTTCGACATGACGAAGACGTACGCGCCGCTGGCGAACATCAGCGTCGGCTTGCCTGTGGGCACGTTGATGTTGTGCTGGATGTAATCGTCGGCCAGGTACTTCGAAGTGAGCTCGAGGTGCCGCGACTCGAGGACCTCTCGCCACCAGTCGAGCACGAGCTGCAGGTTGGCCTGCTCCTGCGCCGTCATGCTGCCGTCCGCAGCGGCGGGCGGGTTCGATTTGCGCTCGCACCCGCCGATCCCGACGGCCGCGAGAGCCACCGCGAGGATGGCTCCACCCATGCGCCCTGAAAACACGCTGAGGAGCCTACGACCTGCCGTCGCCGGTACGACCGCGCGCCGACGGACCGTCGCTTCCCGCGGACGACCGGGGTCAATCCAGAGGCGGTGAGCTATAGCCAGGGCATGCCCGACGACCCCAAGGACGACTCCTTCGCTGCCCTGTTCGAGCAATCCGGCAAGGCCGCGCCACGGGCACGCCGCCCTCGTCCGGGAGACGTCGTACGGGCGACCGTCGTGCAGGTCGGCAAGGAAGCCGTGTTCGTCGAGCTCGAGGGACGTCAGCAGGCGTTCATCGAGGCCAGCGACCTGCACGATGCGGAAGGCAAGACGAGCGTCGCCGTCGGCGACAGCCTGGAAACGCGCGTCGTCCGCGTCGACGACGAGGGCATTCGCCTGACACCGACGATGCGCGCCGCCGTTGCCGCCGGAGCGACCGTGGAGCTGGGCGCGGCCGCGGGCGTGGAGCCCGCCGGCGGCGCGAAGACCGAGACCGTGCGAGTTGCGGTCGGCCAGGTCGTGCACGGCGTGGTCGACCGCGTCGAGGCCTACGGCGTCTTCGTGCAGCTCGACGGGACGAAGGGACGCGCCGGACGCGGGCTCGTGCCGACCGTGGAGCTCGGAGTGCCTCGCGGCGCCGATCTGCGGAAGCACTTCCCCATCGGCACGAAGCTGAAGACCAAGATCGTCGCGCTCGAGGAGGGTAAAATGCGCCTCTCCATCACGGCGCTGAAGGACGACGAGGAGCGCGCCGAGGTGGAGGCGTTCCGCGGCAAGAAGAACCAGGACACGCGCGGCTTCGGCACGCTGGGCGATCTGCTCAAGCGCGGGCCCGGCAAGTAGAGACAGCCCCGCCATGTCGATCATGTACCGCGGCCTCGGCGCCATCGCCGTTTTTCTGTTCACCACATGCGCTCCGAGCGCCGCAGAGCAGGCGTTCCGGGCTCGGCTGGCGGCTGGCTGCCACACGGAGCAGGAGTGCGCCGAATTGCAGCAGGACGCGATGGCTCGCAAGCAGCAGTGCGACGCCTACAACGAGCGCAACCCATTGACGCAGGACCAAAGGGACTGCACGCCGCTCGACGAGGACGCCAGGGCCGCGAGCAAGCTGCTTGACGACAAACGCGCGTCGGACGCGGCGAAGGCGGAAGCAGCGCGCGCAGCCGCGGTGGAGGACGCCCGCGTGTCGGGCCTCGGCGACTCGTGCGAGGCACTGGCGGCCATCGAGGATGCTGCGGCACACGCGCCGCCGCCGCGTGACGCGAAGTATCGCGAGCTGGCGCGGACGCGTCGCGAGTCCAAGGTCGCGGGGTTCTCTCAGCAGCTGGATCAGATGCTGCAAACCAAACCCGACCTGTCCGACCCGGCGGCGGCGAGGACGTCGGTGCAGCAGACGACGTCCGCCGCGCGTGCGGTGATAGACCAGCTGCGCTGCTACGACGGCGATGCGGCGTCGAAGCGCCAGTCTCAGCTCGATGCGTGGGTATCGGCGACGACCGCCACGATTGACCAGCGCTAGACGTACTTCGCGGTCCACTCTCCGCCGACCTGCCGCGTGGTGGCGTTGAGACGGTTCCACAGGTTGATCATGCCGATGGCCATCACGAGCGCCGCAAGCTGGGTCTCGTCGTAGTGCCGCGCGGCCTCCTTCCAGATCTCGTCGGGTACGGGGTCGGCACGGTCGCTCAGCCGCGTCGCGGCCTCGGTGAGCGCGAGCGCGGCGCGCTCCGCCTCGGAGTAGTACGGGGCCTCGCGCCAGGCCGAGACCGCGAAGATGCGCTCGTCCTTCTCGCCGAACTTCCTCAGCCCGCGCCAGTGCATGTCGACGCAGACGCTGCATCCGTTGAGCTGACTTGCGCGCAGGCAGATGAGCTCGACCGTGGCTCGCGGTATGCCGCCTTTCTCGATCGACTTGCTGAGCGCCATGATGGCGTCGAAAGCGCCGGGCAGGATCTGCGCGGGGTTCTTCATTCGGGGTTCCATTGCTCTTTTCTCCTCACCCATATGACGAACGGGCCTGAGCCAGATCGACACGCAGCCGCACCGGAGTGCAGACGGCAAGCCGAGATGCCGCTGGCTGCTCTCAGCGGCACTGACGGCGTCGGTGATTTCGAGCACCGTCGACGAGATCCCGGCACCTGCGCGCGACACGATCATGAGCCACGTCCGCACGGGTACCCTCCTGAGGGTCGTCGAGGGAACCCGGCGGGGAGGGGAGCCCGTGTACGGGGCCCGCATTTACTTCGGGTCGTACAAACGCGGCGGGGAACATCCTCGGCCAGCACCACATCGCGTGAGCGAGTTGTCTCCGGGCCCATCAGCCACTATGGCTTTGGGCCATGCGTGCAACCCTCGTCGCCTCGCTGGTCCTGTCCTCCTCGGTTCTGCTCGCTTGCGGGGGCGCCGAGCCGCCCACTCCCGCACCGCCGCCGCCTCCCCCCGTCGCCGCGCCGCCCGCGCCGGTCGCCAGCGCCGCTTCGACGGACACGGCGCCAGCCGCCGCGCCCGCGATGACGCCGGACGAAGCGAAGAAGGCCAAGGCCAAGAAGGAGCTCGATGAGGACCGCGCCAAGTGGCAGGAGGCGAGCAACGCCGAGCTCGCCCGCTGGACGCCTGACCTTCGCGGCCAGGCCACGAAGCTGGCCGGCGCCACGTATCCCAGCCTCCAAGCCGCGATGAAGGCGATCCTGCCCAGCCCCGTGCGCGTGCCGGGCGACGCCGCCCGCGACAAGTACCGCCACCCGGCCGAGACGCTCGCCTTCTTCGGCATCAAGCCCAGCATGACGGTCCTCGAGATCGGGCCGGGCGAAGGCTGGTACAGCGAGCTTCTCGCGCCGATGCTGGCGTCGAAGGGAAAGCTCATCGACACCTCGGGCGATCCCCACGGGCCCGCGGATTCGCGCGGCACGTTCTACGCGCAGCGCTGGGCGGCGTTCCTGTCCAAGTCTCCGGAGCTCTTTGGCAAGGTGCAGACGGTCGTCATCGACGGCAAGGCGCCGAACCTGTCGGCCGTCCCCGCCGGCTCGCTCGACGCGGTGCTCGTGATGCGCGAGGTGCACGGGATGGTCAACGGCAACACGTTCAACACGTGGCTCTCCGAGTGCCGCAGGGCCCTCAAGCCCAACGGCATCCTCGGCATCGAGGAGCACCGCGCCAAGGACGGGGCCGACCCGGTCGAGAGCTCGAAGAAGGGATACGTGCCGCAGCAGTACGTGATCGACACGGTGCAGGCCGCGGGGTTCAAGCTCGCCGGCCAGTCCGAGATCAACGCGAACCCGAAGGACACGAAGGACTACCCCGAGGGCGTGTGGGCGCTACCGCCGACCTACGAGCGCGGCGACAAGGACAAGGATGCCCTCACCGCCATCGGTGAGAGCGACCGTATGACGCTCAAGTTCACCAAGGCCCCCGACGGCTGGACCCCGCCGAAGAAGTAGCGACCATAGTCGGAGAGCCCTAGCTGGCGTGCGGTAGTCGCACGACGAACGTCGAGCCCTCACCCGGAGGGCTCGTCACCGTCAGCGACCCTCCGTGCGCTTCCACGATGGCCCGGGCGATGTACAGCCCGAGGCCCAGCCCACCGAAGTGCTCCTTGGGCACGGCGCGGCCGAACGGATCGAAGATCGCCGAGATGCGGTCGCCTCCGATGCCGATGCCCTGATCGCGAACCGTCAGCTCCGCCGCGCCATCGGCCCTCACGGACACCCTGATGGGCCCGCCCTTCCCGAACTTGATGGCGTTGTCGAGAAGGACGTC
>DATJYG010000782.1:0-4945 GCA_035499695.1 Polyangiaceae bacterium
TCAAGGCGCAGCCGCAGTACGACAGCGTCATCGGGCAGGCCGAGCTGAAGTGGTTCATCTCGGCGAACCCGGGCGTCCAATCCCCCGACCAGGTGGGTCTCGCCCTGTCTTCTCTGGCGGTGGGCTACACGCGCGATTTCAACAACAGCCTGCTCGGGAACTACTACGGGCAGGACCGCGGCTACCTGAAGTTCAGCTACTTCTTCGCCGGGCGCGCACTGGTGACGCTCGAGGGTGGTGTCGCCGCCGTCGAGTATCCGAACCTGCTCTGGGGCGACAACACGCTCCGCCATGCCGCGTTCACCGACGAGCGCGTCGACGCCACCCTGTTCGGCGAGTACCGCTTCACGAACGCCTTCGGGGTGAACGCGACGGCGCGCTACACGGCGAACTTCAGCAACACGCAAGTGATTGCCACTGAAGGCAGCAATGCCTTCTTCGACATGTCCTGGAACCGCTTCGAGGCGTTCCTGGGGGTCCGGTACTTCCTGTAGCGGGATTTCTCGCCCGACTGGCGCATGCGCCTCGGATGCGGAATGCTGCGCGCGCAACTCACGATGCATCCCGTGCAGCGCCTGGCATCCGTCGTCTTCTGGCTCGTCGCGTTCGGTGCGATCGTCCTGGGCTGCGCGCGCAGCCACCCTGGGCCGCCGAAGCTCCCGCCGCCCACCCCGACCACGAGCGTAGGGCCCGGTGACGTGTTCGAAGTGTCCGTCCTGGGGGAGAAGGACCTGCCGAAGGAGTACCGGGTGCAGCCGGACGGCACGGTGGATTTCCCGTACCTGGACCGGCTCACGGTGAGCGGGCTCGAACCGCAGCAGGTCGAGGACCTCATCAAGCAACAGTTCATTGCCAAGAAGATCCTCGTGGACCCGCAGGTGACGCTCGTCGTCAAGCAGTACAACTCGAAGAAGGTGAGCGTCATCGGGGCGGTGCAGAAGCCGGGGAGCCTCCCCTGGACCGAGGGGATGAAGCTCGTGGACGCGATCTCGGCCGCCGGTGGGTTCACGTCGATCGCCGACGCGGACCACGTGCTGCTCACACGCGTCGTGGGGCCCGGCAAGACGGTCACCGCGACCGTGAGCGTCGACGACATCACCGACGGCAAGCAGCCGGACATCCCGCTCCAGGCAGGGGACACCGTGAAGATCGATCAACGCATCTTCTAGAGCGCATCCGTGCCGCGCGTCCTCGTCCTTCACACCGGCGGTACCCTCATGATGAAGCCGGGGGGCGGCTCGACGCTGCATCCCGACGCGTACGGGCGCGACCTGCTCGCCGAGCTGCCCATCCTCGGGCGCGTGGCGGACGTGTCGACGCGCATCCTCTTCGACCTCGACTCGGGGGACATGCAGCCAGCGCACTGGGTCGACATCGGTCGCGCCGTGCACGGGGCCATCGCGGACGAAGGGTTCGACGGCGTCGTGGTGGTCCACGGGACCGACACGATGGCGTACTCGGCGAGCGCACTGGCGCTGCTCCTCGGGCCGCTGCCGCGTCCCGTGGTGCTGACGGGCGCGCAGAGGCCCCTCACCGAGCCGCGCACCGACGCGCGACAGAACCTCGTGGACGCGGTCTACGCGGCGACGCTGCCGATCCCCGAGGTGTCGATCGCCTTCGCCTCGCGCGTGCTCCGGGGTGCGCGCTGCATGAAGCGCGACGCCTGGGCGCTGGCTGCATTCGACTCCCCTTCGTGCGCGCCGCTCGCGGAGCTCGGGATCGACGCCCACGTGGCGTCCCACGTGCGGCGTCCTGCCGACGCGCTGGCGCCGTTCGACGGGCGCATCGAGCCGCACGTGCTCGCGGTGCGCGTGTTCCCCGGGTTGAACCCGAAGCTGGTGCTCGGCGCCGTTCGCGCCGGGGTCCGCGGCCTGGTGCTCGAGGCGTACGGCACGGGGAACCTGCCGAACCTCTCCGGATCGCTCATCCCGGCGCTCGAGGAGGCGCGAGCGAAGGACGTGCCGGTGCTCGTGGTCTCCCAGTGCCCGCGCGGGCTGGTGGACATGCGCCGCTACGCGGGTGGCGCCGCCGCGGCCGACGCGGGCGTCGTCTCCGGCGGGGACATGACGCGCGAAGCGGGCATCGCGAAGCTGATGGTGGGCATGGCCCGATACGGGACCGGCGCCGAGCTGCGCGCGTGGCTCGAGAAGGACGTCGTGGGCGAGCGGACCGCGTGACCGCGCGCGACGCTACTTGCCCTCGAACTTCGGCTCCCGCTTCTGCGCCCACGCCATCACGCCCTCCATGACGTCGCTCGTCCGGAGCAGGCGCAGCTGCTCCTCGCGCTCGCGCCGCAGGGCGTCCTCCACCGAGCCCCAGCTCGCGTAGAGCGCTCGCTTGATCGCCGCGTGCGCCAGCGGCGGCCCGGACTCGATGACCCTGGCCACCTCCAGCGTCGCCGTGCGCAGCGCGTCCGGCTCCACGACCCGCGCCACGATGCCGAGCGACGAGAGCTCGGCGGCCTCGATCTTCTCGGCGAGCAGGATCATCTGCATCGCCTTCGCCGTCCCGACCAGGCGCGGCAGCCAGAAGGTGCCCCCGCCGTCGGGCATCAGCCCGATCTTCACGAACTTCTCCTGCGCGTAGGCACGCTTCGACGCGACGCGCAGGTCGCAGGCGAACGCCAGGTCGGCCCCGAAGCCGACGGCGGCCCCGTCCATCATGGCGATCGTCGGCTTCTCGCAGCGCACGATGCTCTTCACGAGCCCGTGGAACTCGTCCATGTACCCGTCGAGGTGCTCCATCAGCTGCGGGTCGTCCATGATGTTCTGCCGCAGGTCGGCCCCCGCGCAGAAGTGGCCCCCAGCGCCGGCCAGCACGACGCACCGCACGGCGCCGTCGGTCGAAGCCGTCCGCATCGCCTCGGTCACGCCAAGGATGACCGCCCGCGTGAGCGCGTTGCGCGCCTCGGGCCGGTTGATGGTCACGAGGCGCGTCGCGCCCACCGTCTCGACGAGGACCGGATCCGCCATCCCTCTCTCCTAGCTCAGGTCAGCTCAGCGGGCCCGGCATGCTCGCCGGCCGCCCGTAGAACGTGGACCGCAGGTACGCCTTCACCGACCGCTGCACGAGGATCTTCACCACGGCGCCGAGCGGCACCGCCAGGAGCACGCCGAGGAACCCGAAGAGCGTCCCGGCCGCCATCATCGTCAGCAGCACCTCGAGCGGCGCCAGCCCCACCGACCGCCCCACGATGCGCGGCGTGATCACCATGCCGTCGAGGATCTGCGTGCCGAGCATGACCGCGAGAACGCCGAAGAGCCGCCCGGGGCCGTGCCAGTCGAGCGTCGCCATCGAGACGGCCAGCGTCAGCCCGCAGCCGAAGCCGATGTAGGGCACGAAGGCGAGCATCCCGGTCATCACGCCGATGGGTACGGCCAGCCCGATGCCGACGAACTTGAGACCCGTCGCGTAGAGCGCCCCCAGCACGATGTTCGCCGTCAGCTGCCCGCGCACGTACCCCCCGAGCGTCTTGTGGATCTGCCGCGCGATGTCCGACACCTGCGGGTGCAGCCGCCTCGGCACGAGCTGCCCGGCGCGCTCCACGATGCGGTCGAAGTCGATGAGCAGGTACAGCGCGAACACCGGCACGATGAGCGTGCTCAGGACGACCGCGACGTAGCTCAGCGTCCCGAAGAGCGCCGCCGTCACGGCGCTGAAGACGTTGGGGAACTCGCTCTGGACGCGGTCGCGTATCTGCGTGCCCACCTCGCTCATCGTGTGGGGGGGCCGGAAGTGGAACGTTTGCCAGAGCCAAGGCTCCAGGCGCTCCTCGAGGTCCTTGAGCTGCGTCGGCAGATTGGTCGCCGTATCCCGAACCTCGTCGACGAACAGTGGGATGGCGAAGATGAGGATGAGCGTGAGCAGCCCGGCGATGAGCAGCATGACGAGCGGCGCCGCGACGCCCCGGGGGATCTTGCGCGCCTCGAACCAGTCGACGAACGGGTCCAGCGCGTAGGCGAGCAGGAACGCGAAGAAGAGCGGTACGAGCACCCCGCGCAGCAGGTACGCCAGCAGCACCACGCCCACGAAGAAGGCGCCCGTCAGCACCCGGCGCATCACCGGGCTGAAGATCGGCATCATCGGCGGCGGGACCGACGAGGGGGTGCCAGACGAGGTCGACATTCCGCCGGGCCAATGTACCTTGCCTCGCGCGATGCCTGAAGCGAACGTCACGACCCCCGCCGAGCTGCCTCGCTTCGACGAGGATGAGCCGCGCCCGGTCCCCCCTCTGGCGCAGCAGAGCGGCGCCACGATCGAGCGCCTGGTGGGCGTCATGAGGCGTCTCCTGGCCCCCGACGGGTGCCCCTGGGACCGCGAGCAGAGCTTCGAGACCCTGCGGAAATACGTCCTCGAGGAGGCCTGCGAGGTCATCGACGCCATCGACGCCAAGGACCGCAAGGGGCTCCGTGAGGAGCTCGGGGACCTGCTGCTGCAGGTGGTCTTCCAGGCCGAGCTGGCGCGCCTCGAGGGGAGCTTCGCCATCGACGACGTCGTCGCCGGGATCGTGGACAAGCTGGTGCACCGCCACCCCCACGTCTTCGGCCACCTGACGGCCAAGGACGCCGACGAGGTGCTGCGCAACTGGGAGAAGCTCAAGGCCAAGGAGAAGGGCGAACGGGGCATCCTGGGCGGCGTCCCGCGCAGCATGCCGGCGCTCACGCGCGCGCAGCGCATCGGCGAGAAGGTGGCGCGCGTGGGGTTCGACTGGGAGGACGCACGAGGCTCGCGCGCCAAGGTGGCCGAGGAGCTCGGGGAGCTGGACCGGGCGATCGCGTCCGGGGAGCAGGCGAAGATCGAGGAGGAGATGGGCGACGTTCTCTTCGCGCTCGTGAACCTCTCGCGCCACGTGAAGGTGGACGCCGAGGGCGCGCTTCGCGGGACGATCGACAAGTTTACGCGGCGCTTCGCGCACGTGGAGAAGCGGGTGCGCGAGGAGCACGGC
>DATJYG010000783.1:0-2510 GCA_035499695.1 Polyangiaceae bacterium
CATCGTGCGCGAGAATGCGTTCAGACGACGGACGTAACGGACGTCCTCGTCTCCCATGCGGGCGAGGGCGCGCGCCTTGACGGCGTCGAGCTCCTCCCCGAAGCGGATGAGCCGCTCTTCGGGCATGACTGTTCCTCCTGACGGGGAGGCGCTCTGGCGACGCCGTCTTGGCGCACCCGCCTCTCCGTTTGCATCATTCATAACTGTGACAGTGCGTACTGTCAAGGTCGTGGGCGTAGAATCCCGGCCCCCGGGTAATCCGCTTGCCGTCGTCGCGTTCCTCCTTCGATCTCGCGCCCAACCGGCTGGCCCTGGCGCTCGCCCGCGCGCGCCAGGAGGAACGGGCGATCCTGGACCTTACCGAGTCGAACCCGACGCGTGCGGGCCTCCCCTATGCGCGCGCGACGATCCTCGAGGCGCTCGCCTCCCCCGATGCCCTGCTCTACGAGCCGTCGCCCTTCGGGCTCTGGTCGGCGCGCGAGGTAGTGGCGCGCGAGCTGGAAGTGGACCCGGCGCGCGTGTTGCTGACGGCGAGCACGAGCGAGGCGTACGGGTTTCTCTTCAAGCTGCTCTGCGATCCCGGCGACGAGGTGCTCGTACCCGTGCCGAGCTACCCGCTCTTCGAGCATCTCGCGCGCCTCGAGGCCGTGCGCGCCGTGCCCTACCGTCTCGCCTACGACGGCAGATGGCACGTCGACGTCGACTCGCTCCGCAGCGCCGTGGGCCCGCGCACCCGCGCCGTCGTGACCGTGAGCCCGAACAACCCGACCGGCTCGTACCTGAAGCACGCCGAGCTCGCGGCGCTCGCGTCGCTGGGGCTGCCCATCGTGAGCGACGAGGTGTTCGCGAGCTACCCGTTGCGCGACGACCCGACGCGCGCGACGACCGCGCTCGAGGCGCAGGGGACGCTCGTGTTCTCGCTGGGCGGCCTGTCGAAGCTCGCCGCGCTGCCGCAGATGAAGCTCGCGTGGATCGTGGTCGGGGGCGATGCGCCGGACGTCACCGACGCGCTGGCGCGGCTCGAGGTCCTGGCCGACGCGTATCTCTCGGTCGGAACGCCGGTCCAGCACGCGCTTCCGCATCTGCTCGCGTCACGGGTGCCCGCCGAGAGCGCCATCCAGGCGCGCACGCGTACGAACCTCGAGCTCCTGCGGTCGCGTGTGTCGGGGACCGCAGGGACGCTCCTGGACGTCGAGGGCGGCTGGTACGCGACGCTCCGGGTGCCGGCGACGCGCAGCGAGGAAGCCTGGGCCCTCGAGCTGCTGGAGGAAGACGGGGTGCACGTGCACCCGGGGCATTTCTTCGACTTCGAGCACGAGGCATACCTGGTCCTCAGCCTGCTGACGCCCGAGGCGATCTTCGCGGAAGGCGTCGGCCGCGTGGTGACGCGTTTGGCCCGCGAGGGGTGAGCGCGGTAGGGATTGCTCGGCGTCTTGAGAGTCGCGGCAATCCCGCTCCTTCTGGCAACGCTGGCGTGCTCGAAGCCCCCGAGCAGCATGGACGGACGCGCGGCTCCCGCGCCTCAGGCGCAGCCTGCGACGGAGGCCACCGCGTGCGACGGATCGCGCGCGATGACCCTGCACTTCTACGACGTTGGGCAGGCGCTCGCCGTGCTCGTCGATCTGCCCGACGGCCGCCACGTGCTCGTCGACACGGGCGACAGCCCGGTGCGCGAGGGCTGCGGGGAGGCTTGCCCGCGTGCGCACGCGCACCTGCTGACGAAGCTGCGCGAGGACCTGCGCGGCGCGCCCATCGACCTGCTCTGGATCACGCACCAGCATTCCGACCACATCGGAGGCGTGCCGGACGTCGCGAGCGCGTTCGGCGTCGGCACGTACGTCGACAACGGACGCGACGCGCGCAAGGGCGAGGTGCGGCGCGCGCGCGAGGCGGCCGCGGCTCGGGGCGCCGTCGTGCGCGTCGTCGATCCGGATCACGAGGGTCAACCCCTGCCGCCCTCGCCGGCGGTGAGGCTCACACCCGTCGTGCCGACCGCGTGGCCGGCGTCGTGCCGCGAGGACGCCAACGAGTGCTCGATCGCACTGCGCATCGACGACTGCGCCTCCTCGGTGCTGCTCACCGGCGACGCCGAGCACGAGGAAGAGAAGCTGCTCGATCCGGGCGGCCCGGTCACGCTGCTGCAGGTGGGCCACCACGGAAGCGAGACGTCGACCTCACCCGCGTTCCTCTCGAAGACGCGCCCCGGCTACGCCGTCATCTCCGCCGGCCGGCCGAACGAGGGCCTCGACCGCGAGTATTGCCACCCGCGCGCCATCGTCGTCGAGCGGCTCACGCGCGTGCTCGGCGGGGCGCGCGGCGGCGCGACGCTGCAGGCGTTCGACGGCACGCGCTGCGATCGCGCCACCGACGCCGACTGGATTGCGGTGCCCTCCAGCGATCGGCTCTGGGCGACCGAGCGGGACGGCGACGTCGTACTGGAAACGCGCGGTGACGGCGTATTTCGACGTACCCGCTGACCGCCAGCCTCGCATTCTTTCAGCGCACGCAGT
>DATJYG010000784.1:0-2211 GCA_035499695.1 Polyangiaceae bacterium
CTTGATGATGGTCACGCGCGGGGCGCCCGGGGCCATCATGGCGCGCGTCTTCGCGACCTCGAGCGCGAACTCGAGCGTCAGGCGAAAGCTCTCCTGGCCCAGGAGGCCCTCGAAGATGGAGACGGCGAGCAGGTCCTCGCGCGAGAAGCGGCACCCGAGCTTCACGACGCGGAGGAACACGTCGTCCTCGTCCTCGTCGGGGCGGCGCTCGCGCGCGGCGAGCTCGCGGCGCGCGCGCTTCTCGGCCACCTTGGCGAGCAGCGCGTCGATGCGCGGGCGCGCGATGACCGGCCGGTCCTGGTGCATGCCCCTGGCGAGGCAGGTCACGAAGCGCCCGTCGCGCGTGACGATGATGAACGGTCCCTCCTTGGGATCGTCGATCGCGAGGGCGACGCGGTCGACGTCGTCGGCCAGGTTCGCGCGGTCGAGCACGTAGCGGACGGCCTCGTGGTCGCGGTAGAGCCCCAGCGCGAACTCGGCGTGCGAGCGCGTGACGCGGTCGAGCCGCTCGAGGAAGTGGTGCGCGTGGGCCATGTTTTTGTGGCGATACGACCGTACAACATGGGCGCTCGCTCCGCCCGCAAGCGGGCTCCGCTCACGCAGACGAGATTCCAACGATGCATCGGGGGGAGCGCGGACGCTCCCCCCAAACCCCCCACCCAATCAGCCGTTTGGATCGGAGCGCCTGAGAGATCGGTCGGCTGGGTGGGGGACCGGGGGAGCGGCCGCGCTCCCCCGGAGAGCATCCTTTGCCAATGGTCTGCGCGAGCGGAGCGCGGACGCGCGGAGCGAGCGCCCATGTTGCACGGTCGCCTCGTTCACAAAACGACCTCTCGTGCCTGCTTCCAGCGGCCGGCGGCGAAGACGCTGGCGTAGGCCAGGGCGCCGACGACGTTGGTGACCGCGACGAGCTCGAAGAGGGCGGCGCGCGAAGCGCCCAGGCCGGCGACGGCCACGATGCACGCGGGGAACTGGAAGCCGAGGATGACGGCGGCATCGATGGCCATCGTCGTGCGCGTGGCGCCCGCGCCCGCCATCGCGTTGCCGAGCACGACGCCGACGCCGAGCGCGACCCAGCTCGGAGCGACCGCGTGCAGGTACTCCATGCCGACCGCGACGGGCGCCGCGTCCGGGTCGAAGATGCGCAGGATGCTCTCGCCCGCCGCGAGCACGAGCAGCACGAGGGCCGCGCTCGTCACCGCGTCGTACGCCGCCGCGATCCATCCGGCACGGCGGGCGCGCTCGTCGCGCCGGGCGCCGAGGTTCTGCCCCACGAACGTCTGCGCCGCGCTGCCCCAGCCCATGGCGACGAAGAGGGCCATCGTGTCGAGGCGGAAGACGAGGCCGATGGCGGTGGTCGCGGTCTGGTCGGTGGCCGTCGTGAAGAAGCGCGCGACGAGCGAGTTGACGAGGAGCATCGCCGTGATGCGCAGCACGAACTGCGCGCTCGAGGGCCACGCCACGCCGGCGATGCGACGAAGGACGCGCGGGTCGGGTGCGATCTCCCCCGGCGGTGGACGGAGCACCCGGAAGCGACGCGCGAGGATCAACGCCACCGGCACGAGCACCACGGCGCGCGCCACGATGGTCGCCCACGCGGCGCCCACCATGCCCATGCGCGGGACGCCGAGCGCGCGGGCGACGGCCGCCGCCCACCCGAGCCCCGTCGGCGCCGGACCGGGGCCGAAGATGAAGAGCACCGCGAGCAGCAGGTTGAGCGCGTTGCCCGCGACGAGCAGCGTCGCCGGCGTCTTGGCGCTGCCGAGCGCCCGCTGCATCGCCGTGAGCTGCAGCAGGAAGAAGATGGTCCCGCTCCCGCCCACGATGACGCGCAGGTAGCGCGTGGCGACCTCGGCGACCTCGCCCTTGGCGCCCACCACGTCGCGCACGATGGGCCCCGCGAAGGTCGCGCCGAGCACGCCGAAGACGAGGCTCAGGGCGCCGACGATGAGCAGCGACTGCCACGCCGTCCGCTGCACCGCGCGGGCGTCCCCCGCACCCTGCCACTGCGAGAGCAGGGCGCTCGTCGCCGTCGACACGCCGTAGCTGACGATGGTGCCGAGCGCGGCGATCTGGTCGCAGATGCCCAGGGCCCCGAGGGCCGGCCCCACCTCGTCGTGGGGGAGCTGTGCCACGAGGTAGGCATCGACGAGGTTGAACGTCGTCTGCAGCGCCATTCCCAGCGCGAGCGGCGCGCCGAACCTGGCGAGC
>DATJYG010000785.1:0-4204 GCA_035499695.1 Polyangiaceae bacterium
CGACGTGTCGCACGCTTGGCCGGCGCCGAAGACCGAGTTGAGGCAGTCGTCGCAGATCTGGGTGGTCACGTTCGGCGCACCGCCGCCGCAGTAGTCCATGCTGTCGTTGCAGTAGCTCTTGCAGTTGGCGTTGGTGCAGGCGCAGCCGGTGAGCAGGCCGTAGTACACGGCCGAACCGGCCGAGCAGTTCGTCATCGCGCAGCAGGTGAAGATGCACGTCTGCGCCGACTTGAGCGACCCCGTGTCGGCGCTCCAGCAAGTCTGGTCGTTGGTCGCGTTGCACGTGCTGCCGCCGCTGCTCGAGCCGCTGCTGCTCCCCGACGAGCTCCCGCTGCTCGAACCGCTGCTGCTACCCGAGGAGCTTCCGCTGCTCGATCCGCTGCTGCTCCCGCTGGAGCTCCCACTCGAGCTTCCAGTCGTTCCCGAGGAGCTCCCGCTGCCGGAGCCACTACTCGAGCTCTGGCCGCCGCTCGAGCTTCCCGAGCTTCCGCCGCTGCCGCTGCTGCTTCCGGAGCTGCCGCTCGAGCAGCCGGCATTGGCCGTGCAACTTCCGCTGCCCGACGAGCCTTCGTCCGTCGCATCCGGCGTGACTCCGCCGCCGTCGTCGCCTCCGTAGTAACCGCCGGCGTCTCCACCGTTGGCGCAACCGCCCGCGTACGCGAGCATCGGGACGAGGACGACTGCGAACGTTTGAAAGAAGCGGCTACGGCGCATTTGGCGTCACAAGTTATGGTCCAGAACTCGTCCGTGTGCGAGCAGTCTGGCTCAGTTGGAAAACTACACCGTCATACGCAGCACGGTTTTGGGACGGTAGGGTCATACGGTTTCCGCGCGGTTTCACCCCCCGAGCCCACGGGCGATCCAGCTGACGATGTCGTCGACCTGCACGCCTCGCGCGGCGCCAGCCTTGCGCAGCGCCACGAGGCTCGAGGCGCACCCGGTCACGATCCGCCCGCCCCCGACATCCAGGTGGGCGGCGATACGCGCGTCCCCGATGGCGCGCGCGTTCGCCGGCATCGTGCAGGGCAGAAGCCCGCCGGCCCCCGAGCACGCGGCCTGCTCCCGGCGCTCGTCGAACTCCTCGGGAGCCCGCCCGAGCACGCGTCCGAGCAGCGCGCGCGGCTCGTCGTACACCCCCAGGCCGCGACCGAGCTGACAGGGGTCGTGCCAGCGCACCGGGCCGTCGCCGCCGCTCGCACGGGCCATCCAGCTGAGCGCGCGTGTCGCGCGCTCGACGAGGAGCTCGACCCGTTCACCCAGGTCGCCGCGAAGCGACACCGCGCACCCGGGATCGACGACGGTGATCCGCTCGAAGGACGCGAGCGATGCAGTGAGCTCGCGCAGGTGACGGGCGTAGCGCTCCGCGGCGCCGGCCAGACGGAGCGGCAGCCCGCAGCACCCCTGCACGAGAGCCACCGGCCGCCGCGACAGCGCGAGCGTCGCCTCGAGGGCATCGCGAGCTTCTCGAGGTGCACGCCGCAGGTATCCGCATCCCACGAGCAGCGCTTCCTTCGCTTCGGGACGCACTCCTTCGTGGCCGTCCCCGAGCGCACGTGCCGCCCCACGCGTGGCAGCGTCGTGTGCATCGAAGCCGAGGACCGCTCGTGTCGCCCCCGGCGGAACGACGTCGGGAGCAGCCCGCATCAGCGCGTCGCGACTCTCGAGCAACGTCGCGGCGACGGGGTTGCGGTGATCGCACCACTCGCGGCACCGGTGGCACCCCGTGCACGCCCACGCGGGCGCGGCATGCGACGCGTCGATCGCCACGTCGCCGTGGGCGGCGAGCCACGCGTGGCTCATCTTCCCCCACGGCGTGATGGTCTCGCGCTGCTCGACGTTCGACACCGGACACGCGCTCCTGCAAAGCTTCGGGCAGAACACGCACTTCTCGAACGTCGAGCGCCGCGCCTCGAGCATCGGCAGCGCGCGCATGGGACGGAGCCCGGGGCGCGTCACGAGCCGACCCCCCTCAGCCTCGCGTAGAGCTCGGCGAGAGCCGGCGCGGCGACGCCCTTGTCGCGCGCGAGGTCGACCATCCGTCCGGCCATCGCGACGTTCTGGGCGTGGAGCTTGCGCCCGAAGTGATGCTCCGCGTAGAGCACGGCCTCCGGTGCGCGCGAACGTGCGAGGCCGATGCCCATCCTGAGCGTGCGCGGACCGACGAACCGGAGCAGCATCGACGCCCACGCCTCGGCCTTGCCCACGTTCTTCCCGAGCTCGCGGCCCTCGGCCGCAGCATCGAGCGCGAGCGACAGCAGCGCGTCGTCGGCGAGCAGGGCTTCCGCCGAGCCGGCGACGTCCAGGGCCATCGCCAGCGGGATGAACGACACGGTCGTCGCGACGTTTCGCTCGAGGACCTGCGGCGCGAGCTTCGCGTGGATCTCGGCTCGCTCGAGCCGCGCCACGAGCTCCGCTTCGGCGCCGGGAGTCTCGCGCGCCTCGACGAACGTGGTCGCCATCCGGGGAAGCCAGTACCGGATCGCGCCCGCGTCGTTGCGGTAGGAGATGACGCTCGGCATCCCGGTCAGCAGTCGCCCGGGCAGGGCCGCCGCCAGCTCCGCGTGATCCTGCGGCATCATCGGGGTCATCACGACGACCGGCGCCTGCGTGCCGCTGACGCGTGGGGGCATCGTCGAGAGCTGCTCGTAGCGGACGAACGCGAGGACGACGTCGGCGAGCCGCGGCGCCTCGGTGACGCGCGCCGGCACGTCCCACTCGAGGACCTCGCCATCCTCCACGCGCTCGAGCCGCTCACGCGTGGCAGGTGCCGCCGAACGCGCGACGACGCTGACCTCGCAGCCCGCGAAGCGAGCGAGCCTCGCGCCGTAGACGCTCCCGAGCGCCCCCGCGCCCACGATGCAGACGTGCACGGGTCAGCGGTAGGTGAAGAGAATGTCGTGATCGCAGATGCGGAAGACGTCGCCCTCGGAGATCTGCTTCCGCGCGATGCGCTGTCCGTTGTACTCGACGCCGTTGGTCGAGCCCATGTCGACCATGAAGTACACGCCGTTCTGGAACTCGATCATCGCGTGCTGGCGCGACACGTTCGGGTCCTTGAGCGTCAGGTCGCTCGACTGCTTCCCGCGACCGATGACGAAGCGGTCCTTCGTGATGGAGTAACGCTCGCCCTGATAGACGAGCGAGAGCGTACCGCTCTGCATGCTCGGCGCCGGGAAGCCGTTCGCGATGCCGGGAGGAGGAAGGGGCGTCGGCGCGCGCGGGAGGGGTGGAGGCACGCTGCGCGTCGCCGCAGGCGGCGGCACCGAGCGTGGCACCGGGGGCATCCCCACCGCCGCGGCCGGGGCCCTTCCACCCGGGGGCGGAGCCGGGAGCCCGCTGCTGCGAGGGGGCGCGCCGGACATCGGCGCCGTTCGACCCGGAGGCGGGGGAACGCGACCCGCCGGAGGCGGCGGCAGCTGCCCGCCCATGGGAGGCCGGCCCGGCGGGGGCATCGGCGCCGGGTACTGCGGGACGCCGGACACGCGATCGCCCGAGGGCTGCGCTTCCACACCACGTCCGGGGGCCGGATACGGCGTGCGCGCGCCCGCGCCGCCGTAGCTGCGCTGGCGGGCGTACTGCTTCATCGCCTCGTTGATGAGGTAATCGACGCTGCACTCGAGCTCTCGCGCCATTTGCTCGAACGTCTCCCATAGGACGTCCCGGCACTGGAACGAACGTGCGCTCTTCTTGTTCGGATCGGCGCTCATCGAGAAGGCGAGCTTTCCCTCGCCCTAGAATACAGGTTGGCCACGGAATTGCCCACCACTCATTGGAGCTGGGGCTCGATGCACCACTGGACGAATTCGCCAACGGTCGTGGGGGTCTTCGTCTCCTTGTTCACGACGCACTCCCAGCCGCACTTGTCGGCCGGGTCGCACTTGGCGATGGCGGTCTTGTCGGTGTCGAGCGCATGCAGCGGGCCGGCATCGCCCTTCTTGGCCTGGTAGAACGAGCCGGCAGCCGTGAGCTTCGCACCTACCCCTGACGACTCGAGGTAGCCGTTGAGGACGTCGCGCGGCTTGGGGCCACCCGCCGGGTCCATGCCGAGGATGAGCGCCCCATAGAGGAGCGGCTCGCTGAGACCCATCTTCGTCTTCGAGTCCGAAGGCAGGTGGCGCATGAAGTCGGGCACGTCGCGCGTCGAGACGGTCTTCAGGATGAGCTTCGCGGCATCCATCCGGACCTGCCACTTCTTGCTGAAGAG
>DATJYG010000786.1:0-15149 GCA_035499695.1 Polyangiaceae bacterium
TTCGGCCACGACGACTTGATCCAGGAAGTCCGCGGTGTACTCGCTCACCACCCGCGCCCCGCGGCGCGCGATCTTCTCCGTCATGATCGAGTGACGCATCGTCATGGCCGACACGAGGTAGGCCGCCGTGCAGCCGCCGAGCAGCGGCAGGAGGCTCACGGGCTGCCTGGTCGTCTCGAACGCGAAGACGACCGAGGCCAGCAGCGCCCGCGATGCTCCCGCGAACAGCGCCGCCATGCCCACGAGAGCGGCCACGCGGATGTCGACGCCCGAACGTGGCAGCGCCCACGCCGCCGCGGCTCCGATGGCCGAGCCGAGCCCTCCGCCGATCGTGAAGAGGGGAGCCAGCGTGCCTCCTGACGTGCCCGTGCCGAGTGATATCGACCACGAGACGAGCTTGGCCACGCAGAACACGATCACCGCCTGGCCTGCCAGGTCGCCGGACAGGATGCGATCGATGTTGTCGTAGCCCACGCCCATGGTGTGCGGGGCGAAGTAGCCGACGACCCCGACGACGACGCCGCCGATGGCCGGCCACCACATCCAGTGCAGCGGCAGCTTCTCGAACGCGTCCTCGATTCCGTAGACCAGGCGGGTGACGAGCATCGACGCGAGCCCGACGATGACGCCCATTCCGATGTACACGGCGAGCGCGGCGCCGCCTGGCGCTGCGACGTGAGGCATGCTGAACGCCGGTGCCGAGCCCACCAGGGCGATGCGTGCACCACAGGCCGCGACGCTCGCGAGGGCAACGGGCACCATCGATCGGAGCCGGTACTCGAACAGGAGCAGCTCGATCGCCAGCAGCACCGCGCTGACCGGGCTGGCGAAGGTGGCCGACATGCCTGCGGCCGCGCCGGCTGCCAGGAGCGTCTTGCGCTCCTGCGCCGAGACGCGCACCACCTGCCCGAAGAAGGAGCCGAGCGCGCCGCCGGTCGCGATGATCGGGCCCTCGGCGCCGAACGGTCCCCCCGTGCCGATGGAGATGGCCGCCGACAGCGGCTTGAGGAACGTCATCCGGACGGGGATGCGGCTCTCGTCGAAGAGCACTTTCTCCATCGCCTCGGGGATCCCGTGACCGCGGATGGCGGCCGAGCCCCAGCGCGCCATCGCGCCCACGACGAGGCCGCCGACGACCGGAACGATCACGACGAGCCAGCCGAGGTGGTTGTTCGCGGGCCCCACGGTCTCGGTGGACAGGCGCCCGTAGAAGGCCAGGTTGGTCACCAGGGCGATGAGCGCGGTGAGCACCTTGGCGATGACGGCAGCGATGAGCCCGAGCCCGAGCCCCAAGCCGCTTATCCACACGACGCGCGCGTCCGCTTCGGCGCGCGCGGTCGGGGCGTGCACGGAATCGAGTGCTGGCTCCATCGACGGCGCGACCGCGAGCCGGCCCCCGGCCCGTTCGCGCGTCGAATGGGGACCCATCTCAATCTTGCGTGAATAGCGCTTCGCGGCCTAGGCGTCCAATCGGAGTCAGGAAGCGAGCACCTGGTAGCTGCCCGTCGCGGCGGCGCTCTGGCGCAGGGGGAGCCTCACCTCGAAGGTCGATCCATGACCTGGGCCGTCGCTGTGCGCCCGGACCGTTCCGCCGTGGAGTTCCACGACGCTCCGGACGATGGCCAGGCCGAGCCCCAGTCCCCCCACGTCTCGCTGGGTCGCTGGGCGCGCCTGGCGGAAGCGATCGAACACGAACGGCAGGAACTCCGGGGAGATGCCCTCGCCGTCGTCCCGCACCGACAGCGTCGCCTCGCCGCCGGTGCTCTGGAGCTTGACCCAGACGTGGCCGCCCGGGCTCGTGAACTTCAGCGCGTTCATCACGAGGTTCCAGGTGACCTGGCCGAGCCTCTGCGCGTCGCCCAGCACCTCGCACGGGCCGGGCTCGATCACGAGCTCGAGGGCGACGCCCTTCGCGGCCGCCGTCGGGCGGATGCACTCGATCACGTCGCGCGTGACAACCTCGAGCAACGTCGGCTTGGTGTTGAGTACGAGCCGATTCGTGGCGATGCGCGACACGTCGAGCAGGTCGTCCACGAGGCGAGCCAGGAGCTTCGTGTTGCGCTCGATCGTCGTGATCGCTCGCTCACGCCCCTTGCCGTCCGATGCGGGCCCGCGGAGCATGGACACCCAGCCCGCGAGGGCGTTGAGGGGGTTGCGCAGCTCGTGCGAGAGCGTGCCGAGGAACTCGTCCTTCAGCCGATTCGCCTCACGCGCATCCGACAGCGTGCGGTTCTGGATCGCGATCGACGCGAGCTGCGCGAGCTGCAGCAGCACGGCCTCGTCGTCCGCGTCGAAGGGTCCGCTCGACTTGTCGGCGACACGCAGCACGCCGAGCTCCTGACCGTCGGGCCAGCGCAGAGGCGCCTCGAGCGTCGCCGCCTCCTCTGGTTCAGCGTGATCGCTGCTCGTCGGGCCGGACACCGCACGATGGCCGGGGGCAGCGTTCCCGGCCGGCATCGCCACAGCCGTGGCGCGCGAGCAGCCGATGATGTCCCGCGCCGACGTCGCCGTGACCTCGAGGATCTTGTCGACCGAGCCCGCCGAGTGAATCGCGGCGGAGGCTGACGCGAGCCCGTGAAGCTTGCCGACGACGCGGCTGATGCGTTCGAGCTCCAAAGCGGACTTCTGGCTCGTCTCGACGACGTCGTTGAACGCGTCCGCGATCTTCCCGTCGATTCCGTCGAGACGGATCGGGAGGCGCACCGAGAAGTCGCCCTTCTTGAGCGCCGACAGTGCCGCCAGAAGCAGGCGCTTGTCCGCCTCCGCATCGGCTGTCGTGCCGTGGACGCCTCCCTCGCCGTTCGTCCTGGAACGGGTGGGTCCCATCGTCGTCGATTGCATCGGCGCTCCCTGCGCGCCGCGAGGCCTGTTCACGGCACACATAGCGTGCACGCCGAGAGCGACCCGGTCAACGTGGCGATGGGCGAAATTCGACATATCCACAGGGGTGTGTGGCAATTTGCCACGCGCCGACCAACACGGCCGCGGCCGCTTCTCCTTCGAACTTTCGCGCGATTCTTGCGAAGAGCAGCAGACCGTGTCCCTGTCACTGCGCCCGACAATCCTGCTCGTCGACGATGATCTCGACCTGCGCGAAGCAGCGGCCGAGGCGCTCGAGGACGCGGGGTACAAGGTGGTCCGCGCCGACGACGGGCGCCGCGCGCTCGACGAGATGACCCGCGGCCTGCGGCCGGACCTCATCCTGCTCGACATGATGATGCCGAACCTCGACGGCTGGGGCTTCCGCGTGGCCCAGAAGCAGATGCCCGACATCGCAGGGATCCCGGTTGTCGCGCTCACGGCGTATGCGCTGACGGAGGACGAGCGAGATCAGCTCGACGCGGCCGCGATCCTGCGCAAACCGGTCGCCCTCGAGGACCTCATGCGCGCGGTCGACGGTGTGGCACGCCCGACCGCCTGAGGCCCTCGGGCCACGTCACGGGGAGGCGCACCGCGGCCAGCCCGTCTGCGTGACGAACGGCGCGGGGGCGACGCACGACATCGGCTTGGGCGGGATGAGCGGAGGAGGGAGCTTCTGCGCGACGGGTGTGAGCTGAGCGCGCGCCGCCTGGTCGAAGGTGTCCTTCGTGAGCGTCACCGGATCGCAGCCGCCGCCGTTCCAGTACCCGGATTCGGTCACGCCATCCGGCTTGAGCGCGCTCGATACGTCGTTCGAGACGGTCACGGGGCCGCACGCCTCGGCGTACTGCTTCCAGACGTAGATGCCGGTGTTGCCGCCGCCGTCGACCGGGGTGCTGTCGATCACCTTGTTCGAATCGACGAGATGGTTGGTGCCGTCCGAGATGCCGATTCCGCACTGCCCAGTGTCGACCAGCACGTTGCCGACGAACTGCGCGCCGTTGGCCGCTTCGTCGGCGATGATGCCGCAGCCGCTCGGGCTGTGACCGCCGGTGACGTAGTTGTTCTTCGCGACGGGGCCGTCGGTGTAACCGAAGTTGATCGAGTCCTCCTGCTTCTCGGGCGCGCCCCACTTCGGGTCGGTCGACGAGAGCGCGTAGTTGTCCTCGACGTCGACGCCGGTCGCGTTTGCCCACACCTGCACGTTCTGGCCTCGCGAGCCGCTGTTCTGCGGGTTGAGCAGGAAGTTGCCGACGACGGTGAGGCCCGTGACGCCGGTGGCCTCGACGTTCGCCTCGCCCCAGGCGATGACGTTGCCCTGCAGGGTGACGGACGTGGCGCCGCTGACGAACACGCCGTCGCCGGTGTCGCAGCAGCCGGTCGTCGGGTGCTCCGGGTGCACGTAGCTGTCGGCGATGACCACGTCGGAGCTGTTGCCGGTGACCACGATCCCGTTGCCGGCGCAGGGCCCGATCTCGCTGCCGCGGATGGTCACGTGGCTCGATCCGTCTATGCGGATGCAGTCACCCGTCGTCGACGTCACGTGCACACCCACGACGCCGGCGTCGTTCTGCCCGTTGATGACGATGGGGCCGGAGTCCACGAGAGCAGGGGGAGGTTCCTCCGGTGCGTCATGCGAGGCGCCGGCGTCGGCGTCGGCGCCCATCGTCGCGGAATCCGTGACGTCGGGCGTACTCACGTCGAGGACACTCACGTCGCTGCTCGCGTCGCCCGGCGCGCCGGCCGGATTGCCGGATGAGCCTCCACCGCATCCGAAGGCACCGAGTATCGCGGCGAACGCCCACGCGCGGCGCATGCCAGGAAGCCTAGCTCAGGGCGCCTCGTAGGCACCGAGGGTGCACGCGTTCGCGTTCTTGCGCGGCTGTCCGCGCTGGTCGGTCGACGGACAACCCGTGCCCTTGCCGACCGCGGGGCTGCCGCTCGCCGGGGCCATCGTCTCCGTCGGGCCGCCGTTGTTCTGAAGTGGTCCGAGCATCGGGTCGGACACGAGGACCGACGACGTGCACGGCGAGCTCGAGTCGCCCGGATACTCCATGTTCGCGCCTGCGCCGCCGTGCGTGTGATCGCAGCTCACCTCGCCCTCGAGTGAGCCGGCCGTGTTGCCCGACACGAGCGCGTTCTGGAGCGTCACCCCCGTGTCGCCACCCGCCATGCCGTTGCCCGCGTTGTTCGCGACGGTCACGTTGAGGAGCGTCCCGGTGATGCCGCCCGCGAACCACACGCCGCCGCCCATGGTCGCCGTGTTGCCGGCAATCGTGTCGTTCGTCACCTTCGCGATCGCGTTGTGCCCGAACCAGATGCCGCCTCCGAAGTGGGCGGTGTTGTTCGAGATGGTCGTCCCGGTCATCGTGATCGTCGCGTATTCGAGGTACAGGCCGCCTGCGTTGCCCGTCATGGGGTCGACCCCGTTGCCGTCGAAGACGCAGCGGTCGATGTTCACCGCTTCGTCGTTGTACGCGACGCGGAAGATGGCGCCGCCAGACGCGTTGGCGCGATTCTTCGAGAACGTGTCGCCACACATCGTCCAGGACACCATCGCGCCGTCGTAGGACATGGCGCCGCCGTCGCCACCGTTGCCCGGGTTGCCGCCCGTGCCGGTCGCGCTGTTGCTCAGGAACGTGCTGTTCACGACCGTCACGTTCTCGTCCTGCGTGCCGATGGCCCCGCCGTTGGAGCCGACGTTGCCCGTGAAGGTGCTGCCGGTGACGATGAGCGTCCCGATGCCCTGGCCGTTGATGGCGCCGCCGGAGACGTCCTGGCCGCTCGCCGCGCACTGGTTGTTCGTGAAGGTGCAGTCGACGACCGTGAGCGAGCCGCCGTCCTCGAAGATGGCCGCGCCGCCCTCCTTGGTCGACGTCGTGTTCTGGACGTCGGTCGTGTAGCCGTCGGACAAGGCGAGGTTCTGTACGGTGAGGAGCGGCGTCGCCACGTTCCAGGCGCTCGTGATGTGAAGGATGCGGGTCTTCTTGCCACCGCTCAGGGTGACGAGATGCCCTCCGTCGATCGTCGTGTCGGTCGCGACGGGCACCTCCTTCGTGAGGGTGATCGTCGCCGGCGCGGAGCCACAATCGAAGGTGACGATGCCGCCCTTCGCGACAGCCGCCACGAACGCGGCTTCGGTGCAGCTCGCGGGCGTACCGGTTCCGACCACGGTCGTCGGCTTGCTCGTGTCGACCGCCTTCACCGGCGGCGTGCACGTCTGCGTGGGCGGTGGCGCCATTCCGCCGTCGTACCCCGCGTCGACGCCTCCACCGCTGCCGCCCCCACTGCTGCTGCCCCCGCCGCTGCCGCCGCCACTGCTCCCGCTGCCCCCTCCGCTGCCGCTGCCGCCGCTGCTGCCTCCGTCGCCTGCGCTGCCGCTGGCGCCGCCGCTGCCGTTGCCGCAAGCGACGGCGAGAACCACGGCTACGGCGAGCGGCACGGTCCTCACGAATCCACATCCTATCAGCGCTGGGCGTCGGAGCCCGAGCCGCGGTGTAGATTGGTCCCACCTACATGCGCGCGCCCGAGGCCCCGATTCTCGCCGTTGCCCTCGCGATCGCAACCGCGGGCTGTCACTCGACCGCCGTCGAAGTCGTGCAATCCATCGCAACGACGGATCTCGCGTGTCCCCAGAGCAAGATCCAGGTGAAGCCCACGAAAGAAAAAGGGACCTACGAGGCCGACGGGTGCGGGAAGAAGGCGACCTACGTATGCGGCGGCTGGGACAACTACAACCAGGCGCCGGTCTGCGAGCCGGCCCAGTGACCGCGTCAGTCGCCGTGCACGGCGAGGGACCAGCTGCTCCCGGCGCTGCAGGTGCCCGATACCCAGCGCACCTCGATCATCACCGTCGCCGAGTCGTCCGATCCGTTCGCGAGCGATCCCGTCTCGCCCCACTTGAAGCTCACCGAGTCCGTCTGACCGCCAGGGTTCGTCGACTGCCCCTTGGGGCTCGTGCACTTGATGTCGCCGACACTCGAGCCCAGGTAGAGGTACAGGTCGAAGTTGGACCCGGACGGCGAAGTCAGCGTCGCAGTCACGATCATGGGTTTGCCGATGGGGCTGCTGTCCTGCTCGGTCATGTCGATCCGGAGCCACTCGGACGTCGTGCCGGTCTCGGTGTCGGTCGACCCGCTCTCGTCTCCCGCGAGCGAGGTCAGCGCCGTCGCGCTCGCCGAGCAGGTGTCCGGGGACATGCAGCCCGTCGGGTTGCCGCCGTCGCCCGCGTCGGAACCCGTGCCGCCGTCGTCACCGGCGTCACCCGCCGTCCCCCCGTCGTCGCCGCCGCTACTGCTCCCGCTGGAGCTGCCGCTACCGCTGCCACCACCGGAAGAAGAGGAAGAGGAGCCGCTGCTACCGCTCGACGAGCTCGATGCCGTGCCGCCCTCGCTGCCGGCCCCGCCGTCGTCGCCGCCCTCGGGCAACAGGTAGTCGCTCGTGTCGCCTCCGTTGGCGCAGGCGGCCAGGACGATGCCGCAGGAGACCGTCAGGACTGCGCCGCGAAGGCTCATCGTGCATCTCACCCCGTGACAACATTCACTAGCACGCGAACCGCCGTGTGGCGCGCGACGACCTGGAATCGCGTCGCGCCCAGCCCGTGCAGCAGGTCGCTCGTGTCGTCCCCCGAGTCGCTCCGCACGATGATTCGAGCCTCGGGGAAACGCTCGACGATGCCCACGAGCATGGCCAGGCGCGCGGGGTGCATCACGTCGACGACGGCGACATCCAGCGCCTCGCCCGCCGCGGCGAGCTCCTCGAGCTGCTGCGCGGAATCGACGACGACGACGTGGCATCTCGCCCGCAGCAGTGCGCGTGCGATCGCCGGCCGGCCCACCCGGTCGGGATCCACCAGGAGCACGGAGAGGCGTCGTGCCTCGGGGGCTCCCTTGTCTCGTACGCCGCTGCGCGCTTCGGTCTTCGCGATGAAGTCGTCGAGGAGCGCCATCGTGACCCGTGCCCCGATGTCGGCCGAGAGGATGGGCACGAGGTGCGCTCTCAGGAAGGAGAGCAGCTCGGGGCCGGACTCCGGCAGCTCCTCGCGCCCGCCGTCCGCCAGCGCGCGATCGATCACGGCCTGTGCGTCATCGATGGAGCCGTAGGCGGACCCCAGGAGCGTAGCGAGCATTTCACGAGGCCCTGCCCCGTGCCCCCACGAGGGTTTCGCGCGCTGCGGCACCGGGAGCAGCGTACCACTCCCGCGGCCTCACGCGCGCGCGTGTGGGCCGTTCAGCGCGACTGTGCGAGGCGTTCGAGGCGTTTCTCGAGGGGAGGGTGGGAGCGGAAGAGCGCGAGGACGCCGCCGCCGCGGATGCCGAACGCGCGCATCTGCGCAGGTAGGTGGGCGGGCGCCGTGATGGCGCGCAGGCGCGAGAGGGCGGCCATCATCTTCTGGGGGCCTGCGAGGCGCGCCCCACCGGCGTCGGCGCGGTACTCGCGCCAGCGACTGAATGCCATCACGATGATCGTCGCCAGGATGCCGAGCACGAGCTGCAGCAGGAAGACCGTGAGGTAGTAGCCCGGGCCCCAGCCGCGCCGCTGCCGGAAGACCACCTTGTCGACGAGCAGCCCGATGACGCGCGACAGGAAGATGACGAAAGTGTTGAGCACGCCCTGGATGAGCGTGAGCGTCACCATGTCGCCGTTGGCGACGTGGGCGATCTCGTGGCCGAGCACCGCCTCGATCTCGTCGGGCGTCATCGACTGCAGCAGGCCCTGGCTGACCGCCACGAGCGCCTTGTTGCGGAACATGCCCGTGGCGAAGGCGTTCACGTCGTCGGACGGGTAGGTGGCCACCTCGGGCATCCCGATGCCTGCGTTCTGCGCGTGGCGCGCCACGACACCGACGAGCCACGCCTCGCCCTCGCTCCGGGGCTGCGCGATGACCTGTGCGCCGGTGGACATCCTGGCGATCGTCTTCGAGAGGGCGAGCGAGATGAAGGCGCCGCCGAAGCCGAAGAACGCGGCGGCGACGAGCCAGAAGTAGATCTCGGTGTCGAACTCGCCGTCGGAGAGGGCGTCCTCCACCGCCGGGATCTGCGTGAGCGCCTCGAGCGCGGCGCTCAGGATGATCATCACCGCGAAGTTCGTGAGGACCAGAAGCGCGACACGCTTGAACACGGCGGCACCTCCCCTGAGCCGATGCTACCAATCGGCGCCGTGGACGTCTCTCGGGCCCGTCATGCCGTCGGGATCGATCTCGGCACGACGAACACGGTGGTCGCCTTCGCGCCGATCGACGCGGGCAGCGGCGCCGCCGCGGCCGCGCGGGTGTTCGAGGTCCCCCAGCTCGTGGGAGCAGGCGAGGTGGCGGCGAGGGCGCTCCTGCCCTCGTCGCTCTACGCACCGCTCGAGGGCGAACGCGTCGAGGACCCGTTCGGCGACGCCCCGTGGGTCGTCGGCGCGTATGCGCGAACGCGCGGCGGCGAGGTGGCCGGGAGACTCGTCGCGTCGAGCAAGAGCTGGCTCGTGCATCCTTCGGTGGACCGCACTGCGGCGATCCTGCCGTGGGGAGCGGGCGAGGACGTGCCGAAGCTCTCGCCCGTGGACGCGGCGGCACGTGTGCTCGCCCACGTGCGTCGCGCGTGGGACGAGGCTCACGGCGATGCGCCGCTCGCGAAGCAGGACGTCGTCCTCACCGTACCGGCGTCGTTCGACGAGGTGGCGCGCGAGCTGACGCTCGAGGCGGCGCGCCGCGCGGGGCTCGAGCCGCGGCTGCTCGAGGAGCCCCAGGCCGCCTTTTACGACTGGATGGCGCGAGCCGGCGGCGCAGCGCTGGCGCGCGAGCGGCTCGTCGTCGTGGTGGATGTCGGAGGAGGCACGACCGACCTCTCACTCGTTCGCGTGGGGGCCGACGGGAGTGCCGCGCGCGTGGCGGTGGGACCCCACGTGCTCCTGGGCGGCGACAACGTCGACCTCGCGCTCGCCCACGCCGTGGAGCCGAGGCTCGCCGGCGACGAGGGGAAGCTCGACGCGGCGCGCTTCGCGCAGCTCGTCGCCGCGTGCAGGGAAGCGAAGGAGAAGTTGCTCGGCGACCGGCCGCCGGAGGACGCGCCGGTGACGGTGGTCTCTCCGGGCGCGAGGCTCGTCGGGGGAACGAGCACGACGCGCATCACACAAGAGGAGGCGCACCGAATCGCGGTCGACGGCTTCTTCCCCCCCGTCCCTGGTGACGCGAAGCCGCAGCGGTCGCGCGGGGCGCTCGTCGCGTTCGGCTTGCCCTACGAGCGCGACGTCGCGATCACGCGGCACGTCGCCTCCTTCCTCACGCGACACCTCGAGCCGGGCACCTGGCCCGACGCGGTCTTGCTCAACGGAGGGGTCTTCCGGGCCGAGTCCATCGCACGCAGGCTGGTGGAGGTGATCGGCTCGTGGAGGCCGGAGGCCCACGTCGAACGGCTCGGGGACGCGAACCCGGACGTCGCGGTCGCTCGGGGCGCCGTGGCCTACGCGCTCGCGCGACGTGGTCACGGGACGCGCATCGGCGGCGGCTCGGCGAGAGGGTACTTCGTCGCGGTCGACGAGGCGCTCAAGCGGGCCGTGTGCGTCGTGCCACGCGGGGCGGAGGAGGGCGTGACCCACGGCGTGAAGGGGCGCACCTTCGCGCTGGCGACCGGACGTCGCGTGCGCTTCGACGTGCTCGCGAGCGACGAAGCGCGCGCGAGCGCGGGCGACGTCGTGGAGGTCGACGAGGATCGCTACGTCCGCCTGCCCCCGCTGGTGGCGAGCCTCGACGTGGGCGCGGGAGAGATCCCGGTGACGCTCGAGGGCGAGCTCACCCCCGTCGGTACGCTGGATCTCGCGTGCGTCGAGGCGGGCACCGATCGCCCGCGTCGATTCCGGCTCGCGTTCCAGGTGCGCGGCACCGAGAGCATGCCGCCGGCGGCCCCGTCCACGACCAAGCGACCGAGCATCGCGCCGTCGCGGCTCGACGCGGCGCTGGCGCTGGTCGACCGCGCCTTCGGCAAGCCGCGGTCCGACGCCACCGGAAGAGAGGCCAAGGACCTCCTTCGCGAGATGGAGCGGGCGCTCGGCGAGCGTCCGCAGTGGGACACGCAGACCAACCGCGCCGTCTTCGACGCGATCGTCCCCGAAGCGCGCGCGCGACGCCGCTCGGCCGATCACGAGCGCCTGTTCTGGCTCCTGGCGGGATGGTGCATCCGGCCCGGCTTCGGCGATCCGGCTGATGCGTCGCGCGCCGGTGCGCTCTTCGCCTTGTTCGACGAGCGGCTTGCGTTCCCCGGCGAGGCGCGCGGCTGGCAGCAGTTCTTCATCGCGTGGAGGCGCGCAGCGGGGGGGCTCGAGGAGCCGGCGCAGACCCGGATCCGCGACTTCGTCGATCCGCACCTCGCACCCGCGGAGGCGGGGTTGAAGCGTCCGAAGAAGCCGGCTCTCTCCCTCGACGACGCGCGCGACACCGCGTCGGCCCTGGAGCGCGTCGCCCCGCAGCGGCGATCGGAGCTCGGCTCGTGGATCCTCGAACGCACGTGGACCGATCGCGACCCACGCCTCTGGGAGGCGCTCGGTCGTCTCGGCGCGCGCGTGCCCGCGTACGCGAGCGTGCACCACGTCGTCGCTCCGCACGTCGCGGAGCGATGGATCGACCACCTGCTTCGCGAGCGCTGGGAAGCCGTGCCGACCGCGACCGCCGCGGCGGTGCGGATGGCGCGCCGGACGGGGGACCGAGCGCGAGACATCTCCGAGCGAGTCCGTCGCGACGTGGAGCAGCGACTCGTCGCGGTCGGCGCCGACGAAGCCTCGCTCCGGGCCGTGCGGGAGGTCATCGAGCCGGACGAGGGGGATCGCGCCGCGTTCTTCGGCGACACTCTCCCACCTGGGTTGCGTCTCGTGGGGTGAACGCTGGGCGTTCCCGCACGAATGCAGCATTCCAACGAGCGGAAAGTCACTGGACTGCGCTTACCTGGTGGCGCAGAAAGTACCGGGTCGGCCACGCTTTCCTTCGACTGCGGGCGATGGGCGGCTGGTCTGGACCAGACCACGGAGACTCCCACGGCCATGCCCGCAGACGACAAGGTTCTCGGTCGCCGTCGACTGTTCGTCCTCGCAGGTGCCGCTGCTGCCATCCCGGCGTGCAGCGGATCGGGCTCGCCGCTGGGCGGGCCGTACGGAGGCACGGGGAACGACATCCCGCCGCCCACCGGCGGATCGATGGGCGGGAGCAGCGGCGGAAGCAGCGGGGGAGGCGGCAGCGGTGGTCAGAGCAGCAGCAGCAGCGGCGGCATGACCGGAAGCAGCTCGGGCACCACCGGGAGCAGCAGCGGAAGCAGCGGCGGAAGCTCCGGCAGCAGCAGCGGCGGCAGCTCGGGGAGCAGCTCCGGCAGCAGCAGCGGCGGCGGCTCGGGCAGCAGCAGCGGCGGCATGCCGGCGTGCACCACCGGAGCCAACACCGTCTCGGTCCCGTTCTCTCAGTACCCGGCGCTCATGAACTCGGGAGGGAGCGCGCAGATCCAGCCGAGCGCCTACTCGGACCCGGTCTGCGGCCAGAACAACATCATCGTCGTGCACACGTCGGCCGGGACGTACGCGGCCCTCTCGTCGTCGTGCACGCACGCGTGCTGCATCGTGTCCTTCAACGGCAGCAGCCTCCACTGCCCGTGTCACGGCGCGACCTTCGACGTCACGACCGGCAAGTGCACCAACGGGCGCGCAGGCCAGTCGCTGCAGGTCCTGCAGACCTGCGCCGACGCGAACGGCGTGTACGTCACGCTCTGACTCGCTGGTCACACGCGTCGCTCGAAGACGAGCATCTCGCCGAGCAGCTCGTGCTCGCGCGTGCCCACGCGCACCATCCCGACCTTCTCGATGACCCGCAGCGACGGCACGTGCCACGCGAAGGTCGCCGCCTGCACCGCGCGCACGCCCGGCTGCGTGAAGGCCCAGTCGACCGACGCACCGACCGCCTCGGTGGCGTAGCCCTGGGCCTGGGAGGCCTCCTCCACGCCGTAGGCGATCTCGGCGACGCCGCCCTCGTCCGGTCGACCGTGGAAGACGACGCTGCCCACGACCCGGTCCGGCTCGCCGCCGGCGCCCGGCAGGACCATGACCCGGTCGCCCCACAGGCGTACCTCCGGGTCGGCCCGGATGGCCTCCAGGGAAGCCGTGAACGCCCGCTCCACCAGGTCCCGGTTCGGCCAGCGTTCCGGCATCTTCGCCTTGACCAGGGCCTCGGCGGCCTCACGGCGGCCGAACATGACCGCCTCCACCATGGGGACGGTGATCGGCACGAGCCTCAACCGTGGGGTCAGGAGAAGTGACATCGGGAGTGCCAATCCTGCCGCAATCTTTCGGGCGGGTCGAAACGACGGCGATCTAGCTGAACTTTCCCCTCCCGCGGGGGGTTGCAGCGTGTTAATCAACCTCCCGCGGGACGGTCCTGGAGCGTGCCATGCGCGTCGTGATTTTGGCAGTCGTCGCGGTCCTTGCTCTGGCGAATGTCGCATGCAGCCACGTCGCTCCGTACGAGCGCGGCAAGCTCGCGCATCCGATGATGACCGCGGACGATCTGGAAGGACCTGCGGCTGGCCACGTGCTGGCGGTCCACGAAGGTGCCACCGGCGGCGGCTCGCTCTCCGAGAGCGGGTGTGGATGCAACTGACGGCGAGACCCCGCCGAACATCCCACATTCGACACTTGCTTCTCTTGTTCGCCGCGACGCTCGCCGTCGCCACGGCGAAGGTGAAGCCGGCTGTCGCGGCGGACACGTCCGACGACGCGGAGGAACGGTCCACCTCCACGGACCGACCCGAGAAGCCGTCGGACAAGAAGAAGAAGACGGACGAGAAGCTTCCCGAGGACACGGCCATCAAGCGGATCGGCACCGAGATGGCGGCGTACGACGACACCGACCACGTGACGGTCCTGACCCCGTCGATCCACGGCGGCATCGAGAACGTCAGCGGCGCCTCGCTCAACGCGAGCTACCTCGTCGACGTCGTGTCGGCGGCATCGGCGGACATCGTGTCCACCGCGTCCAACCGCTGGCAGGAGGTCCGTCAGGCCGGAAGCCTGTCGGGGCAGTACAAGCCGCACGACTTCGGCGTGGGCATCGGCGGGTCCATCTCCGACGAGCCCGACTACCTCTCGTACGGTTTCTACGGGACGCTCATCAAGGACTTCGACGAGAAGAACTGGACGCTCACGGGAGGCTACGGCTACAGCCACGACACCGCCGGCCGCTGCGGCGCCGACGGCGCGTGCACGCCGTTCGCCGTCTTCGCGCGCGACCTGCAGCGCGGCTCGTTCAACCTCGGCGTGGCGTGGGTCGTCGACCGGGCGTCGCTCGCGTCGCTCACGACCGACGTCGTCATCGAGAACGGGGACCAGTCGAAGGTCTATCGGTACATCCCGATGTTCGCGCCGAACGTCGCGGGCACCGTCCCGAACGGCGCGTCCCCCGACTACGTGAACGCCAACCGGCTCCCGGAGCGGCCGCTCGAGCAGCTCCCCCTCGAGCGGCACCGCTTCGCCCTGACGCTGCGGTACGCGCATCGCTACGACGGATCGACGCTGCGCCTCGAGGAGCGCTTCTACGACGACGACTGGGGGCTCGTCGCGTCGTCGTCCGACGCGCGCTGGATCTTCGATCTGGGCACCCGCTTCGCCCTGTGGCCGCACGCCCGAGTTCACTTGCAGAAGTCGGTGAGCTTCTGGGAAAAAGCCTACATCTCGGGCCCGGGCGGGCCGAACCAGGACGCGTGGAACCTTCCCCTGTATCGCACGGGCGACCGCGAGCTCGGGCCTCTCTGGACGACCGAGGGCGGCCTCGGCATCAAGTGGTACCTCGGCAGCGACGCCGAGCCCCGCGCCCTGCAGCTCGGTCTCTCCGGGGACGCGATGTACACGGCCTTCACCGACGACCTCTATCTGACGAACCGCATCGCGTACCTCGGTGCGCTGACGCTGGAGGCCGAGTGGTGAGGCCCGCGCGCTGGCTCTTTCTCGCCGTGCCGCTGTCCGCCGCCACCGCGGCGTGCCAGGACGCCGTGCACGACGACGAGGTGTCCGCCCTCGGCCCGGAGGCGCCCGGCGTCTCGCCGGGCCCCGACCATCGACCCGGCCAGCCCTGCACGGTCTGTCACGGAGGCAACGGACCGGCGAAGGTGAAGTTCACGCTGGCGGGCACCGTCTTCATGGACTGGAGCGCCAGCAAGCCCGCCGTCGGCGCCGAGCTCCAGTTCGAGGACGCGAACGGGAGCACCTACCACGTGCAGACGAACCAGGCCGGCAACTTCTACCTGCAGCCGGGCGACTGGTTCCCGACCTTCCCCGTC
>DATJYG010000787.1:0-9240 GCA_035499695.1 Polyangiaceae bacterium
CCTCGTCGTAGAGGTCCACGTCGTTGTTCGCGCTGTTGCGCTGGCCGCCCACGAACCAGGTGTCCTCGGGGATGCGAAGCCCCCGCTCGGCGAGACGGGCGCGCACGCGGGGATCGTTCGCCATCTGCGCGAACGCGCGGCCGTTGGGGCCGCCCCGGCCGCCGCCGCACGCGCCGCAGTCGTACGCCGACTCCTGCGGGTTGTTGAGGCTCGTCGAGCCGTGACCGAGCACCAGCACGAGGCGGGCGAATCGGCCAGCGATTCCCAGAGGCGCGAGCTGTCCGTGGACGATGTCGGCCATCTCGTCGACGGTGAAGCCGATGCGCTCGCCGAGCGGCGGCGTTCCATTCTCGCGATCGATCTGCAGGCGGGCCCCGGCATGGCCCGAGAGCGCGTGCTGCAGCCGCGAGACGTTCCGGTGTAGCCACGGAAAGAGCACGCGCAGGACGAGCGCCATCATCCGCAAGGCGGCTCGAACGGGGGTCGTGATCTGCGATGCCATCCGGGTGTCGGCCACCTCGGCCACGTAGTGCTCGGGCTTGATCGCCACCGGGCACAAGGGCCGCGCGTGCGCGGCGTGCGCCGCCCGGAAGTACATCGCGACGCCGAAGAAGCCTGCCGTGCTGAAGGTCTCGACGTCTGGCTCGACCTCCTCGAGGTGCCGGCGGAACGACTCCTCGCGATCGTCGATGCAGAACATCGCCTGGAACGCTGGCCTGCGCGCCGGGGGATGGGGCACGTTCTGCAGCACGGCGTCGTAGAAGCGGTGGCGCAAGCGTCGCTCGTAGGCGACGTGGAGCAGGCGGCGGCGCATCAACCCGTCGATCTGCGCGACCTCGGCCTCGAACGCCGTGGCCTCTTCGGCCGTCAGAGCTGCCACGCGATCGGCGGACAGCCCGCAGAGCTGCGCCGCATGGAACATCGGCCATGCGCGATCCGCGTCGGACGGCGAGCCCGGGGCGGGCCCCCGCGCCTGGAGCTTCGTCCGTAGCTCGGACAGCGGGCCCTCGATACGTGCGAGCTGCATCGCGTGCCGGAGCGCCGCGCGCGAGAGGAGGAGCTGCACGGCGAGGTAGTCGACGAGGCGAGCGGGAAGCGCCAGCACCGGGGCGCGATCGGGCCGCGTCTCGAATTGCCTGACCATGCCGGCCCAGCCTCGCAGGCACAGCGCCTCGTTCTCGAGGAACTCCTGCCGCTCCGCCGGTGGGACGCCGAGGTCCTCGAGGGACCGCGCGACGGAGGCTGCGGCATCCCTCCCCGCGCTTCTGTCGTCGGCGACGAGATCCACGAGGTCTCCGGCCCACTCCCCGCAGCGGCGGACGTTCGAACCGCCGTAGAGCGACTGGAAACAACCGTAGATGCCGCGCTCGCGCCCGGGCATCGGCCATCGCGCGAGGCCCTGGTCGAGGTAGGCGCCGATGAACCGGATCTGCACGGGGCGTGTCCACTCGTCCGGGTCGATGTCGCACGTGGCGACGAGCAGGTCCCGGTGTCGCCGCCGCGTCGGCGTGAGCGACGTGGGCGCATGGCTCGACTCGCCGGCGGCCAGCAGGCAGGCCTGCCAGAGATCGCCGTGGTCTTCGATCACGTCGGTCTCGTTCACCAGCCACGAGAGCCGTGCTCCACGCGCCTCCGGAATGCCGTGCAGCAGCAGGAGCCTCCAGAGCTCGCGGCGTGTGACCCCCTCGAGCACCGCTTCGCCGCCGCGACCGGCGAGCATCTCGTCGAGCGCGGCGTCGACCTCCCGGTGACCGATGCGGCCCTTGCGGAGCTCCTCGCGGTAGAAGTCTTCCGGCAGGAAAGGCTCGCAGCCGAGTCGCCGCCCCGCGCGCACCACGGCGTCCTCGAACCGCTGGTCCTCCCAGGCGTGGAGCGTGTTGTGGTGGATGAAGACGCCGATGGGGCCCTGCTCCGGCAGGACGTGCGCCACGTGATCGACGAGGTCCCCGATGTCCGTCACGGCGCCGCGACAGCCGCAGACACGCGCTGCGAGCGGAACAGACGCAGCGCAAGGCCGAGCCCGACGAGGTTGAAGAGCGCGGACGCGTAGAAAGGTGCCCCCGGGATGCGCACGCTGGCGGTCTCCGCCTCGAACGTCGCGAGCAGGTTCGTCCCGATGAGCGGGCCGACGATCGCGCAGATCCCCGACAGGCTGTTCAAGGCTCCCTGCAGCTCGCCCTGCTCGTCCGCGGCGACCTCGCGCGAGATGATGGCCTGCACCGCCGGGCCCGACAGGCCGCCGAGAGCGAGGACGAAGATGAAGCTCATCATCATCCACCCCTGGCTCGCGAGCCCCAGCAGCGTGTGCCCTGCGATGCTCATCACCATGCCGAAGACGAGCGCCCGTCGCTCGCCGAGGCGCGGAACGAGGGCGCGCACCAGGAAGCCCTGGACGATGGCCGTCGCGACGCCGACGACCATCAGCGAGACCCCCACCATCTGCAGCGACCACCCGAAGCGGGCCTGCGTGTGGAGCGCCCAGACGCTCTGCAGGATCCACTGCGCCATGAAGGCGCACACCATCGTCCCGGTCAGGCCCAGCACGATGCGGTGCCGGCTGAGCGCGCGCAGCGACCCCAGGGGGTTCGCCCTCGCGAACGAGAAGGGCCGCCGGTGCTCCGGCGCGAGGGACTCGGGCAGGACGAAGAGGCCGTAGAGGAGGTTCGCGAAGTTGAGCCCCGCGCCCACGAAGTAGGGCAGTCGCAGGCTGTGCTCGCCGAGCGCGCCGCCGAGCGCGGGGCCCAGGATGAAGCCGAGGCCGAAGACTGCTCCGATGAGACCGAAGGCGCCCGCGCGCTTCTCGGGCGGCGTCACGTCGGCGACGTATGCGTTGGCCGCCGAGAAGCTGGCCGCCGTGATGCCCGAGATGACGCGACCCACGAAGAGCCACCAGAGCGCGGGAGCGAATCCGCTCAGCAGGTAACTCGCGGCTGCGCCGAGCAGCGACATGAAGATGACGGGGCGCCGGCCGAAGCGATCGCTGAGGCCCCCGAGCACGGGGGCGAAGAGAAACTGCATCGCCGCGTAGATCGAGACGAGGATGCCGAAGTAGTGCGACGCGGCGCCCAGGTCGTCGTTCAGGAAGCTCGCGACCAGGCGCGGCGCGACCGGGATGAGGAGCCCGAGCCCGAGCGTGTCGAGCAGCACCGTGACGAGCACGAACGCGGTGCCCGCCTTCCGGCTCGGGGTGCTGCTCATCGGAATCGATGAAGTAGAGGCTCCGCGTGCTGCAGGCAAGCTCCGTCAGTTTCCGCCTGGTGGAGGCAGGTGATCCAGGCGGTCCTGGAGCAGCGCGAGCGTCCGCGCCCGCTGCGCCTCGTCCGCGATGCGGGCGACGCGGAAGCGCACACCTCTGTGCGCGAGCACCTGGATGAGCGCCGGCTCCTGGTGCATCGGATCCGCCGCCATCTCGAGAGTGCGTGACCGCACGTCTCGGCAGGCTTCCGCCCAGACGATCGTGTCGGGCTCCCCCACGTGGCTCGTGACGAGGGCGACGATCCCGGGACCGCCGGGCGCGCGTTCGGCGTTCTCCTCGTCCAGCGGGCGATCGTCGCTCCAGCACGCGTCGGTCGCCTCGTCCCAGTGCGGGAACGTCTGCGGGTGCGGCGTCGGCATGCCGAGCAGGGCGCGGAGCAGGTCGAGAGACGAGAGCATCCCGACCGTGCCGCCCGAGCTGTCCACCACGACCAGATGGTGAACGCTCGTCTCGGCCAGACGTCGTGCGGCGTCTTCCACGAGGGCGGACGAGGAGACGCAGAGTGCCGGGCGCGTCATCCGGTCTTTGGCCCGACCCTCCGTGTCCAGGCTGTCGCGCACCGACAGGACTCCCAGCGGCTTGCCGTCGTCACCGACGACCGGAGCCGCGCCGACCCCGAAGGAGCGCAGAAGGTGATTCGCGTCGTGCAGCGCCATGTCCGGGCGCAGCGTCAGAACCTCGCGGTTCATGATCTCTCTGACTGTGCGGGCCATGCCCGGATGGGACGCAATCTCCACGCCGAGCGCCCCAGTCACTTTCGTGCGCCGTCGAAGGCGTGCCCTCGCGGGAGACGCGCAGGACTTGCGCGACGACGCAGGTTGCGCGGAGGCCTGTAGCCCAAGCGAGCGATTCGACTGCATCGCGAGGGTGGGATCGCCCGTTGCAGTGCTCCGGGTCATGCCCCGATCCATCGAGCGGATACTGGTTCCCCACGACTTCAGCGAGACGGCGGACGCGGCGCTTGCGATGGCGCTCGACCTCGCCGAGAAGATGCGCGCACGCGTCACAATCGTGCACGCGTACGAAGTGCCGACATACGTCTTTCCCGAGAGCGTCGTCGCGACGGCTGACCTGGTCGGACAGATCCGCGGTGCCGCCGAGGAGGCGCTCGCGAATCTCAAGGAGCGCACCCAGAGACCCGGCGTCCAGGTGGACGCCGTGCTCCGCCAGGGCGTCGCCTGGAGCGAGATCGACCGGGCCGCCAAGGAGCTCGGGGCCGACCTCGTGGTCATGGGGACCCATGGCCGTCGCGGAGTCTCTCGCGCGCTCATCGGCAGCGTCGCGGAGAAGGTCGTGCGGACGGCGTCGTGCCCCGTCCTCACGGTCCACGGGCCCGCTGCTTGACCTGCCTGCACTGCGGGCTCGCCTTCGCCTCGGGAGGCTGCGGCGCCTTCTGCTGCCCGGGGTGCGAGGCGGTGTACGCGCTGCTCCACGAGGAGAACCTCGACCGTTATTACGCGCTGCGCGGGCGGCGCGGCGTTCCCGTGCCGGCCTCCCCGGGCACACGGCGCGACACGAAGTGGCTCGAGGGCATCGAGGAGCGCCTTCGCGCCGGCGAGGGCGGCGCACGTGTGAACCTCGACGTCCAGGGCCTGCACTGCGTCGGCTGCGTGTGGCTCATCGAGGAGCTCTTCCGGCGCACGCCCGACCACGGGCGCATCGTCGTCAACCCGGCCGTCGGCCGCATCGACATGGTCGTCGGGCGCGCGTTCGACCTCCGCGGTTTCGTCGGTCACGTCGAGCGCTTCGGCTATCTGCTCGGGCCTCCGCTGAAGGGAGGCGCCCGGGGCTCCACTGACCTTCTCTGGCGCCTCGGCGTGTGCGCGGCGATCGCGATGAACTCGATGATCTTCGCGATCCCGCTGTACGCGGGGTTGGAGCGCGGCCGCATCTTCTCGCTCTTCACGACGCTCGACTTCGTCCTCGGGGCGGCGGCCGTGGTCGTCGGCGGCTCGGTGTTCTTCAGGTCCGCCGGACGCGCCATCCGTCGCGGCATACTGCATCTCGACCTGCCGATCGCGCTGGGGATAGCGCTCGCGTTCGCGGGATCGGTGCACTCGTACATGGCCCAGCGCTCGCGCGCGGCTTACTTCGACACGCTCGACGTATTCATCACGTTGATGCTCCTGGGGCGTTTCCTCCAGGAGCGCGCCGTCGAGCGCAATCGCGCCTGGCTCCTCGCGAGCGATGGGACCGACGGCTTGCTCGCCCGGCGGGTTCGAGACGGACGCGTCGAGATGGTCCGTTGCGCCGAGCTCCGGGCGAACGACCTGCTCCTGGTCGCGCCGGGTGACCTCGTCCCGGTCGATGCGAGGCTGGAGGACCGGGCCGCCGACTTCTCGCTCGACTGGATCGTCGGCGAGAGTCGCCCGAGGTCTTACGCCGCGGGGGAGCGCGTGCCGGCGGGAGCGTTCGCGACGGGCGACGAGGCGGTCTTCGCCCGGGCAGCGACTCCCTTCGAGGACTCCCCGCTGCGTGAGCTGCTCCGGACGCCGGAGCACGGACCGAACGACGCGGCCCGCATGACCCCCTGGTTCCAGCGGCTTTCGAAGCTCTACGTCTTGCTCGTCCTCGCGCTCGCTGGCGGCGGCTTCCTCGCGTGGCGCATCGCCACCGGGGACGTGGGCCGCGCATTCGACGTGGCCACCGCCGTGCTCATCGTCACGTGTCCCTGCGCGTTCGGCATCGCGGCCCCGCTGGCGTACGAGATCGTGCAGGCGAGCCTGCGTCGGGCGGGACTCTTCGTCCGGCGGGCCAGCTTCCTCGACCGAGCTCGCGACGTGCGCCGCGTCGTCTTCGACAAGACGGGCACGCTCACGACGGGTGCGCTGGCTCTGGGAAACCCCGAGGTCCTCGATGCGTTGCCGTCCGAAGCGGCGGCCATCCTCTACGACCTCGCTGTCCGAAGTGGGCATCCGAAGAGCGCCGCCGTTCGCGAGGCGCTCGCTTCTCGCGGCATGACCGTCGCGAGAGACGTGCGCGCGGTCGAGCGGCCCGGGCGTGGTGTGGAAGCGACGATCGACGGACGAGTGTGGAGGCTGGGCGAGCCCAACTGGGTTTCTTCCTCCGCGGACGAGGGACCCGGGGACCTGGCGTTCGGGGTGGATGGTCGCGTCGTCGCGCGGTTCGCCACCATTGAGAAGCCGAGACCCGACGCGTCGAGCGAGATCGCCGCGCTCGCCCGGGACGGCCTCGAGGTCTGGCTGCTCAGCGGCGACACGCAGGCGCGCGTGGACGCGGTCGCCGCCGGTTGCGGCATCCCCGCTGCTCGCGCCATCGGGGAACAGACGCCGTACTCGAAGGCGACGTTTCTCGACGCGCACGACCACGGCGACACGCTCTTCGTCGGAGACGGGGTGAACGACGCCCTGGCGCTCGATCACGCGCACACGTCGGGCATACCCGCCGTCGATCGCCCCTACGTTCCCGCGCGCGCCGACTTCTTCTTCGTCACGCCGGGCCTCGCACCCGTACGCACGGCCCTGCGCAGCGCGCGCGCCCTCGCGCAAGTCGTGCGCGCCGATCTCGCCGTCGCCCTCGTTTACAACGCGATCACGGTTGGCCTGGCTCTCGCAGGACGCATGTCGCCGCTGCTCTGCGCGGTGCTCATGCCGGCCAGCTCTCTCTCCACGATCGCACTGACCGTCGCGGCTCTCTCGCCGAGGAGGAAGTCGTGGACGTCGTAGTGCTCCAGGTCTTCGTGAGCCTGTTCCTCGTCGCCGGCTCGCTCCTCCTCTTCGCGTTCACCTGTCGGCAGCGCGACTTCGAGCACTCCGACCGTCTCTCCCTCTTGCCGCTCGACAACGACGAGAAGAAACAATGAGTCAGACACGTCGCATCACCTACAACGACTGGATCGCGCGCTGGTTCGTCGCCGCCTCCGTCGTCTGGGGACTGGTCGGTATGCTCGTCGGCGCGCTCGTCGCGCTGCAGCTGGCGTTCTGGCAGGCGAACCTGCCGCCGTATCTCACCTTCGGCCGTCTCCGACCGCTGCACACGAACGCCGTCATCTTCGCGTTCGTCGGCAACATGATGTTCGCCGGCGTGTACTACTCGACGCAGCGCCTCGTGAAGGCGCGCCTCGCGAGCGACCTGCTGGCCAAGATTCATTTCTGGGGCTGGCAGCTCATCATCGTCGCCGCCGCCGTCACGCTGCCGCTCGGCTTCACGCAGGGCAAGGAGTACGCGGAGCTCGAGTGGCCGATCGACGTCGCGATCGCGCTCGTGTGGATCGTCTTCGCCATCGAGTTCTTCTGGACCCTCGCGCGCCGCACCGAGAAGCATCTGTACGTCGCGCTCTGGTTCTACATCTCCACCATCATCACGGTGGCGGTCCTCCACATCGTGAACTCGCTCGCGGTGCCCGTGCTCGTCGGCCTCAAGAGCTACTCGGTCTTCGGCGGCGCGCAGGATGCGCTCGTGCAGTGGTGGTACGGGCACAACGCCGTCGCCTTCTTCCTGACGACGCCGATCCTCGGCATCATGTACTACTTCCTGCCGAAGGCGGCGGAGCGGCCGGTCTACTCGTACCGGCTCAGCGTCATCCACTTCTGGTCGCTGGTCTTCGTCTACATCTGGGCGGGACCGCACCACCTCCTCAACACGGCGCTGCCCGACTGGGCGCAGACGCTGGGGATGGTCTTCAGCGTCATGCTCTGGGCGCCGAGCTGGGGCGGGATGCTCAACGGCCTTCTGACGCTCAAGGGCGCGTGGAACAAGGTGCGCACCGACCCGGTGCTCAAGTTCTTCGCCGCCGGCGTGACCTTCTACGGCATGGCGACGTTCGAGGGGCCGCTCCTCTCGATCAAGGCCGTCAACGGGCTGGCGCACTACACCGACTGGATCATCGGCCACGTGCACTCGGGCGCGCTCGGGTGGAACGGCTTCATGGCGGCCGGGATGTTCTACTGGATGATTCCGCGCCTCTACGGGCGCGAGCTCTGGTCGAAGCGCCTCGCCGACGGGCACTTCTGGCTCGGCACCTTCGGCATCCTCCTCTACGTCGCCGCCATGTGGGTGAGCGGCATCACGCAGGGCCTGATGTGGCGCGCGGTCGATTCGACGGGTGCGCTCCAGTACCCGAACTTCGTCGAGACGGTGAACGCGATCCGCCCGATGTACTGGATGCGCCTCGTCGGCGGGACGATGTACCTCGCCGGGATGTGCATGATGGCCTACAACCTCTGGCGCACGGCGCGCGCGGGGAAGGCCGTCGACGGCGAAGCGACGGTCGTCGTGCCCGAGGTCGTGCACGCCGAGTCGACGTGGGCCGACGTGCTGTTCGGCAAGCCCGTCATCCTCGTGACGATCGTCGCGGTCATCGCCGCCAGCATGGCCATCGTCAACAACGAGGCGAGCCTCTTCCTCGCGACGCTCGCGGTGGTGGTCGCCATCCTCGGGACCATCGCGCTGCACCTGGCGACCGAGCACTCGCGGATCAACTGGCACCGGATGCTCGAGGGGCGCGCGCTCCTCTTCACGGTGTTCGTCGTCATCGCCGTGCTCGCCGGCGGAGTCGCCGAGATCGTGCCGTCACTCTTCGCGACGCCGGCGCAGGCGGCGTCCGAGCAGGTGCGTCCCTACAAGGCGCTCGAGCTGGAGGGGCGCGACATCTACATCCGCGAGGGTTGTTACACGTGCCACTCGCAGATGATCCGGACGTTCGCCTTCGAGGCGCAGCGGTACGGCGACCCGTCGACGATGGCCGACTCGATCTACGACCACCCCTTCCAGTGGGGCTCGAAGCGCAACGGTCCCGACCTGGCGCGTGAGGGCGGGAAGTACCCCAACCTCTGGCATTACCGGCACCTCGTCGACCCTCGCTCGGTCTCGCCGGGCTCCATCATGCCGCCCTACCCGCGGCTCGAGAAGGAGCTCGTGGATCTGGAGAGGACCGAAGACAAGCTCCGTGCGCTGCGCGCCGTCGGCGTGCCGTACGATCCCCGCCAGCTCGAAGCCGCGCGCGCCGACGCCGAGGCGCAGGG
>DATJYG010000788.1:0-6598 GCA_035499695.1 Polyangiaceae bacterium
CGTGGAGCCTGCAAGACGTCGGCGTCGGGAGCTACCGGCTCGTGCACGGCACGACCGGCCTCTGCCTCGACGTCGCCGGGGGATCCACAGCCGCCGGCGGCAACATCCAGCAGTGGACCTGCAACGATCTCTCACCCCAGATCTGGGTATTCGAATCGCCCTGATTTCGGCCGGTCACTGGACCCGAGCGGGCTCTGACGCTAGCTCATGGGTATGCGCAGAATTGTCCTCGTTGCCTTGGGGGGGATGATCGCGTGCTCGTCGTCGTCGGGCGGGGGTGGCGGGACGTCGTCGGCGAACAGCCCGCAGGCCTCCATCGGGCCGATCACGGTCGCTGCCGGCCAGGAGATCACCGAGTGCATCGTCATCCCCCTCGGTAACACGGAGGACTTCGTCATCCAGGGCGTGGACGTGAGCCTCGCCCCGGGCTCCCACCACCTCATCATGTACCAGACGGGCGATCCGCCGCAGACGACGCCGTTCTCGTGCACGCCCTTCTCGAACATCGCCTTCGGCACCGGCGACACGCCCATCGTCTTCGCCGCCAAGGAGCAGGAGAGCTTCACCTTCCCGCCCAACACGGGGCTCGAGGTCCCCGCGAACACGAACGTGCGGCTCGAGGCGCATTACATCAACGCGACCTCGAAGACGATCGAAGGGCACGGGCAAGTGACGGTGCACGGGGTGCCCAAGAGCCAGGCCGGCACGTACCAGCCGGTGGGCTTCGCATTCTGGGGAACGATCAACATCGACATCCCCGCGAACTCGACGGCGTCGACGGGGCCGCTCTTCCAGGCGGGCACCGCGGGACGGCACCTCATGTCGATCTCGACGCACCAGCACCACCTCGGCAGCGGCATCCAGGTGTGGGAGTCCACGGCTTCGGGTCAGAAGAGCAAGCAGATCGCCAACGACACCGACTGGGCGAACCCCAGCTGGACGATGCTCCAGCCGGACTTCGCCTTCGACGGCACGAACGGGCTCACGTTCGACTGCAGCTGGGACAACACCACCACGCAAGAAGTGAAGTTCGGCGAGAGCGCGCTCGACGAGATGTGCTTCATCGGCGGCTACGAGTACCCCTTCACGGGCCTCGACTTCTGCGTCGACGGTCACTGCAAGGACCGCTGAGCGAGTCTCATACATCCAGGGACTGCATCAGCTCCTGCGCCATCCGGCGCGCCTGCAACGCCGTCGGCAGCCCCAGGGCGTACGCGGCGCTCGGCGGGACGTCTCGCCCGCTGGCCCCGACCAGGGCCCGTGCCGCCTTCGTGCGCGCAGCGGTCACACGCTCGCGGGCCGCGCCGTCCAGTCGCGTCTCGATCCACGTGGCGACGCTCCACGCGAGCTCCGCGTGTCGCGCCTCGTCGGCGGCGATGCGTCGCATGGCGGCGCGGACCCGACCGTCACGCGCGCACGACGCCTGAACCGCGGCGAGGGCCGCGCTGAACGTCTCGTTCACGCACCCTTCCACCGCGTTCTCGCGCGCGATCGCCTCGAGCGAGCGCCGCGGCACCTTGGCGACCCGAGGCACGGGCACCGTCGCACCCGCTCTCCGAGCGAGGGCCGACATCACACCGGCATGCCGTCGCTCGTCGCGTGCGGCGCGGAGGGCCCGGCGCCGCAGCGCGGCCGGCGCGCCGTGCGCCGCGAGCTCGCTCGCCAGCCGCTCGAACGCGTCGACCGACGCGGCTTCGAGGTACGCCATCTGCGTCAGGAGCGCTGCGGCGGGACTCGCTGCGCGCGGACGAGACGGATGCAGCCCCGCGGGTCTTCGGCCGGGCACGCAGTAGTACGTGCACGTGATGCTTCCGTAGGAGCAGCCGGAGTTCCAGACGATGCTGCACCCTTGACCGGCGGCGTCGGGTTCGAAAACACCACCGACACAGTGCTGCGCGCACTGCTCGAAGGACAGGCCGCCGTCGGGGCCTGCTCCACATTGCTCCGGCGTCCCGTTGAAGTCCGAGCAGAACATGCCGCACGAGCCGCCGCAGTAGTGCGACGCGTCCGGGACGACCGAGCACGGAGGCACGGACGGCAGGTCGCACGCGTCCGCGTCCCCGGCGTCCTCCGCATCGTTCGCGGTGTCGTTCGACGCGTCTCCGATGGTCGCGTCGCTCGACGCTCCGGTGTCCGCGCCGCCCGATCCATCCGCACCGGTCTCGCTCCCGGCTTCCGAGCCGCCCGTCGTCGACGACGTGTTCCCGCAGGCGACGAGCACCGGCGCCAGGGCGCTCAGATGCAGCGCCACGGCGCGACGGATCGCGCGAGAGACCGTACCCCGACGCATGCTCAAGCTTGGCGGCAGAGTCCGGTGTGTTCAAGCGGGCTCGGGAAGCCCCGCGCCGCGAAGCGCGGGGCCTCCCGTCCCCCATGGCCCTGGCTAGGAGCCTTGCGTCGCGTTGCTCTTCACGCTGCTACCCGCGGGTGCGGGAGCAGCGCTCGGAGCAGGCGACACCGTAGCCGCGACGGGCGCGGAAGCCGTCACCGGAGTGACGGTGACGCCAGTGACGCCACCGTGGATCTCCTGCTTCTGCTTCTTGCTCGTCGTGCCGCGGGCTTGGCGTGTTGCCTTGCCCTTGGCCACCTTGGCCACCATCTCTTCGGCCGTGAGCGGAGTGGCCGCCTTCTTCGGCGCGAGGCCGAAGTCGACGAGCACGTCCGGCGACTTGCTGAAGGTCACCTTCACGAACGCCACGAACGCGAGCATGAACTCGCGCAGCGTGGGCGCCTGTGAGGCTTCCGCAGCAAGCTTGGCCTGGAGCGCAGCCCTGGCGTCGCTCACGCCTTGGCGCAGCGTGACCAGCGTTTGAAGCTGGGCGACGACCTGCGCGGGCGTGAACGTGCCACTCGCGAACATCACTTGCGTGACGGTCGCGAGGTGCTTGCCAATCCCCGCGATCAACTGCTTCGCGAGGTTGGCGTCCGATGTCTTTCCTTTGTTCTGCGTGGGAATCACCTCCTTTCCGGAGCAGCCGGGGGGACGCTGCCCTGGGTCCCGCTGTCTCCGCGGGGAGGACGCAGGCCGGAGGCGAATCTCACGAACTATTTTTCGGCGCGTCGGAAAAGCCGAACGAAACTAAGCGGATGCCGAGGAAGCCCGGAACCGACGCTGACAATTTCGAACCCTCGCGGCCATGGGTGGGGAGCATGAGCCGGCGATGGTGGCCCTCGACGCTGGTCGTGCTCGCGCTGGGATGCGGCCGATCGCAGCTGCCGGACGCGTCATCAGGGGACTTCCCGGAGGCGGCTGCGTCGACGGACGCCGGTGGTGTGGACGGCGGCAGCGACTCGACGGCAGTCGAGGATGCGTCGCGCGGTGACGGTCCATCGTTCGTCTTCGATGGCTCCGACACGAGCGACGCACTCCGTCCGCCGCCCCCGCCGACCGACGGTGGCTGCGGCCCGACCACGTGCCCGAATGGCTGTTGCGACGCGCAGGGCCGCTGCATCGATCCGCCGACCGACCAGGAATGCGGTGGTCTCGGCGACCAGTGCACCGCCTGCGCGCCAGGAGACTCCTGCAAAGGCGGCCCGGCTGGGCCCGGAGGGGCCTGCGGGCACGCGCAGCCGAGTTGCGGGCCGAGTAACTGCAAGGGTTGCTGCGTCGACAACGACTGGTGTGACGACGGGATCCACGCTTCGGATTGCGGCTACGGAGGTCAGCAGTGTCTTCCCTGCTATCCGCCGATGGGGAGGGGCGAGTGCGTCCCCAACGACGGCGGCGGCGGCACCTGCAGCACCTTCGAACTGTGCAGCGCGCTGACCTGCACTGGATGCTGCTACGGAAACGTGTGCGCGCAGGGCGATCAGGTCATGGCCTGCGGAGCTGGTGGCGTCGTCTGCGACGACTGCGCGAACCACCCGGGCACGACGTGCATCGGCGGGTCGTGTCAGTGAACCAGTGACGCGCGTGTGACGGGACCGTTCGGATCGGGCGCCCGGAATTGCATCAACCCGTCGACAACAAGCCGCGGATCGAGATGTCCTCGTCGAGATCTGGCCAGTGGATCCCGACGCCGCCGCCGACCCATCGCCAGTTGCGGCGGGCGGCAGGACTCGCTTGGGCGAGCCGCGGGAACCAGGCGAGTGGCACCGTGAGCTCGCGGCCGTCGCCGAGGCGCACGTAGAGACTCACGTCGTCCACGCGTGCCTCGACGCCCACGGGGTCAGCTTTGACGGCCGAAGTGCTCATTCCATGCCTCGATGATCTCGTCCTTGCGCTGGCGTACGAGCTCCAGAACCTCGCGCATCTCCTTGCCGTTGAACCGGTGGACTTCGGCGAAGCCCACTGGCTCCAGCCACAGCTTGGCATAGCCATCGCCCGCTTCCACATGGATGTGCACGGGCTCGGTGCCCTCGTTGCTGAAGAAAAAGAAGCGGTAGCGGCCGCTGCGAAACACGGTCGGCATGGACGAGCCATCATAGAGCGCGAGCGACGCCACGCTCGCCATCGCGGTGAGACGGCTCATCCCCCGCGGGGGAGAGCCTTTCCCGTGCACGGGATGGCCAATCTCGCACAGTTGACGGGCTCTCTCGTGCGCAGGACTGGCGGTCGCACGGGGGGGATGGCCCGTCGCACACGAGAGATAGGCTCTCCACAGCACGGGAAGGGCGCTCCTTTGCAGGCGCTGCCCAATCCCCCACGGTCGACAGCCTATCTCCCGCGGGAGATGGCCCGACTTGCGCGATCGGTGGGCCGGCTTCACCATGCGCTCGCCTTTCCCCCATGGGCCCCAGCGACAAAGACCCGCCGGACCACGATTCGGACGCGCCGGAAAGCGATTCCGGCGCACCCGATGGCGATGCGCCCGCGGATGCCGCGTCGGCCGACGCGCTTCCCGAGGAAGAAGCCGCGCCGGAGAGCGGACCCGGCGAGCCGGATGTGCCGGTACCCGACGGCGAACCGGTGACCCGCGAGGAGATGTGGGCGTTCCTCGGCGAGATTGAGACGCAGAACCGCATCCGAGAGGTCGTCACCGCGCGATCGCCGAACGCGCCCGAGCACGTGATCGACGACGTCGTGCAGAAGGCGAACATGAAGGCGCTCGAGTCGGCGTCGCTCCCGCGCACGCAGGCCGGGAAGCGCGGGTGGATTGGCGCCGTCGCGTACACGGTCACGATGAGCCACTTCCGGGCGGAGAAGAAGGACCGCGACTGGCTCAATCGCGAGGCGCTCGTCGAGGAGCAGCCGCCCGCGCCCGAGGACCGGACCGACGAGAGCGACGAGGAGGAGCGGCGGGTCGTCGAGGGCGGGCCGCTGCCGCCGTGGATGATCAGCCGGTGGCTCAAGGAGCAGGTCGGGAAGAACCCGGAGGAGAAGCGGACGTACGAGCTCATCGTCCGGAAGGCGCGGAGCAAGAAGGGGTACGCCGAGATCGCCGCCGCGGCGGGCATGACCGAGAACCAGCTCAACAACCGCGTGCACCGGCTCAAGACGAAGTACCTGCCGCTGCGCCAGAAGTTCGAGAAGGACCGGCGCGACCGCATGCTGCTCTGGTGGCGCCGCAGCAAGACGGCCGCGAAGTGGGCCGTGGTCGCCGCGGTCGTGGGCGCGGTGCTCTGGTTCCTGCTCCATCGCAAGCGGCACGAGGACATCGGCCCCGAGCCGGCGTTCGCGCCCGGCTCCGCCACGGCCTCCGCGGCGCCGCCGCCCCCGTTCAATCAGGCGCTGCCGCCTACCGAGCAGAGCACCGCGCCGCCGAGCGACAAGCCGCCGACGTCGCCGAAGCCGCCGCGATGACGGCGCTGCTAGCTACGGGCGCGCCGGCGACCGGAAGCAGTACACGGACGCCTGCTGCCCGCCCACGGACACGAGCTCCCAGCCGCTTCTCGCCTGGGCGGCGAGGAATGCGTTCACCTCTCCGAGATCGTTGGCCCCGTTGTACGTGCAGTACTGGGCGAGGGCGCCCGGAGGTGGAGGCGGCGGGGGCGCCACCTCGGTGTGGTCCCAGGCCGCGCCGTAGCAGCCGGATGAGCCGATGACGAAGAAGAGCAGCGCGGTGACTCGCATGCGCGCGCGTCGAAGCAACCGCCGTGCCCCATCGCCTGCGTGGAGCGCGCGGAGTAGGCTCCGGCGCGACATGCACCGAGTCGTCCTCGCCGCATCCTGCGCCTTCGTGCTCGCCCACGCGGCATGCGCGCCCGGAGCGGCGCCGTGTCCGGCGGTGGCTGCAACCGCGCCCGCGCCGCCGCCTGCGCCTCCCGCGGCGGCTCCCGCCTGCGCGCCAGCGTCCGCGTCCGCGTCGGCCAGCACTTCAGCGCCACCCGCCGCGCCGGCAGTGACGGCCGCTCCGCCGGCGCCTCCAGCGTTCGAGGCGGCCATGCAGGCGGCGAGCAAGGCGATCGCCGCCGCCGATTACGCGACGGCCGACCGTCAACTCGACGCCGCTGCGGCTGCTGCGCGAGGTGCGCCGGACGAGGCCCACCTGAGCTTTCACGTCGCCCACCTGCGAGCCGCGAGGTTCGCCGCCGCGCACGACTTCGAGCACGCGGCCGCGGCGCTCGTGGCGGTCGTCCCCGAGCTCGCGCGTCATCCCGAATCGTCCGACGAGTTCTGGGCGCACAACGCGCTCATGATGATCCGCGAGGCGCAGGG
>DATJYG010000789.1:0-5371 GCA_035499695.1 Polyangiaceae bacterium
CGGCGCCGAGGGCGCCGAGCGCGAGCGAGATGCCGTCGAGGTCGTGCCCTGCGCCGAGCCCCAGGCCCGCGATGTTGATGCCGCGCACGGAGCCGCCCGCGCCCGCGCCGAGACCCGCGACCGTGAGGCCGACGACGTCGCCGCCGGCGCCGAATCCGAGGCCGCCGACGCTCAAGCCGTACACCGAGCCGCCAGCTCCTCCGCCGATGCCTGCGAGCGTCACGCCGCTCAGGTCGTGCCCCGCCCCCGCGCCGAGCCCGGCGAGCGTGAGCCCGGTGACGTCCTTGCCTGCGCCGAGGCCGATGACGCCGACGGCCAGGCCGGTCATGCTGTCCTCGGCGCCGAGCCCGATGCCCACGCCGACTCCGGCGAGATCGCGGACGCCGGTGAGGGGGACGCCGAGCGCCAGACCGTTCACTCTGCCGCCACCGTGCTCCTCCGGCGTCCAGAGCGTGAGGTTCACGCCGTTCACGACGAACGGCGCCGCGTCCGTGACGTTGAGGCGGAGCCCGTCGACTCGGCGGGAGTTGCCGATCCCAATCCCGACGTTGTCGATCGTGAGGTCGAGGCTCCAGGCACGCGGTGCGTCGGGGGCGCCAGACGGACCGGCCGGGGTAGGCGCAGGAGCTGGTGCGGGCGCAGGCGCTGGCGCCGGTGCGGGCGGGGCTGCCGGCGAGGGCGCCGACGCAGCGGAGGCTGCCGAAGCGTCGGGTGCCACCTGTGCACCGGCGACGACGCTCGTCAGGAGCACCGCAAGCGCGCAGGAGGCCTGGAGCAGAGGACGGTGCACCGGAAGTCCTTCGTTCGACGCATCCTACTTATTTCACACCGCGACCATGAACCGCATCTTCACGGCCCGAACGCGATCATCGCCGACTCGCCGATCCGCCTGTACCCCAGGCGCTGGTAGATCGAGTTCGACGTCGGGTTCGCGAGGTCCGTGTACAGCGTGCAGAATCGCTTCCCCGAAGCGAGCGCGCGATCGCTCACGGCGGCGACGCAAGCCGACGCATACCCGCGTCCACGGAGCTCCGGCGGCGTGTACACGAACGACACGCGGATCCCGTGACGCGTCGCTCCCTGCAGCGAGGCCATGGAGACGGGCGCGCCCTCGTGCTCCCACATGAACAACCCGGCACTCGCCACGCGCGCCGCGGCGCTCTTGCGAAGAGCCTCCCGCTCGTGCGCCGGCAAGCGCGCGTCCCCGCCGAACCCCGCCATCCACGACGCGACGAGGTCCACGTCGTCCGTGCCAGCGAGCCGGAGGGCACCCGGCGCCACCGGATCCGGCGGGGCTACCTTCGACAGCTGGTAGAGCCCCTGCTCCATCGTGACAGTCGCCGTCACGCCACAGGCTCGCGCCCAGCGCTCCGCGAATACGCGCGCCGGCTGGGCCGGCCCCGTCACCCCCGGCAGCTCGGCGCTGCGCGCGACCAGAGCGTCGACGAGCGCCTCGATCGCATTCGCCGGCGCGAGCGCCAGCAGCAGGTTGAACGGCGGCGTCCGCATCGCCACGGCAATCGGCCCCTCCGCCCCGTCGACGCTCACCCACGTCGGGTCAGCGGTCATCGTCGCTGGCGGCGACGCGAGCAACCCCAGAACGAGCCCGTTCTCGGCTTCGCTCCGCTCGAGCATCGAGCCGGCGTGAGCCAGCAAGGCCGCGGCTGACGGATGCTCGACGACGCGCACCCAGGCACCTTAGCGCGTCCTTGCCATCGAATGGCGTGCGCGCGCGAGCGTACGCGTCTCGTTCGGTACCGAACGCCGAGCGTTCGCATGCGTGCGCTTCCCATTCGCGACCGAATGCGTTGCGCGTGGTTGCCTGCGCCTCGCATTCGGTAGCGAACGCGAAGCATTCACGTACGTACGCTTTGCATTCGTCACTGAACGCCCGGCGTTCGCATGCGTGCGCCTCCCATTCGTGACCGAATGCAGAGCGCATGGTTACGTGCGCGAATCATTCGCTAGCGTGCGCGAACCATTCGGTACCGAATGCGACGCATTCGAGTGCGAACGCAGCGCCTTCGGCAGCGTGCGCGCGCATTTTCTCACGTGGAAGGGCGCGAGATCCCTCGATCTCGAAAAATTGTTCCCTCCGGAGCGCGGAATCGGGGGGTCGGCGTCGGCATACCGGGTGAGAGGCAAGGACGAGCCGGAACGCTCGGATCGAGCCCTCAGTACCTCCGGCAGTCGTCTGGCTCGTCGCGGCGACGGTGGGCGCGGCCGTCGTCGGCGGGCTCGTCTACATCACGATGCACCAGGCGCCAGCACCCGAAGCACCCGCGCCGCTGCCTTCCCCGTCGCGCACACCCGCGCCGCCCGTTCCCCAGAAGACGGACCTCGTAGCGGCGTTCCGACACCGATGGCCGACACCGATACCGAGTCCGATGCCGACACCGATTCGGAATCGGAGGTCGGCGTCGGCGTCGGTCTACTTCCGCTTATCCATCGACACGTAGTCGCGCACCGTCGGCCCCGTGTAGATCTGCCGCGGCCGCGCGATCTTCGTGGTGGGGTCCTCCATCATCTCCTTCCAGTGCGCGATCCACCCGGGGAGTCTCCCGAGCGCGAAGAGCACCGTGAACATGTTGGTCGGGAACCCCATGGCCCGGTAGATGATGCCCGAGTAGAAGTCGACGTTCGGGTAGAGCTTCCGCTCGACGAAGTAGCTGTCCTTGAGCGCCGCTTCCTCGAGCGCCTTCGCGATGTCGAGCAGCGGGTCCTTCTTGCCGAGCTTCGCGAGGACCTTGTCGGCAGCCGCCTTGATGATCTTCGCCCGCGGGTCGAAGTTCTTGTACACGCGGTGGCCGAAGCCCATCAGCTTGAAGCTGCTGTTCTTGTCCTTCGCCATCGCGACGGCCTTGTTGACGTCGCCGCCATCCTGCTGGATGCGCGTGAGCATCTCGAGCACTTCCTGGTTCGCGCCGCCGTGCAGGGGCCCCCAGAGCGCGCTGATGCCCGCGCTCACCGCCGCGAACAGGTTCGCCCGGCTCGAGCCCACGACGCGCACCGTGCTCGTCGAGCAGTTCTGCTCGTGGTCCGCGTGGAGGATGAGCAGAAGGTTCATCACCTTCACGAGCTCGGGATCGATCTCGTACTCCTCGGCCGGCACCGAGAACATCATGTTGAGGAAGTTCGCGCAGTAGGTCAGCGAGTTCTTCGGGTAGACGAACGGCTGACCGATCGACTTCTTGTACGCGAACGCCGCGATGGTCCGAACCTTCGACACCAGGCGCGCGATCGTGATGTCGCGCAGGGCCACGTTGTCGACGTCGAGCGCGTCCGGGTAGTAGCTCGACAGCGCCGTCACCATCGCCGAGAGGATCGCCATCGGATGAGCCGTCGGCGGGAAGCCCTCGAAGAAGTGCTTCATGTCCTCGTGAAGCAGCGAGTGGCGCGTCAGCAGCTTGCTCCACCCGGCGAGCTGCTTCTCGTTGGGCAGCTCCCCGTAGATGAGCAGGTACGCCGTCTCGACGAACGTGGACTTCTCGGCGAGCTGCTCGATGGGGATCCCGCGGTAGCGCAGGATGCCCTTGTCGCCGTCGATGAACGTGATGCCGCTCGTGGTCGAGCCCGTGTTCATGAACGCCGGGTCGAGCGTCACGTAACCCGTCTTGGCCCTCAGGCTGGCGACGTCGATGGCGTGCTCGCCCTCGGTCCCGACCACGATGGGCGCCTCGTACTTGGTGTCCCCCCCCAGCTGGATGATGGCCTTGTCGGTCATGGGCTCCTCCGGGATCGCGAAGCGTCCGGGTCTCGGCAATATAAGGCAAGTCGTGGCGCAGTGCGCTAGGCCGACCGGGTTGTAGGGTCAGGCGCCGCGCCAGCGCAAGCGCCTCTCGTCGGCCTGCGCCAGAGCCAGGCGCCGCTGCTCCTGCACGAGCGCTCCGTATGCGCGCGGCACGCGCACGTCGCGCGCGAGCGCCAGCAGCACCTTGAGGGCGGCCTCGGCGTCCTCGCTCGCCCGGTGCGCGTTCTCGTGGGCGATGCCGAGGCGGGCCGCCACCTCGGAGAGGGCCCGGGAGCGCTCGCCCTGCTGCAGCTCGCGCGCCCAGACGAGCGGGTCGAGCCACTCGATGTCGCGCCTGAGCGTGAGGCCCGCGCGCGCCAGCTCGCTCGCGATGAACGCCTTGTCGAACGCCGCGTTGTACGCGGCCGGGATGCACCCGGCGAGCGACGCGTAGACCTCTGCCGCGACGGCCTCGAAGGGCGGGGCGTCCTTCACGTCCTCGTCGGTGATCTTGTGCACCTCCATCGATTCCTTCGGGATGGGGCGGCCCGGGTTCACGAGCCAGTTCCGGCGGTGCACGATGGCGCCCCCGCGGGCGACGGCGATGCCTACCTCGATGACCCGGTCGGCGGACGGGTCTTTCCCGGTCGTCTCGACGTCGAGGAGCACGATGGGCATCTCGGCCCACGGCGCGTCGGCCGCGAGCTCTTCGACGAGCCCACGCGTGACGGCCCGGAGGAGGTGAGCGATTCCCGCGTAGTGGCGCCCTGTGGGAAAACACCCGCAGGCGTCGAGCGAGACGGCCCTCACGACCGCACGTCTACCACGCCTCTACCTACTGCGGGCAGTGATCTCCTGGTCGACCCAGTCGGACAGATCGCTCTTCGTCTCGATCTCGCGCCCGTCGACGTAAATCGTGGGCGTTCCCTTCACCCCGAGGTCGTCGGCCAGCTTCTTGTCGGCCGCGAGGCGCTCGTCCACCGCCTTCGAGTGCATGTCGGCGCGGAACTTTTCGACGTCGAGGCCGATGGCCTTCGCGTATGCCTCGAGGTCCGTCTGCTCGAGGTGCTCGCCGTTGGCGAAGAGCTGGTGGTGCATCTCCCAGAACTTCCCCTGGAGCTGAGCCGCGATCGCCGCCCGCGCCGCGTCCTCGCCGTGCGGGTGCATGGTCAGGGGCATGAACTTGTAGACGAAGCGCACCTTGTCCCTGCGCTTGTCCCAGAGCGCGTCGAGCTCGGGCGCCATCTTCTGGCAGAAGGGGCACTCGAAGTCGGCGAACTCCACGATCACGACGGCCGCGTCGTCGGGCCCGCGCGACGGCGAGCCGGTGAGCGGGATCGCGCGCGACGACGCGGGGTCGAAGCGCTGCTTGTACATCGCCTCCACCTGCTCGCGCGCCATCCCGTCGCGCACGGCCTTGGCGATCGCCTGCGCCGCGGGCAGGCACCCGGCGCACGCGCGCTTCTCCTGCACGCACTGGGCGATGGGGACCGCGACGTCCTTGCACGGGGCCGGGAGCTGCGAGACGTACTCGCTGAACTCGTGCCGCTCGCGGGTGGTGAACTCGTGCGTGTCGACGCCCGGCAGCTCCACGTCCTGCGTCGGCGCGTGCACCGTGCCCGGGTCGCTGCCGCACGCGGT
>DATJYG010000790.1:0-19119 GCA_035499695.1 Polyangiaceae bacterium
GTCCGCGCCATCGCCGACGAGCTGGAACGGTGCGTCCGGGGGAGCGGTGTGCTCGAGACGCTTCGGGAGCAGTTCATCGAGGAACTGAGTCGGCTCGGTTGCCGGAGCTTGGAAGCCGCTGCAGCGCTCGCGAGAGTAGACCTGTCGACCTCCGCCTCCGTCACCTGATCTGCGCGGTCTGGAGGCCGTGCGCGTCGCCGCTGACGATTCGTTCGAGCACCGTGACCGCACCGGGCACGATGGCGGCGACGATGACCCCTGCCACCACGTCCGTGACGTAGTGCATGGACAGGTAGACCGTGGAGAACAGGATGCTCGCGACGGATGCCACGAGCGGGATCCGCCATCGGGGGAAGGACTGCGCCCCGAGCAACAGAAACGTGAGCGAAACGGCTGTGTGTCCACTGGGGAATGCGTCGAGCCGATTGATCTCTCCGGCGCGCAGCACCGCCTGGATGACTGCTGTCACTCGTCCGCCCTCGAGCGCGCCCGCTGCGGCGCGCGGCCCCGTGGCGGGACACAGCAAGTAGCCGACGTAGGGGAGAAAGAACGCCGTCATCAGCGCGAACACGAAGGCGTCGAAGTCCCGGCGCGGCCTCGAGCGATACGTGGCGACGGCGAGGGTCAGTGGCACGAAGTAGAGGCTCACGTACGCGAGCGACGCCAGATCCGTTAGCCATGCAGGTCGCCCGAGCGCGTTGCGCCAGGCATGGGCGAGCGTGCCGAAGAATCGTTCGTCGAGCGCCGCGAGAAGGCCGTCCCAACGCCTCGGGTTCGCGGCTGCCACGACGGGCCCCGCGAGACTGAACACGGCGAAGATCGTGGCGATGGGGAGGAAGTCGTGGACGATCCGCCCGACCCGCGACCGCGACGCCCAGGTGGCGACCACGACGACGATGGCCGCCGTCGATGCTGCGAGCGCCATCGCGGCCAGCGGAGCCGGATGGCTCGCGGCAGCGACCACGATCAGAGCGGCGAGCCACAGGATCGCGAGACGGTCCGGTGGGCTCAGCTTGGCCATGAGCGCGTGCACCGCATTCTCCTCTCGCGATGACGGTGCAAGCTCGTGGCCAGTCGCTCGAGACTGTTTCGGGCTGAGGGCTCGCGCGGAAAGTTCGCGCTCTCGCGCATTGATTGCGCATCGAGCATCGCTCGCTCGGCGTTCGCCGCATTCGGCGTGGCGATTGCCTCGGCCATGGCCATGCCGTACGCGACCAACTCCGACCTGCCTGCATCCGTGCGCTCTCACCTGCCTCCTCATGCGCAGGCCATCTTCCGCGAGGCGTACAACCACGCCTTCGATCGCTACGGCGGCGACGAAGCGCGCGCCTTCCGCATCGGCTGGGCCGCGGTCAAAAGGCGCTACGAGAAGATCGACGGTGAGTGGCTCGAGAAGGCGTAGGCGAGCAGCTTGGCATGCGCGCTGCCTTCCTTCCTCGCATGAGCAAGATGAGAGCGACGGTCTTCGCAGGCAAAGGCAAAGTGGAGTTGCGCGAGGTCGAGCGCCCCTCGCCGGGTCCCGGCGAAGCGCTCGTGCGCGTGACGCTGACGACGATCTGCGGGACCGACGTCCACATCCGCAAGGGCGAGTACCCGGTGAAGCCAGGCCTCACGATCGGGCACGAACCCGTCGGGCGCATCGAGGCCCTCGGTCCGGGCGTGGTCGGGTACTCGCCGGGCGACCGTGTCATCGTCGGTGCGATCACACCGTGCGGTCAGTGCAGGGCATGCCTCTCGGGCGACGGCGCTCAGTGCAGCCACGGCGGCGATGGCTTCGAGGCGATCGGCGGCTGGCGCTTCGGCAACACCATCAACGGCTGCCAGGCGGAGTACGTGCTGGTGCCCGACGCGCAGGCCAACCTCGCCAAGGTCCCGGACGATCTGACCGACGAGGACGTGCTCCTGTGTCCCGACATCATGTCGACCGGGTTCTCCGCCGCCGAGCGCGGTCGAGTCAAAATCGGAGATTCGGTCGCTGTCTTCGCACAAGGCCCGATCGGCCTCTGCGCAACCGCAGGCTCTCGCCTTTCCGGCGCGTCGCTCGTCATCGGAGTCGATTCCGTGCCCAGGCGGCTCGAAATGGCCAAGCGGATGGGGGCCGACGTCGTCCTCAACTTCAACGAGTGTGACGTGGTCGCCGAGATCCGCCGGCTCACCGGCGGTGGGGTCGACGTCGCGATCGAGGCGCTGGGGAAGCAGCTGAGCTTCGAGAACGCGCTGCGTTCGATCCGCCCTGGAGGAACGCTGTCCAGCCTGGGCGTCTACTCCGGGCACCTCACGATGCCGCTCGACGCGATCGCCGCCGGCCTTGCGGATCAGTCCATCTTGACGACGCTCTGTCCCGGCGGAAAGGAGCGCATGCGGCGCCTCATGAGCATCGTCCGCGCGGCGCGGTTCCCGTTCCGTGAGCTCGTCACGCACTCGTTCCCGCTGGATCGGATCGTCGACGCCTACGACTTGTTCGCGGAGCAGCGCGATGGCGTGCTCAAGGTCGCCATTCGTCCCTGAGGCCGCGGCCGGAGCAACGACGGCCGGGCTCCTCCTCCACTGACCTACTTCGAGACCAGTTGCACGAGACCCGCCGAGACGTCCTGGCTGGCGCCGGCGCCTTGAAACGCGGCGCCGACGCTCGAATCGCTCAGGAGCTCGCGCGCGAAGAATGCCGTGAGGTAGCGGACCGAGTAGGCGAGCACCTGCGCCGCGTTGGCGCTGCCCGCCGTGCAGAGAGTGCAGAACGAGCAGTTGCTCGGATCCTCGAACATCGTGTGGTCCGCGTTCATGGCGGTGATCGCCACGGCTGGAGACGCGGCCGCCTGGTAGAGGACCTGGTAGTTGTCCGTCGCCGGCGCGCATCCGCTCGAAGCCGAGTCGGTGGTCTCGCCGACGAAGGCCAGGGGCACCCCGACCGTCGCGATCTGCGTGCGAGCCTCGGGCGAACCGTTGGTGGACGTGTCCACCGGGTCGAGCCCGAAGACGCCCCGCACGTGGCCGAGGGCGCCTCCCTCGGCCGCGAGGAGCGCGACCTGACCGCCACGCGAGTGGCCGGCGAGCCCGATGCGTGTGGTGTCCACCGCGCCGAAGGCGGGCGCCGAGGCGTCCCCCGCGGAGGCGGGCAGCCAGGTGGTGACCATGTACGCGACGTCCGCAGCGATCGACGGAGCCGTCTCGCCGAGCCCGGGATCGTCCCGCGTGAAGGTGACGATGCCCCAGCTCGCGAGGCGCTTCGCATACGGCGCGTATCCGAGGCCCGTCTGGAAGAAGCCCGACGTCAGGATGACGGCCGGGTGCGCGCCCGGGGACATGGGGTAGTAAGCGGTGACCGAGAAGGTGCCGCTGGGGCCCGGCACCTGCACGGTCGCAGTGCCCACGGGATCGGGTCCGTCGGAGTCGTAGACGCCGGGGCTGCCCGAGGATCCATCGGCCTGCGCGTCGGCTGTCGCGCCGCCCTCCCCCTGTCCTGCATCGAGAGATGCCGGGGGCGGCGTGGCCACGTCGCCACCCGCAGCCCCGTCGTGGGCCGAGGCATCCTGACCCGACGACGGCGTGCCGCCATCCTCCCCCGAACCGGACGGAGCACCGCCCTCGTTCGACGACGCACCCGAGCCGGCGCTGCTTCCGCAAGCGAGCACCGCGAAGAGCAGGAGCGAGGAAAGAGTCCGCGCCATGGCGGCGGTACTCTGCATACTGCCACCCGCACCGTCCAGGCCTGCCAGGGTCGCGCGCCGTCTCCGTTGCGTCGATTGTCGCGAATGGAGAAACGCGCCTGCTGCCGATCCGGGGCCTCGCGTATTCTTCCGCGCGCGATGGATCGCGAGCCCGGCCTCTCCGTCCTCATCCTGAGGCCGGTCGTGGAGAGCCTTCGTGGCGCCGGCGTCGATCCGCCGTCGTTCCTGCGCGATCTGGGCATCGACGCACAGGCGGGCGCAGAGACGTTCGTGCGGGGCTCACTCGCCGGTCGCGCGCTCACGTCGGTGGCCGAGCGCGTCGGAGACCGGAGCCTCGGCCTCACCATCGCCTGCTGCATGCCGCTCGGCAGCTTCGGCACGTTCGACCACGCCGTGTGGACGGGCGGTTCGCTGCACGACGCCATCGCGCGCTCCTCCCACTTCTACAGCCTGGTCACCGAGGGCGTCTCGCTCGCGGTCGAGCGCCGGGGGATGCTCGCGCATGTGTCGATGCGCGCCCCGCTCGGCGCACGGCACGGCACGGTGCTCACCGACATCGCCCTCGCCCTCAACGTGCTGCGTGCTCGCGAGGCGACGGGCTACAAGCTGCGCCTTCGCTCGGTGAGCTTCCGGCACCGCGCGGCGGACGCCAAACCGTACGACGCGCTCTTCCAGACGACCGTCGCCTTCAGTCAGCCCGTGGACGGCGTGGTCTTCGACGCCTCCATGCTCGACCTGCCAGTGCGCACGCCGGATCCGGCGGCGGCCACGCGCGTCGAGGCCCGGGCGGCGAACATGGAGCACCAGCTGCAGTCGGGCGATCCGTTCCTCGATCGCATGCGGGCCGCCGTTCTCCGCGGCGTCTGGGCCAGGGATCAAGCTCTGTCGCGCCTTGCCCGCGAGCTGGCCATGGGCGAGCGAACGCTCCAGCGTCGCCTCCGCGAGCACGGCACGTCGCACCGGCAGATCGTGGACGACGTGCGTCGCCGGCTGGCCGAGCAGCTCCTGTTGCGCGAGGACACCTCGATCCTGGAGGTCGCCTACGAGGTGGGGTTCGCGCGTCTCCAGGCCTTCTATCGCGCATTCGGCCGCTGGACGGGCCGCACTCCCGCTGCGTTTCGGTCGTCGCGACGGGTCAGTGCAACAGGAGGTACGCGATCAGAGCGCTCTTCTCGGCGTCGGTGAGCCCGTCGCACGTGAAGGCGTCTGGAATCGGACCGCGTTCGTCTGGACGAGGATCGCTTCTCTCGTTCGCGGACCTTTGTCGCTCGGACGAGGACCCTTGTCTCGAGAACTCGGTCGGACGCTGCCCGTCGACGGCCATTCGGAGAGGGACTTCACGCGTGTGCCGGTTGCGCGCGCCGCGCATTCTCGCGACCGAGTCCGAGCACCACGAGGGTCCACGCGCAGGCGATGAGGACGCAGATCGCGGCGACCGAAACGGGGGTCAACCCGGCGCGCACGCCGATCCACACGACGGCAGCGGAGACGAGGTCCCCTGAGCGCGCGCCGACGGTGTCGACAAACGTCTTGCCCACGTACTTCTCGGCGCGCGTCGCGACGAGGAAGAGCGCGTGGCGCGAGGTGTTCGTCAGCGAGTAGTCGAGCGCACGATTGGCGATGACGACGGCGCGGATCACCGCGAGCACGGGCACGAGGACGTACGCCCCGTAGCCGGCGACGGCTACCACCGGCAGCACCAGCAGCGCACCGCGCACGCCGACGCGCGCGAGGATCCGCGAGACGGCGAAGAGCTGCAGGAGCACCCCCATGGCGTTGTACCAGCCGAAGAAGGCCGCCTTGAAGGAGCCGACGAAGGCCTTTGCGTCCGCGCCCACCCAGTGCGCGGCCGCGACGTGCGCCAGAAGCGTGCGGTCGAGGATGTAGTCGCCCAGGCCGCTCACGCAATTGAGCGACAGCGTCAGCGCGGCAATGAGCATCAGGTAGCGATCACGGAGCAGAAGCCCGAGCGACGCGCCAGCCGCGACGGGCTCGGGGGAATTGGCCGCGCCGCGCTCGCCCCGCGTACCCGCACGGCGCTCGATCCACGCGAGCAGGGCGACGCATGCGGTGACGAGGATCGCTGCGCCGATCATCAGGGCCTGGGGCCCGCGGGGCACGAGCATTCGCGCGAAGGTGGACCCGGCCACCGATCCAACGGAGCTGCCGACCCCGACGAGCGCGAAGAGCCGCTTGCCTTGTTCCTCGGTGTAGATGTCCGCCGCGAACGCCCAGAACTGCGCGATCGACGTGTAGCTGAACACGCCGACCCACAGGAAGAAGCCCAGCCCGACGTGCACGCCCGCCCTCACGAGAAGCGCGAAGGCGACCATGTTGGAGACGAAGAACAGGTAGACGAAAGCGATCAGGCGCAGGCGCCCGACGCGCCTCGCGATCACGTCGTACGCTCGCACGACGCCCAGCAGGATCATCGCCTGGGCGGCTTCGGCGTAGAGCTTCGCCTCGGCGCCCCACTCGATGAGGATGAGGGGTTCGCGCGCCGTCTTGAGCAGGTAGTAGCCGCTCATCAGGACGAACGCGACCAGCGTCATCGCGAGGGCGACCAGCACCTCCTCGGGCCGCACCAGCGTGAACGGCCGGAGGGCGCCGGCCAGGGCTCGTTCTGCGCGAGACGGCTTCACCGCGCGCAGCGGAAGCCCAGGTTCGTGTTCCTCGTCGTCGGATCGGCCGGGCTGCGGTCGGTCAACCGGACGAAGAGGAAGTCGACCATCGACCAGCTCCCGCCGCGGATCACCCGGCGCGCATCGCCGCAGCCCGGACGGTCGTACGGGCAGTACTGGCTGGCGGTCCACTCCCACACGTTCCCGGCCATGTCGTAGAGGCCGAACTTGCCCGGCCAGTGGCTCGCCACGCGCGTGGTGAAGGGCCAGCGCTCGGCGCCCAGGACGGCGCCTGCGCCTCCGCGCTCGGTGAGAGCCTCGTCGCAGCTGCCCCCGCACGCCGCGTACTCCCACTCCTCCTCCGTCGGCAACCGCTTGCCCGCCCAGTGGCAGTAGGCGTCGGCCATGCTCCAGTCGACGCAGTTCTCCGGGTGGTCCGGCCGATCGGCACGGTCTCCGTTGCACTCGCCGTCGTACAGCTGCTGATCGGAGAAGGTCACGCCCGGGAACGTGATGACGGTGGGCGCCTTGCGGCAGGCACCCGCTCGCACGCACGCCGAATACTGCTCGACGGTGACCTCGGTGACGTCGAGGTCGAAGGCCGCAACGCGGACCATGTGTGCCGGACGCTCGTCCGGCTCTCCGACATCCGATCCCATGCGGAACGTAGCCTCCGGGACATGCGCCGTTCGTCCGACGGGATTGGGCTGGGCGGCCGTCACTCCCTCGGGCGCGCTGGTCGCGATGGAAGCCGCCGACGGCGCCAACGTCGTCTGCGGGACCTGCGGATTGCCCATGGCGCATGCTGCGACGCCGACGAGCGAAACGAAGGGTGAGAGGCGAACAATCGGGTGCATGCACCTCGGGAGAGCAATCCACGGACCAGGTGGTCGAACGCCTTGTCCCGCGCGCGGCGCGTTTCGCCGGGCGCCTCGCCGGGTGCAGGTATTGCGCGTCGGCGACAGAAGTTGGCTAGAGGAGCTCGAACCGTCCGCTCAGCGATTGGACGCGGATGCCGAAAAGGACGGGCCGGTGGAACTCTTCCCTGCGGTAGACGTCGTCCTGCTCGACCAGGTGCGCGCTCGCGCTCGTCTCGGCGCGACCGATGCGCGTCGCGAGGATGTGGCTCGCGCGCTCTTGCTCGTCGTGGAGCAGCTCCTCGAAGCGCCCCTGGGCGATGACCGTTCTCCAGTTCGCCACGCCGCGAATCTGCTCGACCTCGAGGCACACGTGAGGGTTCTCGCGCATGGCGCGCAGCTTCATCCCCTCGGAGCCGTTGGCGTAGATCGAGCCGCCCTCGTACACGTAGTTGATGGGCACGACGTAGGGCCATCCATCGGCGATGCAGCCGAGGTGGCCGAGCACCTCCGTCCGGAGCACCTGGACGATCTCGGCGGCGGACAGTTCACCCATCATGGCACGAGTGGATCACGCAAGTGCGATGCCGCCCATCGTGCCCGGCGCGACTCACAGCACGCGTCGTCTGAATCGCCTTGCGGCCTCGGTCACCTCGGCCACCGCCTCGCGCGTCGCTTCCGACAGGTCGCTCTTGGCGCGCTCGAGCGTCTGCTCGAGGCGCGGGGCCAGTCGTTCCCATTCACCTCTCGCGTCGAGCTTGCCGAGATGGAGTTGCACCCGGATCTCGTCCCGCAGGGTGCGCAGTGCAGCCGCGCTCCTCTCGAGCTCGGACTTCAGGTCGTGCTTGTGGTGGTGTGCCTCGCTCATGGTCGTCTCTCCTGTCGGCCGGCGCGCTGTTCGGCATCGAACAGCGCGATCAGCGTGCGGTGCTCTTCGTCCAGCCGGGTGGCGACGCGCGCCAAGACGTCGGGAAGAGGTGTGCGAGTCGAGATCGTCCCCGCATCCGTGCGGAGCTTGTCGGCCAAGCCCTGCAGCACGCCGCCCCACGCCAGTGATTCACGATCGATCGCCTCGGTCGCTTGGGCCGGCACCGGGTAGCCGGCCCTGGCCGATGCGTCCACGAGGTAGCCGGGCCACGTGCCGCTCTTGATGGGCACCGTCGGATCTGCGGGCACGTCCGGAGGGTTCACCCCGAAGACGTTCACGAACGGACCGCCCACGGCGTAGACCTTGAGGTGCTTGGGCAGCCTGCGCGCGATCTCGAGGCGGTCGAGCGCGCAGAGCAATCCCAGCGCGTGCGCGTCGTGCGTGAGGTCGCCGTCGCTGAGCGTCAGGAGCGCGTCGATGGCCGTGGTCTTCTGCAGCGCGCGGGCCGCCAGCGCCTTGTCCAAGGCACGGTCGGGGGCGGAGCTCGGGCGCTCCTCGTCGGCCTTCACGTCGTCGGCCGCCTTGCGGGCGAGCAGGTTCTCGCGCGTCGCGTCGGCCACACCACGCAGGAGCTGAATGAGCTCCGCCGCATGGGCCGCATCGACGCGATCGGTCTCGGCGACCGCCTTCACTCGCCTCGCGAGATCGTCGACGACCCGAGGCTCCACGGCGCGAAGCTGCTCGTACTGCATGGGGTCGAAGGCGCCGTAGACGTGCGCCAGCACGGCGCTGCAGCGACGCTCGATGCCGCGCGGATCCGTGGTGCGCGCCACGCCCCACCCGCGAGAGTCGGTCTGCTCCCCGAGAGCGTCGGACCAGAGGCCGCCCATCCAGCAAGAGGCCGCGCCCACGACGAGCCGCTCCGCTTCTCCGTCCGTCTGCGTCCCGGGCAGCGCCTGGGGACCGGTGGCGCTCACCGGCACGTCGGCCTGTCGCGTCTCTGCGGGGTGGCACGCCGCAACCGTACCCGCCAGGAGAAGTCCAACGATGGTCGTCGTGCGCATGGGAATCATTCCCCTGCATCGAGCATCGGACGTGCCACTCAGACCGCACGAGGCTCGGCGGGGAACCGCTGCTCTCCGGCGTAAACCCTGCGAAGGAGCGCACGTTTCGCGCCCTCGACCAGCGCGAGGTAGGCGATCGTCGCGAGGGCCACGAAGGCGAAGTAGGTGGCGGGGAGGGGGACGAAGCCGAGCAGCCTCGCGAGTGGTGTCGCCGGCAAGATGGCTCCGGCGGCCACGACCGCCAGGACGGACGCGGTGAGAGGCCCGCTCGGGCGGCTGCGCCACGGTCGCTCCTCCGTGCGGATCACGAAGAGCACCAGCGTCTGCGTGCACAGCGACTCGACGAACCAGCCCGTGTGGAAGAGCGCCTCGTCGGCCCGGAAGACGTGGAGCAGCACGAAGAACGTCAGGAAGTCGAAGAGAGAGCTGATCGGCCCGATGAACACCATGAACCGGCGGACCAGCGCGACGTCCGACCGATGAGGCTTCCGGAGCCACGCATCGTCCACGCGGTCGGTCGGGATCGTCAACTGCGAGACGTCGTAGAGCAGGTTGTTGAGCAGGATCTGCGTCGGCAGCATCGGCAGGAAAGGCAGCAGGAGCGACGCGACGGCCATGCTCAGCATGTTGCCGAAGTTCGAGCTCGTCCCCATGAGCAGGTACTTGGTGACGTTGCCGAAGGCGCGTCGCCCGGCGAGCACGCCTCCGTGTAGGACCTCCAGCCGCCGCTCGGTCAGAAGCATGTCCGCCGCCTCGCGTGCCACGTCGACAGCGTGAGGCGCCGCGATTCCCACGTCCGCCGCGTGGAGCGACGGAGCGTCGTTGATGCCGTCGCCCATGAAGCCGACGACGTGGCCGCGCTGCTTGAGCGCCAGCAGGATGCGCGTCTTCTGCGCCGGGCTCGTGCGGGCGAAGATGGTGGTGCGTTCGGCCACCTGGGCGAGCGCCGAGTCCGTCATGTGATCGATCTCGGCCCCGGTCACGACGACGCCGGGGTCGAGCCCGACCGCCTCTACGACGTGCCGCGCGACGGCCGCCTCGTCTCCGGTCAACACCTTGACCTCGACGCCGTCGCGCCGCATCGCCTCGACCGTCCCCTTGGCCTCGAGCAAGGGAGGGTCCGAGAAGGCGATGAAGCCCTCGAGCCGAAGGTCGTGCTCGTCACGCGTCGTCCATGCGGAGCGCTCGCCGGCAGCGCACGTCGCCACGGCGAGCAGGCGCATTCCTTTTTCGCCCTGGCGCGTGATCCACTGGGCTTGTCGCGCTCGCTCCTCCGGCGTCGACGTGCACACCGCGCACACGCTCTCGGGAGCGCCCTTCGTGACGAGGAGCCGCTCGCCGCCTCGCTGCGCGACGATGGACGCACGGCGGCGCTCGAAGTCGAAAGGGGCCTCGTCGAGCTTCGTCCAGCCGTCGTCGTCCCCGTCCGGAGAGGCGGCGAGGATCGCGACATCGAGAGGACTGCGGATGCCCGTCTCCATCCGGCTGTTGATGCGCGCGAGGGCCAGCGCGCGCGGGCTCGGCCGTCCGGCGGGGTCGTACGAACCCTCGACGCGCATCTCGCCGACCGTCAGCGTCCCCGTCTTGTCGCTGCAGAAGACGTCCATGCTTCCGAGGTTCTGGATGGCCTCGAGGTGTTTGACGATGACGTGGTGCTCGGCCATGCGCGACGCGCCCTGGGCGAGCGTCACCGTCGTGATCATGGGCAGGAATTCCGGCGTCAGGCCCACGGCGAGCGCGACCGCGAAGAGCAACGACTCGAACGCCGGGCGCTGCATCGCCAAACTTGCCGCCAGCAGCACCAGGACCAGCACGAGGACGGTCCTCGTGATGAGCATCCCGAACTTGCGAAGACCGCGCTCGAAGTCGGTCTCCGGCGGCGGCTCCGAAAGGAGAGACACGAGGTCACCGAACTGCGTCGCTGCCCCCGTGGCTGTGACCATCGCAGTCGCCGTTCCGCTGACGACCGAGGTCCCGAGCCACACGGTGCCCCGCGTATCGGCCGGGTCGGACGCGACCTCCTTCTCGACCGGCAGCGACTCGCCGGTGAGCGCCGCCTGGTGCACGTGGAGATCGCGCGCCTCGACGAGGCGGGCGTCCGCCGGTACGAGATCGCCGGCAGAGAGTCGAACGAGATCGCCGGGGACGATGTCCCTTCGCGCGAGCTCCTGCCATCGTCCGTCGCGCAACACCGTGGCCGTCGGCGCGACCCGGTCGCGCAGACGCTCGGCCGCCTTCTGCGAGCGCCACGTCTGCAGCATGTTGATGCCCACACTGAGGACGACCATCGTCGCGATCAGCGCCGCGTCGACGGTCTGCCCCAGGAGCGCCGACAACCCGCTCGCGACGAGGAGCACGATCGCGAGCGGATTGCCGAGGAGCGGCACGAGCTGCGCGAGCGGCGAGCGTCGCTTGCTGGCAGGCTCGTTCGGACCGTACTGGAGCAGCCGCTCCTGCGCTTCCCACGAAGCGAGGCCCCTCGGAGCGGCGGCGTCCATTCTCAGCGGTGCAGGTCGCGCCTGCGGCGCGCGTGCTCGGTGAGCATGCGAGAGGCGTGGTCGAAGGCATCGTCGATTGCGGAGTAGGCGTCCTCCCCCTGGTGCCTTTCGTTCGGAGAGCGATCCACCAGCAGCGTCGCGCCGGGAACGGAGATGTCGATGCGTACCCGGTAGTGCCGCCCGTGGCTCTTGTGTCGGTGCGGCGCCTCGAGCGCGACGCGGCACGAGGTGACGCTTCCGCCGATGGCTTCCAGCTTGTCGACGTGCCGCTGCACGAACGCGTCGAGCGCGTCGGTGTGATCGAAGTCGCGATACGTGATCTGGACGGGGATATTCATGTGTCACTCGGCTCCCATTTCGATTCCAATCGAGCGCGCGCAGAAGACCAGCTCACCACGGGGGTCCACGCCCGCCTCGGCGGCGCACGCTTCGTCGAGGGTGATCGAGTCGACGCGCCCATCGTGGGTGCAGACCATGCGACCGAAGCGACGGGCCGCGCACAGCCCCGCGGCGTGAGCGCCGAGTCGCGTCGCCAGCACACGATCCCGGGCGGTCGGAGTGCCGCCACGTTGCAAGTGTCCGAGCACCGTGACCCGGATGTCCGCGCCGATGCCGCAGGCGGCGAGCTCCTCGGCGAGCCTCTGTCCGGCCCCGCCGAGGCGCGCCTGGCGTCCCTCGTGTGCGGGTTCCACCTCGAGCTCGCCGCCGCCCACGGGGCAAGCGCCCTCGCCGACGACCACGATGGAGAAGCGAAGGCCGAGCGCCTCGCGCTCGCGGATCTTCGCGGCGACGCGCGACGGCTGGTACGGGATCTCGGGGATCAGGACGGCGTCTGCACCCCCGGCGATACCGGAGCGCAGAGCGATCCAGCCCGCGTGGCGGCCCATGACCTCGACGATCATGACCCTCTGGTGGGCCTCCGCCGTCGAATGCAGGGCGTCCAGCGCGTGCGTCACCGTCTCGACGGCCGTGTCCGTCCCGATGGTCGCGCTCGTCCCACCGAGGTCCGCGTCGATCGTCTTGGGGATCCCCACGCAATGCACCCCATGCTCCTGCAGGCGCCTGGCGATCCCCATCGTGCCGTCGCCGCCCGCGAGGACGAGCGCGTCGATGCCGAGTTCGCGCAATCGGTCGACCACCTTGCGCTCGAGCTCGGCCGACGCGCCCTCCGCGAAGGGGTTGCTGCGCGTGGAGCAGCCCAGGATGCTCCCTCCACGCTGCAGGATGCCGCGCACGTCCTGAACCCGGAGCGGCGACACGCCGCCCGTTCCGAGCAGACCCTCGAAGCCGCAATGGCTCGCGTAGACGAGGATCTTGCGGCGCGTTGCGACGTGCACGAAGGCGCGGACGGCGGCGTTGAGCCCAGGCGCGTCTCCGCCGCCGGTCAGGAGACAAACGTGGAGCGGGTGCTTGGACATCGTGGCCTCACCCGGGCACTTTCACGAAGCGTGCTCGCGGCGAAAGCTGCGATTGCGGCGTCTTCGCTCGGGAGCGGCGTGCAGCTTAAGCCCGAGCGCGCAAGAATTGCCGCGCCCTCAAGCGTTCACCGCGAAGTGCCGGACGGTCGAGGCCTCACGGCGCAGCTCGACGCGGAAGTCGGGATGAGCGACCGAGATCAGCGCCTCGGCGCGTTGCTGCAGGGTCATGCCGTGCAGGTTCACCGCGCCGTACTCGGTGACCACCCAGTGCACGTGCCCGCGCGTGGTGACGACGCCGGCACCTTGCTTCAGCGCGACGACGATGCGCGAGATGGTCCCTCCGGCGGCCGTCGAGGGCAGGGCGATGATGGGCTTGCCGCCCCTGGACAGCGCGGCGCCGCGGATGAAGTCCATCTGTCCGCCGATGCCCGAGTAGACACGATGGCCGATCGAGTCGGCGCAGACCTGTCCGGTGAGGTCGATCTCGATCGCAGCGTTGAGCGCGACCACCTTCGGATTCTGCCGGATGAGCCCAGGGTCGTTCGTCCGGTCGCAACCGTGGAACTCGACGAGCAGATTGTCGTGCACGTGGTCGTAGAGGCGTGCCGACCCGCTGACGAAGCTCGTCACGGTCCTGCCGCGATGCACTTCCTTGAAGCGGTTGGTCACGACGCCCCCCTCGATGAGAGGGAGCAGACCGTCGGAGAACATCTCGGTGTGCACGCCGAGGTCGTGCTTGTCGCCGAGGCGAGCGAGGACCGCGTCCGGGATTCCGCCGATGCCGATCTGCAGAGTCGACCCGTCCTCGATGAGCCCCGCGACGATCTCGCCGATCTTGCGCTCCACCTCGGTCTGCTTCGCCGGCGGCACTTCCCAGGGCGACCTGTCCACGAGCGTGAACGCGTGCAGACGCTCGAAGGGCACGACCGTGTTGCCGTGCGTTCTCGGCATCCGCTCGTTGATCTCGGCGATGAGGAGCTTCGCCGAGTCAGCTGCGGCGCGCGCGGCGTCCACCGACGTCCCCAGGCTGCAGTTGCCCTGCCGGTCGGGCGGCGAGAGCGAGAGGAACGCCACGTCGAGCGGCACCGTGCGCGACGTGAAGAGGGCCGGGATGTCCGACAGGAAGACGGGGATGAAGTCGGCCCGTCCTTCGTCGACGGCCTTGTGGAGCGGTGGTCCGATGAACAGCGAGTTCGAGTGCATCCTGCCCGCCATCGCCGGCTCGGCGAAGGGAGCCGGCCCGTTCGTGTGAAGGTGGTAGAGCTCGACCCCCGCGAGGTCCGTTCGAGCGCACGCCGCGTCGAGCAACTCCGTGGGGGTCGCTGCTGCACCGTGTACGAAGACGCGGTCGCGACTATTCAGATCTCTCACGGCCTCGTCGGCGCTCACCGCCCGCTTTTGCCAGTCAGCATCGAACCGTCGCATCGTCTCTCCTCACTCCACGGCCGTGCGCGCGAGGCGCTTCTCCACGTCCAGGACGCGCAGGGTAGTCCGGACGAGCGCGTCGGGGTTGAGGCTTATCGAGTCGACGCCGTGCTCGACCAGGAACGCCGCGAAATCGGGGAAGTCGCTGGGCGCCTGCCCGCAGATGCCGACCTTGCGTCCCGCTGCGTGGGCCGCCTCGACGAGGTGGGCGCAGGACCATTTGACCGCGTCGTTGCGCTCGTCGAAGAGCGGTGCCACCGTCGTCGAATCACGGTCGACGCCGAGGGTGAGCTGCGTGAGGTCGTTCAAGCCGATGGAGAAGCCGTCGAAGAGCTTCGCAAACCGCTCCGCGAGCAGGATGTTCGAGGGGATCTCGGCCATCACGTAGACCTCCAGGCCCTTCTCGCCCTGCACGAGCCCGCCGCGCCGCATCGCCGTCAGCACGCGCTCGCCTTCCTCCGGTGTGCGGCAAAACGGGATGATGACCTTCAGATTGGTCAGCCCGAAGACGTCGCGCACGCGCGCGACGGCCGCACACTCGAGGAGGAACCCTTCTTCGTACTGCGGATGGTAGTAGCGGCTCGCCCCGCGCCAGCCGAGCATCGGGTTCTCCTCGAGCGGCTCGAAGCCTGCCCCGCCGAGCAAGCGCGCGTACTCGTTGGTCTTGAAGTCCCTGAACCGCAGGATGACGGCCCGCGGGTGGAACGCTGCGGCGATCGTGCCGATGCCCTGCGCGAGACGATCGACGAAGTACGCCTTCTTGTCCGGGTATCCGGCGGTCTTGACGTCGATCTCGCGCTGCACACCTGCCGGTAGCTGCGCGTATCGGGTGAGGGCGAGCGGGTGCACGCCTACCCAGCCCGAGAAGACGAACTCCATCCGGGCGAGCCCCACGCCGTCACTGGGGAGCATCGACTGCCGGAGCGCGTGCTCGGGATTGCCTGCGTTCAGGAGTCGTACGCGGTCGGGAGAGGGTGGTCGGATCGATCTCCTGGACGTCGAACTGCAGCGAGCCGCCGTAGACTCGCCCCGTCTCACCCTCGGCGCACGACAGGGTGATCATGTCTCCGTCGCGCAGCAGGGACGTCGCCTTCTCCGTCCCCACCACCGCCGGCACGCAGAGCTCGCGTGCGACGATCGCGGCATGCGACGTGCGCCCGCCCCGATCGGTGACGATTCCCGCGGCGCTCTTCATCACGGGCGCCCAGTCGGGATCGGTGATCTCGGTGACGAGGATCTCGCCTGGCCTGAACTCGTCGAGACGGCGCGGGTCCTTCAGGATGCGCACTTTGCCCGTCACGATCCCGTCGCCGATCGCCAGTCCCTCGACGAGCGGCTTCGAGCGGTCCTTCAGCGAGTACAGGTGCAGCTTCGGGTGCGCCCGGCGGCTGTGCACCGTCTCGGGTCGAGCCTGCACGACGAACAGCCCACCGGTCACGCCGTCCTTGGCCCACTCGATGTCCATCGGGGTGTCGGCACCGTGCCGTCGGCTGTAGTGGTCCTCGATCAGCGCCGCCCATCGGGCCAGTGTGAGTACGTCCTCGTCGCCGAGCGACCAGCTCGCGCGCTCGCTCTCGGACACGGCCTCGCTCTTCACCTGCCTGTGCCCCTCCTGGTCGTAGACGAGGCGCACCTCCTTGGTGCCCAGTCTCTTCCAGACCAGCGGCGCGAAGCCCGCGCGCAGCGTCGCCTTGTGTACGAGGAACTGATCGGGGGCTACCCGGCCCTGCACGACGCTCTCGCCCAGGCCGAAGCTAGACGTGACCAGGATCACCCCGCGGTGGCCGGTCTCGGGGTCCAGCGTGAAGATGGCGCCCGCGCTCGCCCTGTCGGAGCGAACCATCTTCTGGATGCCCACGGACAGGGCCACGCTCGTTTGCTGGAAGCCCATGTCCTGCCGGTAGCGGATGGCTCGCGGCGTGAAGAGGCTCGCGAAGCAGCGCTTCACGGCGTCCACCACGAAGGCGGCTCCCCGCACTTTCAAGAAGCTCTCCTGCTGCCCGGCGAAGCTGGCGTTCGGCAAGTCCTCGGCGGTCGCGGACGAGCGCACGGCGACGTCGGCTTCGACCTCGAAGTAGCGCCGCGAGAGGGCGACGTAGCTGGCGACGATCTCGCGGGACAGATCAGCCGGCATGTTCGCCTGTACGATGGCGGCGCGCAGCGCGTCCGAGCGGCGGACGAGATCGTCCACGTCTCCGGGGTTCAAACCCGTGAGTGCGTCCGCAATCGTGTTCTCCAGCGAGGCTTCGCGCAGGAAGTACCGGTAGGCCTCGGCGGTGACGGCGAACCCGTCGGGCACCTGCACCCCGAGAGGGACGACCTCTCGCAGCATCTCGCCAGTGACGCGTTCTTTCCGCCCACGGACCCCACGTCGTCGGCCGAGACGTCCTTGAACCATCGAATCCAGCTCATTGCCCTTTCCCCGTGTAGAGAGTTCGTCCCGGCGCAAGAGATGCGCGTCTCTTCCGGACCCGCATCGCCTTTTCACGCGCTCGGCAGGTGCGCAAAGCACCGCGCGCGCCAATGGCGGCGCCGTGCGTCGGTCCGGACATCTCGGTCACGTGCTGGCGCGCGTTCGTTGCACGGAGCAGGACGACGGCAAGAACAGCGACCCAGACGAGGTAGCCACCGACGTTGACGCGCTCGAGTACGCCGATGCACGGCGTCGGCTCGTTCGCTGCGACCCTCGGACCCTGCACGCTGGTCAGCGCGCCGGCAGCGAAAACCACGACCAAGGTCGCGATCGAATAGACGCGAAAACGTCGTCCGAAGGACGCAGCGCCGAACCCCATGGCGAGCAGAATCAAGGGGACCACAATCGCCGTGAACACAAGGTGCATCGTGTCCGTGAGCGTGGCCGGGGTGCCGCGCAGATGCATCGGCGGCCAGAATGGGCCCAGGACTCCGATGGCCAACAGGCTGGCGGCTGTGACGCGGAGGCTGCGCTTGCCGGCCGCGTACCCCCAGACCCCGACGCCGAAGGCGAGGAGCAGCACCGTGTCCACGAGTCCGATGGCGACCCAGACGGGCCTGGAGGGAGCGCCGATCGCCGACAGCTCGCTGATTGTCTGCGATGCCGAGCTGTAGTCGCGCCATACATTGGCGCAGATCACGTCGTTCGCCGCGTACAGCAGCGCGTAGGCGATGCCGCACGCCAGGAGGATCTTCGCCATGGAGACGTGCGTGCGCCGATGCAGCAGGCGTACCAGGCAGTCTCAGTCCAGGTCCGCCACCGTGCGGAAGGAGATGCTCTCGCTGCGATCGAGCGCGTCGGCGAGCAGGATGTACTTGGCGTGCGAGTCCGCCGGCCGCGGACCGCGCTCGGGGAGCCACTCGCTCTCGCCGGGAGGCAACGGGCTGCCGCCGCGGAGCATCACGAAGCGCGTGTGACCGTCGTCGTGTTCGCTCTCGGTGAGCTCCCAGGGGCCGCCGGAGAGAAAAGAGAGGCGTGGATCGCCCGACTGCGCGGCCCACTGCCACTCCGCTTCCGTGGGAAGCCTCTGCCCGTACCACGCGGCGAAAGCGCGAGCGTCCGACAGGCTCACGTGCGTGACCGGCAGGTTGCCAGCTGCGTTGCCCGAGAGAAAGCGCAGTGGATCGAGCGGTCGGTAGCTGGAGACCCGGACGAACTCGCTGAACTCGTCCTTCGTGACCGGGGTCGACCGGATCGCGAACCGCTTCACGTCGACGCGCACCTCGTGAGTGATCGTGTCCTGGTAGTGCCAGCCCCACATCGCCTGCTCGGTGGTGCCAAACGGGTAGCAGCCGCACTCGCGGCGGGCGTGACGGATCTTCATGTCGAACACGCCGCCCGGCACCTCGATCATCGCGGCGCTGGAAGTGTGTCGGCCGCTGGCGGCGGCAGGCGCCCCGACACGACGGGGGCGCGGCGTACGTTCGTCGTAGCCCGGTCGGTCGACGTCGGCGGCCGCGGACAGGCGGTCGAAGTGCGCGAGCGCCCGCTCGAGACTCGGGCGATTGTCGAGCACGAGGGCTCGTACGCCGTGGGCCGCGACGATCACCGTGTCGCCGGCACGGAGCTCGCGACGCTCACCCCAGAACGTGGCGCACGTCGTCCCCGCCGGAATGTCCTCGGGGACGCTGTAGGGGAGGGGAGCGGCCGTGCGGTTGCGCAGCGTCACAATCGCGCGCGAGCCCGCGTTCCACCGGTTCGCGTCGAGCCCGGACGTGCCCGTGGGGACGAGCGGCAGCCAGTCTCCGTGGACGAACACGTCGGCGTAACGATCGAAGACGGCGCCGGTCTCGGCGATGAGCCGCCTGTCGGCGCGCGAGTAGGGGTTCCAAGTGCCGAAGACGTTGTCCCAGACGATGAGCCCCGATCCGTTGAAGAAGCTGTACTCGATGTCTCCGCGACGCGAGGTGTCCCACCGGCGGATTGCGAGCTGCACGTGTCGCGGGGCGATCCAGCGGTGCCGGTAGATCGAAGGGGTGCTCGCGTCGCCGACGTCGAACCACTGTGCCCACGACTGACGGAGCTGGCCGAGGTCCGTGTCTCGCGGCCGGAGCTCGGGCACGAAGACGACGCCGCGCTTGCGACGGCGCACCGCACTCGCGAGGGCATCGGGCACCTCGGTCATCGTGTCGAGCATGACGCCGTCGGCGTCGAGCGCGGCCACGATCTCGGCCAGTTCCTCGTGCGTGCCGACGTCCCACGGGTTGTAGTCCACGAAGACGCGCACGCC
>DATJYG010000791.1:0-9751 GCA_035499695.1 Polyangiaceae bacterium
CGAGGACCGCGGGCGGATCATCGATTCGGTCCGGCACGCCGTGCTGGGGCAGCTCGAGGCGCTCTCGAAGGTCGCGGTCGACGAGACCGGGCTCGGGCGCATCGAGGACAAGATCCTCAAGAACCGCCTCGTCGCCGAGAAGACTCCGGGCATCGAGGATTTGCAGCCGGTGGCGTGGACGGGCGATCACGGCCTTACGCTCGCCGAGCGCGCGCCGTTCGGCGCGATCGGCGTCATCACGCCGGTCACGAACCCGTCCGAGACGATCATCAACAACGGCATCTCGATGATCGCGGGCGGGAACACCGCCGTGTTCTGCCCGCACCCGAGCGCGCGCCGCACTTCGATCCTCACGATCGATCTCATCAATCGCGCCGCGCGCCGCGCGGGGGCGAAGGAGCCGCTGCTCCACTCGGTGGCCGAGCCGACGCTCGACGTCGCCAAGGCGCTGCTGCGCTACCCGGGCATCCGGCTCAACGTCGTGACGGGCGGGCCCGGCGTCGTGCGCGAGGCGATGGACGCGGGCAAGAAGGCGATCTGCGCCGGCCCCGGCAATCCTCCGTCGGTCGTCGACGAGACCGCCGACCTCGAGCAGGCCGCGCGCGACCTCGTCATGGGCGCGTCGCTGGACAACAACATCATCTGCACGGACGAAAAGGAGGTGCTCTGCGTCTCGATCGTCGCCGACCGGCTGAAGGAGCTGATGAGCCGCGCCGGGGCGATCGTGCTGCAGCCGCACCAGACGGAGCAGCTCCGCAAGCTCGTCATGGAGTACGAAAAGGGCCCCCGCAAGCACGGCGGCGTGAACAAGAAGTACGTGGGCAAGAACGTCGACGTCATCCTGCGCGACGCCGGGATCCCGTGCGATGCCGGCAAGCGCCTCGCGCTCTGCGAGGTCGACGGCGACCATCCGTTCCTCTGGACCGAGCTCATGATGCCGATCCTGCCGCTCGCGCGCGTGCGCTCGGTGGACGAGGCGATCGATCTCGCGCTCGAGGTGGAGCACGGCTACCGGCACACCGCTTCGATGCACTCGCGGAACATCGACAAGCTCTCGAAGATGGCGCGGCTGTGCGACTGCTCGATCTTCGTGAAGAACGGCCCCAACGCCTCGGGCCTGGGCTGGAACGGCGAGGGGCCGACGAGCTTCACGATCGCGAGCCCGACCGGAGAGGGCATGACGACGGCGCGCAGCTTCACGCGGCTGCGGCGCTGCACGCTCAAGGACCGGTTCCGGATCGTATGAACCCCGTCGCCATCGCCGCGGTCGAGACCTCGAGCATCGCGCAGGGCTACGTCGTGGCCGACGCCATGGTGAAGCAGGCCGACGTCGACGTGCTGGAGGCGGCGACGCTCTCACCCGGCCGCTTCTGGGTCCTGATCGGCGGCGAGGTTGCGCCGGTGCGTGCGTCCCACCGCCGCGGCGTCGAGATCGCGGCCGACACGCTGCTCGACGAGCTCCTGATCCCGCAGCTCCACCCGGGCGTGCCGGCGGCGCTTCGCGGCGTGGCGTCGGCTCCTCCGCACGACGCGCTCGGCGTGGTCGAGACGCTCACCGCGGCGTCGGCAATCGTCGCGGCGGACGCGGCCGCGAAGGCCGCCGACATCACATTGCGCGACGTGCGGCTCGCGAACGGCATCGGCGGCAAGGGCATCGTCACGCTCTCGGGCGCGGTGAGCGACGTGCAGGCCGGCGTCGAGGCGGCGCGCGAGCTCGCGGGCCGGCGCGGACTGCTCGCGCGATGGGTCGTGATTCCGCGGCTGGATCCGCGGCTGCGCGCGCGGCTCGTGGGATGAACTTCGCGCGCGTGGTCGGCACCGTGGTGGCGACCGAGAAGGTGCCGGCGTGGAGGGGCTCGCGCATCCTGCTGCTCCAGCCCTGCGATTCGGCGGGGAAGGCGAGCGCGGCGAAGACCCTCGCCGCCATCGATCTCGTCTCGGCCGCGCCGGGCCAGCTCGTCTTCTACGTTCGCGGGCGCGAGGCCGCCGTGGCGCTCGCGAACCCGGAGAACCCGGCGGATGCGGCCATCGTCGGCCTCGTCGACGCGGTGCGCGAGGCGCCCGGAGCGATGCGCTGATGTTCCTCGCGCACGTCGTGGGCGAGGTCGTTGCGACGATCAAGCACCCGCACCTCGTCGCGCAACGGCTGCTGCTCGTCCGGCCCGATCCGACGCCCGGCCGGCCGCAGGGCGCCAGCGTCATCGCGGTCGACACGGTCGACGCCGGGATCGGCGACCACGTGCTCGTCGCCGACGAGGGCAATGCCGCGGCCCAGGTGCTGGGAAAACCGCGCGGCCCGGTGCGGACGGTCATCGTCGGCGTGGTCGACGAGGTCGAGGGTCCGGGGCAGGCCTGACGCCGCTCGCGCCGCGCATCGGCGGGCGCTGGACGCGCGCTCGGCGCTTGAGCGCGGCTCGCATCCCGCGTAGATTGGTGGCCGCATCGGAGGACGGCATGCCGCTCTATGATTATCGGTGCAGCGCCTGCAATCGGAAATTCGAAGCCCTGCTCGACCGCTGGGACCAGCCCGCGCCCCCCTGCCCGCATTGCGGGGCCGCGCGGGCCGTGCGTCAGCTCAGCGTGTTCGCGGTGGGGGCCGCGCCATCACGGGCGGAGGAGTCGTGCGGGACGCAGGGCTGCGGGCCGGGTGGCTGCGCGTGCGAGCCGTCCTCTTGGAACTGAGCGGTTGCCCGGGTGGCCGAGCCGTTGAGCCGTCGGCCACCCCGGCAGCCCGCCACGCGAGACGAACCGGGAGGCGCAGATGACCAAAGCGGACCTGGTGGAGGACATCGCCCAGCAGACGGGCGTTTCGAGGAACCACACCGCGATCATCGTGGATGGACTGCTCGACGCGGTCTGTCGCGCGCTGAGCGACGGCAAGCACCTCGAGATCCGCGGCTTCGGCACGTTCAAGGTGCGCGAGCGTCGCGCGCGTCGCGCGCGCAATCCGCGCAGCGGCACCGAGGTCCTGGTGCCGGCCAAGCTCGTGCCGGTCTTCAAGCCGAGCCGCGAGCTCAAGGCCCTCGTGCTCGAACAGGCGAGCGAGACTCAGACGGTCGGTAGCTGAGACCACGTCCCCAAGGAGGCGGAATGGGTTCGGGAAAGAAGCGCAAGCGCAAGAAGATCGCAACGCACAAGCGCAAGAAGCGTCTCCGGAAGAATCGCCATAAGAAGCGCATCCGGTAGTCGATTCTCCGGGGAATCCGAACCCATTCGTCGCGTCCTCGGCCGCGCGCACCTCGCGCGCGGCCGTTGGACCTTCGATCCCTCGCGCCGCTCGGGCGGCGTCCGCGAGCTGCGCTGGAAGGGCGGCCACGCCCCCGACGACGGCGACTACGTGATCGCGGAAGTGCCCGCCGATGGACCCGCCGGTCTGATCGAGGTGCTCGGCGCCGACGACCGGCCGGAATGGGACGACCACGCCGTCGCCTCCCAGTTCCGACTCCGCGTGCACTTCCCGCGCGAGGCGGTGGCCGAGGCGGACGCGTTCCGCGAGCCCGGGGCGCGCGAACGCCACGGCCGCCTCGACCTGCGCGACGAGATCGCGCTCACCATCGATCCCGAGGACGCACGCGACCACGACGACGCGCTGTCGCTCCGACTCGCCGGGCCCGGTCGCTGGGAGGTCGGGATCCACATCGCCGACGTCTCGTGGTACGTGCCGGAGGGCGGTCCGCTCGATCTCGAGGCGCGCGAGCGCGCCACCAGCTGCTACCTGCCGGGCGGGGTCGTGCCCATGCTTCCCGAGCGGCTCTCGTCGGATCTGTGCTCGTTGCGCGAGGGCGCCGATCGTCTCGCGCTCACCGCGTTCGCGACGCTCGACGAGAGCGGCGTGCTCCACGAGTACCGTTTCGCCGAGACCGTGATCCGCAGCCGCGCAAAGCTCTCGTACGAGCGCGTCGAACGCGCGCTGCACGGCGGGGAGCCCCTCGAGCACGCGCTGCAGTCCGCGGTCGAGCACCTGATGGCGCTGGCGAGGCGGCTGCGCGAGCGGCGCTTCGCCGTGGGCGCGCTGGCGATCGAGTCACCCGAGGTCAAGGCGGTCGTCGACGCCAACGGCGCGACGATCCGCATCGAGCGGCGGCCGCACCTCGAGAGCCACGAGCTGATCGAGGAGTTCATGCTGCTCGCGAACCGCTGCGTCGGGGAAGCGGGCGCGGTGCGCGGCGCGGGTATGCTGTGGCGGGTCCACGAACCGCCGGCGCTCCACAAGCTCGCCGAGCTCGATGAGACGCTGCGCACGCTCGGACTGCCTCGCCTCGGCCGTGCGCACGATCCCCATCGCGCGCTCCAGGCGCTGCTCGAGGTGCCGCTCGATCCGGGTCCACGGCGGCTGGTGCACCGGCTTGCACTGCGCTCCCTCACCCGCGCGCGCTACTGCGAGCGCGACCTCGGGCACTTCGGGCTCGCGACGCGGGAGTACTGTCACTTCACGTCGCCCATCCGCCGCTACCCGGATCTCCATGTCCACCGCCGGGTTCGCGAGTGGATCCGGGGCGGGCGAGACGGCGCCTGGGATCCGCACGCCAATGCGGTGCTGGCCGTCGAGTGCAGTGCGCGCGAGCAGAACGCCACCGACGCCGAGCGGGAAGCGGTGCGCGTGAAGGCGCTGCGTCACCTCGAAGGGAGACTGGGCGAGCACGCTTCGGGTAGTATCGTGGGGGTCATCCCTCGGGGATTCTTCGTCGAGCTCGACGACGTTCCGGCGGAAGGATTCGTCCGCATCGGGGCCGAGACGGACGAACGGTTCGATCTCGACGCCTCGGGCGTGCGGCTCGTCGGACGCCGCACGCGACGGCGCTTCACGCTGGGCGACGCGGTGCAGGTGACAATCGCGCGCGTGGACGTACCGGCACGGGAATGCGATCTTGCGCTGGACCAATCGGAGACGCGGCCGGGGCGCCGCGCACAACGGAGGGGCGGATGGCGGTGAAGAAGAGCGGCCGGCGCGCGGAGCGCCGCCAGCAACCCCGCGTCGATGCGCGCCTCAGCATGCGCGTCGAGGGCGCTCACGACGGGGCCCAGGCCCAGGTCGTCACGGAGAGCCAGAACATCTCGGCGAGCGGCGTCTACTGCCTGAGCTCGCACTTCCTGCCGCCGCTCTCCAAGGTCCAGCTCACGATCGTGCTGCCGAAGATCCCGGGCACGCCGCGCGCGCAGGAGCTCGTGAAGTGCGACGGCATCGTGGTGCGCTGCGAACCCGCGACGGGCCGGCGCACCGAGGCGCGCTACCAGCTCGCGTGCATGTTCGCGAGCGTCGACCGCTCGCTGCGCGAGCGGCTCGAGGAGTACGTGACGTGGCGCAACCTGCAGGCGCTGCGGGCGGCCGTCGCTCCCCGGCGCAGCGGCGCCGCCGGCGCGGCGGGCAAGCGCAAGCCCCTGCGCGCCACGGCCCGGCGCAAGCCCGCGGCGCGGGCGGGATCACGCGGGGCGGGAGCCCGTCGCGGCGCCCGATGAACGCGCGCGGCCCGGCGGTGAGCCGCGGGCAGCGGCTCGCGGGCCGCTTCACGCCGCCGGGGGACAAGTCGATCACGCATCGCGCCGTGCTCTTCGGTCTGCTCGCGGCAGGCGAGACGGTGATCCACGGCCCGAACGCGGGTGAGGATTGTGCGAACTCGCTCGCCGCAGCCGGGGCGCTCGGCGCCCGCGTCGGGCGCGGGTCCGGCACCTGGACGCTTCGAGGCGCAGGCGGTTCGCTGCGCGCGCCCGACGCCACGATCGACTGCGGCAACTCCGGCACGGCGATGCGACTGCTCGCGGGGATCGCCGCCGGCCAGCCGTTCGCCACCGGGCTCGCCGGCGACGCCTCGCTCTCGCGGCGGCCGATGGCGCGCATCGTGGCGCCGCTGCGCGCGATGGGGGCGCGCATCGAGACGGCGCCGGGCGAACGTCCCCCGCTTCGCATCACGGGGGGCTCGCTGACGGGCCGCGCCCACGTCCTCGAGATCCCGAGCGCGCAGGTGGCGACGAGCGTGCTGCTCGCGGGGCTGCGCGCCTCGGGTGTGACGAGCGTCGAGATCCCGGGGCCAGCGCGCGATCACACCGAACGCATGCTGCCCGCGTTCGGCGTCGGGCTCGAGATCGAGACCCGCGCCAATGGTGGACGGCGCGTCGCCGTTCGAGGCGGTGCGTCGCTGCGCGCAGCCGCGGTCCAGGTCGCGGGGGACTTTTCGGCCGCCGCATTTCTCTTCGTCGCCGCGGCGTGCGAGCCGGGAGCCTCCGTCACCGCGACGGGGGTGAGCCTCAACCCGACGCGCACGGGCCTGCTTGACGTGCTCGAGGCGATGGGCGCGGACGTTCGGATCGAGCGGGCGCACGAGGCCGCGGGCGAGCCCGTCGGCGACGTCACCGTGACCGGCCCCGAGTCGCTCCGCCCGTTCGACGTTCCGGCCGCGTGGGTGCCGCGCCTGGTCGACGAGGTGCCCGCGTGGGCCGTGCTCGCGAGCGCGGCGCGCGGCACGTCCCGGCTCTGCGACGCGGCCGAACTGCGCGTCAAGGAGAGTGACCGGCTCGCGGCGATGGCGCGCGGGCTCGGCGGGTGCGGCATCGCCGTGCGCGAACGCTCCGATGGCCTCGAGGTGACGGGCGGCCAAGCGCACGGGGCCCGCATCGCGGCCGAACTCGACCACCGGATCGTCATGGCGTTCGCGGCGCTGGGCGCGCGGACACCGGACCCGATGCGTTTCGACGACGTCGCGACCGTCGCCACGTCGTTTCCGGGGTTCTTCCGCGTGCTCGCCTCGCTCGGCGCGAGCGTCGAGGACGCCGCGTGAGTTTCGTGGTCACCATCGACGGCCCGTCCGCTGCGGGCAAGAGCAGCACGGCGCGCGCGCTCGCGGAGCGCCTCGGATTTCGCGTGCTCGATACCGGCGCGTTCTATCGCGCGGTCGCGATGAAGGCGCTGCGCGAGGGGCACGCGCTCGACGATGCGGGCGCGGTCGCCCGGCTCGCCGAGAGCTCACGCGTCGAGGTGACGGGCTCGCCCTCGGCCCCGCACGTGCTCCTGGACGGCGCCGACGTGACCGACGCGATCCGCACCCCGCCGGTGAGCGAGGCGGCGTCGCGCGTCGCGGCGCTGCCCGAGGTGCGTCGCCGGCTGGTCACCTGGCAGCGCGCGATGGCCGAGACCGCGCCGCTCGTGGGGGAGGGCCGCGACCTCGGAACCGTCGTCTTTCCGGATGCGGACGTGAAGATCTACCTCGACGCCGACCTCGCCACGCGCGCCGAACGCCGCACGCGGGAGCTGCAGTCGCGCGGGATCGCCGCGGTGCTCGCGGAGGTGCGCGAGGATCTCGAGCGGCGCGACGAGCGTGACCGCACCCGCGCCGACAGCCCGCTCAGACCCGCTCCCGGGGCGCACATCGTCGACACGTCCGGGCTCGATCTCGCCCGCCAGGTCGAGCTCGTGCTGGCGGTCGTCCGGGCTCACCCGCGCTGCCCGCAGGCGGCAGGGAGCGGCTAGACTGGCGCTTGCGGCGGCCCAGGGGCGCGGGGGAACGGCCGACGGGAATGCCCGTTCGCGGGCGCGTGCGATTAGGAGATCCGGTGGGACTGTTCTATAGTGCGACCCGGTCTTTGCTAAGTGGGCTCGTGGGGGCCCTCAGCGGCTGGGAGGTTCGCGGGCGCGAAAGCATACCGCGCTCGGGCGGCCTGATCGTGGCCTCGAACCACATCTCGTTCTGGGATCCGCCGCTGGTGGGCACGGCTGCCGTGCGGGAGCTGCACTTCCTCGCCAAGGAGGAGCTGTTCCGCCCGCCGGTGTTCGGGGCGCTGATCCGCCGCTACAACGCCATTCCGATCCGGCGTGGCATGGCGGACCTGAGTGGCCTCTCCCGCGCGCTCGACGTGCTGAAGGCTGGCGGCGCGCTCATCCTGTTTCCGGAAGGGAGCCGGATGCGCGACGGTGAGCTTCATCCGGCTCGTCCCGGAGTCGGCATGCTGGCGGTGAACGCGGACGCCGTTGTGGTGCCCTGCTTCATCTCCGGCAGCGACCGGGCGCGCCGGTGGCTGGTGCGGGCAACGCGCTTGCGCGTGTGGTTCGGCCAACCGAGGACGTGGCGGGAATTGGCGGGCGAGTTCGCGAATCAGCCGCCGGGACGAGCGCTCTACCAGGGCGTCAGTGATGGCGTGATGCGCGAGATCGCGGCGCTCAAGACGCAACAGCTGAATCCGGTTTCACGCGGAGCGGCCTGAGCTGCTCCCTTATTCCACATCGCAGGAGGTTTCTCGTCCCATGCTGGAGACCACCGAAAATCACCCCAACCCCGTCGTGACGACGCGACGGGCACCCGCGCTTCCCCTCGTCCCGATCAACTACGACGACGAGGAGGAGCTCACGCTCGAACAGCGCGAGGCGATGTTCGGGCAGTACGAAGAGTCCATGCGCTCGATCGGGGAAGGCGAGATCGTGCGCGGCAAGGTGCTGTCGATCGACGACAAGGACGTGCTCGTCGACGTCGGCTTCAAGAGCGAAGGCATCATCTCGCTGAGCGAGTTCCCCGATCCGTCGAGCATCCACGTCGGGGACGTGCTCGAGGTGTTCCTGGAGAAGATGGAGAACCAGGACGGCCTCGTCGTGCTCTCGAAGCAACGCGCGGACTTCGTGCGGGTCTGGGACCGGGTCAAGGAGGCGCACGACAACGGCCAGGTGGTCGAAGGCAGGCTCATCCGCAAGATCAAGGGCGGCGTCGTGGTCGACCTCTACGGCGTCGAGGCGTTCCTGCCCGGCTCGCAGATCGCGCTGCGCCAGGTGCAGAACGTCGACGCGCTGCTCGGCCAGAGCGTCTCGGTCAAGATCATCAAGCTCAACAAGCGCCGCCGGAACATCGTGGTGTCGCGCCGCGCCGTGCTCGAGGAGGAGCGCGACCGCATGAAGGCCACGATCCTCAAGGACCTCGCGAAGGATCAGATCCGCGAGGGCGTGGTCAAGAACATCACCGACTTCGGGGCCTTCGTGGACCTGGGCGGCATCGACGGCCTGCTCCACATCACCGACATGTCATGGGGCCGCGTCCAGCACCCCTCCGAGCTCGTCAAGATCGGTGACAAGGTGCGCGTCAAGGTGCTCAACTTCGACCCCGAGAAGGAGCGCATCTCGCTCGGCCTGAAGCAGCTCGAGTCCTACCCGTGGGAAGGGGTGGACGAGAAGTACAAGGTCGGCGATCGCATCAAGGGCAAGGTCGTCTCGATCACCGACTACGGTGCGTTCATCGAGCTCGAAAAGGGGATCGAGGGCCTGATCCACGTCTCGGAGATGTCCTGGACGCGCCACGTGCGACACCCCTCGAAGGTCGTCAACATCGGCGACATCATCGAGGCGGTGGTGCTCAAGGTCGACAAGGCGAACGAGAAGATCTCGCTCGGCCTGAAGCAGGTGGAGCCCGATCCGTGGCTCACGCTCGATGCCAAGTACCCGCCCGGCATGCGCGTCAAGGGCAAGGTTCGCAACCTGACCAACTTCGGCGCCTTCGTCGAGCTCGAAGAGGGCATCGACGGGCTCGTGCACGTCTCCGACATGTCGTGGACCAAGCGCGTCGCGCACCCGAGCGAAGTGCTGAAGAAGGGCGACGCGGTCGAGGTCGTGGTGCTCTCGATCGACAAGGAGCACCGCCGCATCAGCCTGGGCCTCAAGCAGGTCTCCGAGGATCCGTGGCCGCTGCTCGCGGACCGCTTCCCGGCGAACATGGAGCTGACCGGCACTGTCAACCGCCTGTTCGACCGCGGCGCGATCGTGGACACGGATCCTCGGAGA
>DATJYG010000792.1:0-2827 GCA_035499695.1 Polyangiaceae bacterium
CACGACTACTTCGTCAACATGACGCCGGTCGCCTACGACGTGTACGTCAGCAACGCGTGGAAGACGATGCTCATCGGCGGCGAGGCCCAGGGAGGCTCGGGGTTGTTCGCGCTCGACGTCACCAGTCCTTCGGCCGACTCCGTGAAGCTGATGTGGGACGTGAACTATGCGTCGCTGAACGGCTCGTGGAACAGCCCGACGCTCGTTCGCGACAAGAGCTCGAACTCCTACCTGCTCTGCGTCGGCACGGGCTACAGCGCGGCTTCGGCGCAGGCGAACCTGCTCGTGCTCAACCCGGCGAACGGTTCGATCTCGCGCACGATCGCGCTCGGGTCGCCTTCGGGCGGCAACAAGACGACGAAGGGCGTCGTGCTCGATCGTGATGCCGATGGATACGACGACGTGCTGTACCTGGGCGACCTCGCCGGCAACATCTGGCGCGCCGACCTGACCGTCAGCCCCTGGACCGTCTCGAAGCTCTTCAGCTGCGGGCAGCCGATTCAGGAGGCTCCGGTCATCACCATGGACCAGCTGGGCCGGCCCATGCTGTTCTTCGGCACGGGCGAGTACCTGACGACGTCGGACCCGGCGTCGACCGCGCAGCAGACCATCTACGGCATCGTGGACGACGGCTCAGGCGCCACGCTCACGCCGTCCAACCTCGTGAACCAGACGTCGACCATCACCGGCCTGCCGAGCAACGGCCGGGGCTGGTACGTCAACCTCGTCAAGAAGCCCGGCGAGCGCGTGATCCGCACGCCGGCGCTGGTCGCGGGTGAACTCTACGTGCCGTCCTTCCTGCCGACGGATTCGATCTGCACGGCCGGCGCGCAGTCGTGGCTCTACACCATGGACTACACCGACGGCTCGGCGGCCAACCACCCCGGCGGAGTCCACGGCACGAGCGGCCGCTCGACCTCGGAGGGTGACGGCGTGCTCGCCGATCCGACGGTGGACATGATCAACGAGCAGGTGATCCTCCAGTCCTCGAACTCCGTGCTGCTGACGCAGGACATCACCAACGCGCTCAAGCGCCTGCAGGTCAAGGCGTGGCGACAGAAGTGGAACTGAGGGAGGGTGACGACATGAACGGGCGATCCTTGAAGCAGACGGGCGCGCTGATGGCGCTGGCGCTGGTGCTCGCCGCAGCCGTCCCGGGGCGTGCGGAGACGGTCCGTCGCGGTCCCATCCGCATGGCCGAGCCCGCGGACATCTTCACCGCCTCGGGCGAGCTGTCGGGAACCCTCGACCCGGACTTCCCGGTCAACGGCGTGATGTACCACCTCTCGCCCGACGCTCTGATCTACGAGATCGGGCGCGGCATCATCCCGCCCGGGAGCTTCATCGGCGACCGCATGGTGTTCGTCGCCGGTCCCGCGACCGGGAACACGGTGACGACGGTCATCGTCCGCCCCTCGGGTGAGTCCGTGTCGAGAACGGCGGTGCCCGATGGCAGCGTTCAGACGAGGAGCGCCTCCGAGCCTCTCTGAGGCCGGAGCGATGGATCGCGTGCGCGCGCACGGAAGCGGGGGCGGAGCGGTGATCGCGCTGGCGCTGGCGTGCGCCTTGAGCGGCACGCTGGCGTCGGGCTGCTCGCCAAACGTCGCGGCGTCGCGCACGTCCTTCCACGACGCCGGCATCCGTCTTTCGCCCGACCCGGCCTACACCTCGGCGCAGATCGCCGTCGTGGCGGACGAGGGCGGCTGGGACCTGTCGCAGGCCAGCATCCGCTGGAGCCGCAACGGCAGCCCGATCGAGGACGCCAGCGGCAGCGTGCTGGCGCCCGCGTCGTTCTCGCCCGGTGACCTCATCGAGGTCGCGGTGACCGGGCGCGATCCGAGGACCGGCGCACACCGGACGCTTCACGCCGCGGTGCGCGTCCAGAGCACGGCTCCGAGCGTCACGCGCGTGACGCTTTCGCTCGCCAGTGTCGAAGCCTCTCCCGTCGTGCAGGCCAACGTCGAGTCCGTGGCCCCCGATGGCGGCACGCCGACGTACGCGTACCGCTGGTTCCGGAACGGCTCGCCGCTCGAAGGCGCGAGCGGGCCGAGCGTGCCCGTCGCCTCGGTGACCCAGGGCGACCAGCTCACCGTCGAGGTGACGGCGAGCGACAGCGCGGGAACGTCGACGCCCGTGCGCAGCCAGCCGCTGCTCGTCGCGAACCTGCCTCCTCGCTTCACGTCGTCGCCCGCGAACCCGGAGGGCGATGGGCGCATGTTCACCTACGATGCGGTCGCCGTGGACCCCGACGGCGATCCCATCACGTTCACGCTCGAGAGCGGCCCCGACGGCATGAGCGTCGATCCCCAGGGTCACGTGCTCTGGCTCATGCCGACGGGCGCGGACCGCCACGGCGATTTTCCCGTGCGGTTGCGGGCGAGCGACGGCCACGGCGGCGACGCGGTGCAGGAGTTCACGCTGCACCTCGTTCCGCCTTCGGGCACTCGCGCCGCGTCCGCCGATTCGAGCCGCTGACCTCCCCGGCGCGCGCCGAAGACCGCGCGAGGTGTGGTAAGGTCGCCCGGACGTCAACGTCCACGCCGGGCCCGGACCTGCGCCCCTCCGGCGACGAACCACTCGAGGACATCTCCATGGTCGTCATCCTGATCCTGCTCGCCGCCGCGACGCGCCTGCTGCCGCACGCGCCCAACTTCTCGCCCGTCGCCGCGATCGCTGTCTTCGCGGGCGCGACGCTCGGCCGGCGCGCCTCGTGGCTGGTCGCGTTCGGCGCGCTGCTGCTCTCCGACCTCGTCATCGGCTTCTACCATCCGGTGAGCATGTTCTGGAACTACTCGGGCTACGCGGCCTGCCTGCTGCTCGGCTCGGC
>DATJYG010000793.1:0-3012 GCA_035499695.1 Polyangiaceae bacterium
CCATCGAACTTCTGGACCAATGGGCAGCCGAATCGCGCATCGACATCGGCTTCATCCTGCTACCGCGACTGCCGCTGGGGCGTCTCGAGTTCGATGCGTTCGTCGCTCGACTTCGGAGCATGGACGCCAGACGGCGACCGCCGGGTGAACCCCCGTTCGCACTCGCCGCATTCCACCCCGACGCCCAAGCCGACATCGAGGATGCCGATCGACTCGTCCCGTTCTTGCGGCGCAGCCCCGACCCCTGCGTCCAGGCCATTCGCTTGACGACGCTGAAGCGCCCGCGCAGCCGGACGCCTGAAGGCACCCAGTTCGTCGACGTCTCGCGCATCGGAGCCGTGCTCGAGGACGACGGCGGCTTGCCGCTGCGCGAGCGGATCGCGCGCGCGAATCAGCAAACCCTTCGTCGCATGGGGGTCGACCGGTTCGCCGCGCGCGTCGCGGACATCCACCGCGATCGCGAGGAGACGTATGCAAACCTTGCCTCCGGTCGGCAAAGTCGACGCGCCTCGGGCGGTCGCGCGTAGCGCGCCTCGACCGTGTTCGCTGAGCCATGAGGGCAGGGAGCCATCTCGGCGGATCCCAGCGTTGGCATGCGCGCTGCCCTCGATGCTCATTTGGGATTGAGCGCGCCCATGCTTGCGCCACCAGCCGCCATCGGCTACCTGCACAGAAGACGGTGGTGGAGTCCACCGAAACCGTCGTCCCGCATCTGGCGCGGGACGGCCAACGACTCCTGCGGAACCAGCCTTGGCGCCGTAGGAAGCACATGCCCCTCGGCGCCTCGGTCACTCGGAGGCGATGACGATGGCAAGAGTGCTTCTGATCGGACTGGCGGGCGCCCTGGGCACCCTGTCCCGCTACGGGATCGGTGTCTGGGCAGGCAAGACCTTGGGCAGCGGCTTTCCCTACGGGACGTTCATCGTGAACGTCCTCGGGTGTTTTCTCATCGCGCTCATCATGCAGCTCGCGCTGTCGACCACGCTCGTCTCCCCCACATTCAGGCTCACGCTGACGACAGGGTTCATGGGCGGGCTGACGACGTACTCGAGTTTCAATTACGAGACGACGACGCTGCTACGCGAACGCGGGCTGGCGGCGGGTCTGACGAATCTGGGGCTGACGCTGGCCACCTGCTTCGTCGCGGGGATGCTTGGTTGGATGGCGGCGCGGCGGCTGATCGCGCAGTGAAGGATCGGAGCGAACCATGAGAGTCCTAGACGGAGAGCAATTCCTGGCTCGCATCTTCATCGGCGAGGACGACAAGTGGCACCATCGGCCGCTTGACCGCGTGCTCCTCGAGCGGCTTCGCCGCGAGGGCTTCGCCGGCGCGACGGTGTTCCGAGGCCTTGCCGGCTTCGGCGCAAACAGCGTCATTCACACGGCCAATATCGTGGACCTCTCGTCCGACCTGCCGATCGTCATCGAGGTCGTCGACGACCAGGAGCACATGGACAAGCTGATCCCGATCCTGGACGAGATGGTGACGGGAGGCGCCCTCATCACCATGGAGCGGGTGCGGGTCATCAAGTACGCCTCCGGCAAGCGCAGTTCGACCGTTCCTCCGCCTCCGCCCAGCTCCGTGCCCAAGGGCTAGTCGGAGCCCCCGCCTGCAGCATGAGCGCCCAGCCGGCTGACCCCTTCGAGCTCCTCGCCGACGTCGCTCGCGACCTCGGGGATGGTGCGACGTCGGCCGACTTGCTGGCGCTCAAGCGGCGTGTCGATGAAGGTCGGTTCTTCGTGGCTTGCGTCGGCCAATTCAAGCGGGGCAAGTCGACGCTGATCAACGCCCTGGTGGGCGACGACATCCTGCCCGTGGGAGTGATCCCCGTGACGGCCGTCGTCACGGTCGTTCGTTATGGAGAGGGGCGGCGGGCCCGCGTGAAGACCAGGTCCGCGGACTGGCTCGAAGTCGCGCCGGAGCAGCTCGCCACCTACGTCGCCGAGGAGCAGAACCCCGACAACAGGAAGGAGGTGGTCGCGGTCGAGGCTTACGTGCCGAGCGAGCTCCTGGCGTCGGGCATGTGCCTCGTGGACACGCCGGGGCTGGGTTCCGTCCATGCGAGCAACACCGCGGCGACCCGAGAGTTCGTCCCGCACATCGACGCAGCTCTCGTGGTCCTCGGCGCCGATCCGCCGATCTCCGGGGAAGAGCTCGCACTGATCGAGGAGGTGGCGCGCGAAGTGAGCCACCTGGTCTTCGCCGTCAACAAGGCGGACCGTCTGGACGAGGGCGACGTCGCGCAGGCGCGCGCGTTCGCGAGCAAGGTCATTGCGGAGCGGCTCCGCAGGTCGCCGCCGCAGATCCTCGTCGTCAGCGCGGTCGAACGTCAGCGCGGGGCGCCTACGCGGGACTGGCCGGAGCTGGAGTCGAAGCTTCGGCAGCTCGCTCGGGAAGGTGGGCTCGAGCTGGTCGCGGCCGCACGACGGCGAGGACTGGCCCGTCTTGCTGCGCGCATCTCGAGCGACCTCGCCGAGCACCATGCTGCGCTGGAAAGGCCCATCGAGGAGTCGGAGAAACGGCTTGCGACCATGAGTCGGGCCGTGGACGACGCGCAGCGAGCGCTCCGCCAGCTCGAGTACCTCTTCCGAGCCGAGGAGGACGGGATTCGCCGGGTGCTCGAAAGTCGGCGCGACGCGTTCCTGACGGAGGCGCAGCCTGCTGCGTCGTCGGAGCTTCTCGCGCGGCTCCAGGCCGTGGACGACGGGGCGGCCCCACGTCGACATGCGTTCGAGCTTGCGCAAACGATCGCCCGCGAGCGTCTCGAAGCGTGGGCGCGCTCCGCTCGGCCGGAAGCCGAGGAGCTGTATCGGCGGGCCACATCGCGGTTCGTCGCTCTCGGAAACGAGTTCCTGCAGCGCCTTGCAGCGACAGGCGACGAGAGCTTCGCGACTTTGCCTCGCGAGCTGGAACCTGAAGCCGGGTTCCGGACCGCGGCGCAGTTCTTCTTCACCGAGCTGCTCACGCTGTCCGAGCCGAGCGCAGGCGCCGGCGTACTGGATGCGCTTCGC
>DATJYG010000794.1:0-21132 GCA_035499695.1 Polyangiaceae bacterium
GGCGGCGGCTCGGGCGGCTCGGGTAGCGGATCATTCGGCACGACCGACGCGTCCACCGGTCCGATGAACGGCTGCCAGTACACCGATTCGACCGACCACGACGGCGACGGCTTCTCGTCGACGGACGGCGACTGCAACGACTGCGATCCCAACACGAACCCCGGCGCCTTCGACGTACCCAAGGACGGCATCGACGAGGACTGCGACGGCACCCCGGACAACGAGCCGACCGGCTGCGACACCATGGCGGTGCTCGACTCGACGGATCCGTTCAACGCCGCCTACGCGATGGATCTCTGCCGCAAGACGACCGAGACGGCGCAGGGCAAGCAGCGGACGTGGGGCGTCGTCGGCGCGTCGTTCGTCGCGCCCGACGGATCCGACTCGTGCAATCCGGGCTCTTGCGCGACGAACGGCAACTACCCGCTCGGCCACGGCAACCTGACGAAGCTCGGCGTCAACAAGCCCCAGCAGGGCTCGCACATGCACTCGATGTCGTCGGGCACGGCGCGCGACCCGAGCGACCCCGGCTACCAGGACGTGGGCGGCTTCGACAAGATGTTCACCGTCGGCGCGGCGCCCGGCTTCCCGGCCGCGGCGCCCGCGTGCCCCGGCGTCATCACTGGACAGCCGCACGACGGCATGGCGCTCCGGCTCATCATCCGCGTGCCGACGAACGCGCAGAGCTTCACGTTCGACACGAACTTCTTCACCTACGAGTTCCCGGACTACATCTGCAGCACGTACAACGACACGTTCGTCGTGGAGATGGCGCCGGCGCCCATGGGGGCGAGCACCGGCGGCAACATCGTCTTCGACCAGTCGGGAAACTCCATCTCGGTCAACAACGCGCTCCTTCAGGTGTGCGATCCGCAGACGGCGGGCGGCAAGATGTTCGCCTGCCCGCTCGGCTCGGCGACGCTGTCTGGTACCGGCTTCGGGCAGGACACGGCCGGGTCGAACCACGCGGCCACAGGTTGGCTGCAGACGTCGGTGAACATCGACCCCACGCTCAAGGGCAAGGACATCACGCTGGTCTTCGCCGTGTGGGACTCGGGTGACGGCATCCTCGACTCGACGGCGCTCATCGACAGCTTCACCTGGTCGTCGCAGCCGGGGAACAACACGCCGGTGACGGTGCCCACGCCGCCCGCGCAGTGAGCTCGAGCGACCACCTGGTTTTCCCGCTGCTCGCGGCGGCCGTGCTCGCATGCGGGTGCGCATCGCAGAGCAACGCGGGAGGCGGTGGCAATGCCGACGCAGGGCACGGGGCAGACGCGGGCCGACCCGTGAGCGACGCTGGCGGCAGCGACGTCGGCACCTTCGGTGGTGGCGACTCGGCAAGTCCGACGTCCGGCACCTGCAGCGCCGACCTGCAGAACGTCCTGGATGCCGACGGTGGCGTCGTCATGCAATGCCCGCCCGACCAGGGATGCGACAGGGGCCAGTGCGTGCCGGCGTGCCAGGCGGCCGGAGACGCGCACGGAAGCATCGGGTGCGACTTCGTCGTCGCGACCCCTGCGTTCGAGTCGATGCACCAGGGGCCCTGCTACGTCGTCTTCCTCGCCAACTCGTGGACCCGCCCGGTCAACATCGGGCTGACGTTCGGCGGCACGTCGTACAGCCTGAACCAGTTCGCGCGCTTCCCGAGCGTCGGCACGCCCGCGACGCAGTGGTCGTCCGTTCCGAGCACCGGGCTGCCGCCGAAGGGAGTGGCCGCGCTGTTCCTCTCGAGCGATCCGAACGCCGTGAACAACGGCACGGCCATCAACTGCCCCGTGCCCGACGCGGTGAACATGGCGACCGCCGTGCTCTCGAGCGCGCAGAGCGCCACGGGACTCGGGCAAGCGTTCCACATCACGACCGACACGCCGGTGAACGGCTACGACGTGCTCCCGTACGGAGGCGCGCAGTCGTACTACCCCGGCGCGGCGTTGCTCTTGCCCTCGACGGCGTGGGGCACCACCTACGTGCTCGCGGCGCCCAAGCCGGGAGGCTCGCCCGAGATGTGGGCGCAGATCGTCGCGGCGCAGGACGGCACGCACGTGAAGGTGGCTCCGAGCATCGGACTGCCGAGTGGCACCGGCGTGGTGGAAGCGCCGGCGGGCCACACGACGAGCTACACGCTAGGCGCCGGCCAGTATGTCCAGTGGCAGCTCCCCGCGGGGAACGACGACCCGACCGGCACCATCGTCTCGAGCGACTTTCCGGTGGGGGTCAACGCGGGCAACGGGCTCCTGTGCCTCTCTTCGGCGACGTCACCGATGGGCGGCGGATGCGACTCGGATCACGAGAGCGTCCCGCCGGTCGCGGCGCTCGGGGCGGAGTACGTCGTGGCGCCGTACGCGACGCGCAGGGCGGACCTGATGCCCGAGAGCGTCCCGTATCGATTCGTGGGCGTGGTGGACGGCACGACGCTCGCGTACGACCCGCCGGTCAGCGGGGCGCCGGCGACGCTGGGCCTCGGCCAGGCAGTGGACTTCGAGGCGACGACAGCGTTCCGCGTGACGAGCCAGGACGCGCAGCACCCGTTCCACGTCGCTCAGATGATGTCCGGCTGCTACGTGACGGGCGGCAGTCGGCCGGGCGTGGACCCGAACGCGCCCTTCGCGGGGCAGAACTGCCTCGGGGACGAGGAGTACATGATGGTGGTGCCCGCCGCGCAGTGGCTGCCCAGCTACGTGTTCCTCACCGATCCGACCTACGCGACGACCAACGTGGTGCTGGTGCGCAAGAAGGGGGCGAGCGGCGGCTACGAGGACGTGACGATCGACTGCGTGGGCACCGTGGGCGGGTGGCAGCCGGTGGACGCGGCGGGGGAGTACCAGCAGACCAACGTGGACTTCGTGCGGGCCACCGCGGCGGCCGGCGGCTGCAACAACGGGCCCCACACCGCGACCAGCAAGGGCGCCTTCTCGCTGGTCGTCTGGGGGACCGACTCGTTCTCGTCGTACGCGTACGCGACGGGAGGGGAGTTCGCGTCGATCAACAGCGTGATGGTGCCGATGCCGCAGTGAGAGTCAGCAGGCAGAGCCCGGTCGGGTCGCCTGCGACTTCCGCCGACACATCGGGCCTCGCCATGGAACGCATGCTGACTGGTGGTACGCTTCGATCACGATGATTGGGCGCCTCGCCATCGCCTCGGTCGCCCTCCTCTGCGCCGCCGGCTGTGCAGAGTGGCGCTATCGATCGACCGACGGCCAATCGTGGCCCGGTGGCGTCGTGTTCGAGAACGGTCCGGCGCAGTGGGTCGTCATCCACAGCGCGCAGCACGATTTCTCCTGCGCCAACGCCCGGGTGATCGGCGAGGGCTCGAGCAGCGAGGACTGGATCGTCGAGGCCTGCGGCCAGCGCGCCACCTACCGCTTCGTGGGGGCGGAGCACACGTGGCAGCCGCTTCTCGTGTCGCGCGTCGCGATGAGCGAGTGCACGGTCGATTGCGGACCCATGGCGGGTGCGGCGGCGCACCAGCCGTAGCGCCAAGCGGAAACGCATGGTCCACCGCCGTGCGATGCCTGCCGTGCACTGGGTGCTGGCCGCGCTCGTCGGCTGCGGGGTGGGCTGCGGAAACGGTGACGACGGCGCTTCGAGCGATGCGGGACAGGACGGGGGCGGCACTGCCGGCGAAGGGGGGCCTGCGGATGCCGCGCAGTCGGACGTTTCGCAGTCCGACGGGGCGCGCTCCGACGCATCCGTCGACGGCTCGGGCGATGGCCCGCAAGGGCAAGCGGGACTGCCTGGACCGCTGACCCAGTCACCCAACCCGAACTACTTCCAGGACTCCTCCGGACACGCGCTGCTCTTGGCGGGCTCTCACGCGTGGAACGACTTCCAGGACTGGGGCACCGCCGGCACGCCGCAGTCGCTCGATTTTACCGCGTACACCAAGTTCCTCCAGGCTCACGGGCACAACTTCACGCTGCTCTGGCGCACGGAGCTCCCCAAGTTCTGTGGCTTGCCGACGACCGCGAGCAATCCCCCCGACATCACGACGACCACGCAGCCATGGCTCCGCACCGGGCCCGGCACGGCCGACGACGGCAGTCCGAAGTTCGACCTGTCGCAGTTCGATCAGACCTACTTCGACCGCCTGCGATCGCGCGTCGCGCAGCTCGACGCGGCGGGGATCTGGGCGGGCGTGTATCTCTTCACGGGTGAGTGGCTCAACGTCTACCGGTGCACGGGCGACGGCTACCCGCTGACCGGAGGCAACAACGTCAACGCGATCGACGACGGCGGTGGCAACGGCTCCATGACGATGACGAGCCCGAACGCCATCACCGACATCCAGGACGCGCTGGTCGACAAGACCATCGACACCATCGACGACCTTCCCAACGTCCTCTGGATCGTCTCCGAGGAGGCCGCCTCCAGCACCGCGTGGTGGCAGGGGCACGTGATCTCGCACGTCCGAAGCTACGAGGCGGGGAAGGCCCACCAGCACCCCGTAGGCCTGGCGATGCTGACGGGGGACCCCGACTCGACGATCTACGACTCGGACGCCGACTGGGTCGCGCCCCAGGTCCGGATCTCTCCGGCGACGTCGTGTGGCACCGGGACACCGAAGTGCAAGGTGGACGTGAACGACTCGGACCACAGCTACTTCGGCATGTGGAACGACACGGCACAGCAGAACAGGAACTACGCCTGGGAGAACTTCGCGAGCGGCGACAACGTGATCTTCATGGATCCGTACGTCGTCTACTATCCGCGGGAGAATCGCAATCTCTGCACGGCGCCGACGAACGGCGTATGCGCGGCGCCCGACCCGCGCTGGGACAACTTCCGCGACAACCTCGGATACATCCTGTCCTATTCGCGGAAGCTCGACCTGGGCGCCGTGTTGCCGAGCTCCTCGTCCTGCTCCACGAGCTACTGCCTGGCCCAGACCCCCGCGACGGGCTCCGAGTTTCTCGTGTACGCGCCGAACGGTGGGACGTTCACGGTCGACCTGAGTCACGCGACCGGCCGTACGATGAACTTCGAGTGGTTCGACCCCGCCGTCGGCAAGGTCGTCTCGTCAGGTACCGTGCCCGGGGGAAATGCCGCGCAGTCGTTCACCACACCGAGCGCCATCGCGACCGACAGCGTGCTTTACCTCGTGGATTCGGCCGGACACGGATGACGACGGTGGCAACTACTGGAGCTTGCCGACGCCCAGCGTCTCGGCGGAGACACCGATGAGGACGGTCACGTTCCCCGCCGTCACGGTGTTCGACGCGAGCCGGGTGACCACGATCTGCAGGTCGTCGCCGCTGGCTATGTTGGCGAGCAAGGCCTTGGGCACCGTGATGCTACCGTCGCTGTCCATGCCGTTGCAGTAGATCGACCCGTCCGCCGTCATGCCCTTCATGGCGCCGACGAAGACGCTTGCCGCCACGCCGGACGTGGTACCCGCCGTCCAGCCGACGGTGAAGTCGGAGCTGGCTGGAACCGTGGTGGCCGTCGTCGTGCTGAGGATGGGGGTGATGTTCTGCATCAGTCCCGGCGCCACCACCGTGCCGGAGAATGCGTTCACGCTACCGCCGGCGGCCGCGAACGTCAGCGTGTCGCCACCTGCCCACTTGAGCATCGAATCCTGCTGGCTGTTCGCGGCGTATACGTTCATCACGCCGCCCTGCGTGCCGGGAGACATCGTGGCGATGGTGCTGCTTCCGTCGTTGATGACGATGTTGCCCGCGCTGACGAAGGTCACCGTGCTTCCGGTGCTGCTGCCGCTCGGCGGTGTGTAGCAGCACGCACCCGACTGCATGCCCTTGCACGTCGCTGCGCCCCCCGCGTCGACCGCCGCGGAGAACCCGGCCGCCGCGTTCCAGACGGTGCTTCCCCCCGCGCTGCCCATGATGACGCCGATCTCGCCGATGTACGCCGACGCGCCGCCACCGCTGCTCGACCCGCTGCTCCCGCCGGAGCTGCCGCCCGAGGAACTGCTCGAGGAGCCGCCGGAGGAGCTTCCCCCGCTGCTTCCACCCGAGGAGCTGCCACCCCCGCTGCTACTGCCGGAGCTGCTGCCTCCCGAGCTTCCGCCGGAGCTGCTGCTCCCGGTCGAGGAGCCGCCTACGGGGCCCCCGTTCGAGTTCGAGGACGACGCGCTGCACCCGCCCAGCGAGGCGTAGGCGCCGATGGAAAGACAGCCGAGAACGAAACCGAGCGAAGTCTTCATGAAGGACCCCTTCTCGGTTCATATGGGACGGATGGTCCCCCGCGTACATCCGGTGCGCGGCGAGGCGAATGCGTAGCGGCCTGGAGCTGACCCCGACGACGAGCCCGCGAAGTCAGCTCAGTCCCAGCCTGAAACGGCGCGTGCGCTCGTAGAGTCGCAGGATGGACACGGAGACGCCCACCAGTAGCGGCCCGAGGAGGAAGCCGACGAATCCGAAGAGCTTCAGTCCGCCGAAGAGGGAGACGAACGTGAGCCAGGTCGACATCGTCTCGCCGCGGCCCACCAGCTTCGGCCGCACGATGTAGTCGCAGACGCCGACGACGGCGACCGAGCCCCAGACGAGCAGGAAGATGCCGGCGCCCACGTGGTCCGTGAAGACGAGGACGAGCCCCGCGGGAACCCACACGAGCATCGTGCCGAACACGGGGACGAGCGACGCGACGGCCGTCATGCCGCCGAAGAACACCGGCTGCGGCATGTGCGCGATGACGTAGCCGATGCCGGCCACGATGCCCTGGATGACCGCGGTGCCGAAGTTGCCGATGACGACGATGCGGCCGAGGCGGCGCATCTCGCGCATCAACCGGCGCGTGTGGTGCGGGTTGATGGGCACCATGCGCTGGGCCCGCCGGGCGAGCTCGGTCCAGTGCCGGAGCACGTAGTACATCGTGATCGACATGAAGAAGATCGCGAGCACGCCGTCGACGGCGAAGCCGAGCGCCTGCGCCGCCCAGCCGGCGAGGGTCGTGGCGATGCTGCCGAGCGCGTCGCGGATGCGGTCGAGCACCTCCGCGGGCTGCAGTCCGAAGAACGTCACCGGTGCCAGCGCCTTCTGGACGAACGCCGCGCCGCCGCCGCCGGGCGCGAGCGCCTTCGGCACCGTGCCGAGCACGGCGATGCCCTGGAGGATGAGCACGTAGATGAACGCCCCGAGCGTTCCGGCCACGACGATGGTCGCGGTCGCGGTGGTCACGACCGCCACGAGCACGGGACGCTTCGTGCGTCGGACGAGCGGCTTGTACGGGTGGTGGAGGGTGAAGGCCAGCAGGGCGCCGACGAGCACACCGATGCCCACCGGGAGCACGACCCAGAGGATCAGCGCGACGGCGATGAGGGCCAGCACCCCGAGCGCGCGCGGTTCAGCCGGGGCGTAATGGGTGACCGCCTCGTTCGCGCGAGCGTGCGCCGCATCGATGGGGCGCTCGCTGCCGGAAGTGGTGGTGACGCCCGCGGTCACCCGCTGGGGTCGAGCAAGAGTCCGGCCGCAAAAGCACAAAATGGCACGAGGGCGACTCGGTCACCCGAGTCGCCCTCGAAGAAGTTCAGCTTGTTCACGTTGGGCGCGTCGTCGCGCGCCGTCGATTGGTTTAGGACCGAACGCGTGAACCGTTGTCGCAGCGTGTATCGCGTCGCAATGTGTGCGCACTCGACGCGTGCTGCGCATCTCCGATACGGCGTGAGCGTCCTCTTTGGACTCCCGGCCCTCTCCGTTCGCGCGGTTAGGGCTGTCGGGCAGGATGACCCAGCTATTCGCTCGGGTCAGCTTCGATTGACCTGTTCGGGACCCACTCGATCGCGGTGTCGCTTTCGCATCGACCGCGAAGCCCTCGTCCTAGCTTCTTCGAGGACCGGCGCCTCTCGGCGCCTCGAAGTGACGGACCACCCGCGCCTCGTCGGCTGGAGCAGCCTTCACCCCGCACATCGCCAATCTCTGACGCCCCTCTGTCGCCGCTCGGGCACCGACTCGCCGGTTCCAGGACCGACGGCCAGCTGGCTCGACGCCCGTCTTGCGACGAACGCCTCGCGTTGACCCGCGCGACCGAGACCGTCACCCTGCCGCACCTTGCGGAGCTGCAGGAGCGCCGATCGGGACGCCTTCCACCGTGTCGCAATCGACCGAGGTTTCCCCCGGCCGCCGAGCCGCACGTGCCACCTGGTTTGGAAGCGTCGTGCAACCCGCGCACCGTTCTCGCCTCGAGGCCGCCGCCGTGTGCGTCAGCACGCCGTTCGGAGAGCCCCTGGGCCAGCGCCGCGTCGTCGATTCGCCTTGCGGTTCCTCGAGCGTCGCGACGCGCGATGCGTCGGACCAGTTTCTGCCATCTCACGTCTTCGTACGAGCACCCGTACCTCGCCGGATTCCGAGTGGTCGAACGCTTGCGCGCCCGCCATCGGAGATCTCGTCTGCTTCACGGCAGTACGAGTCGCTTCGGTGGGTCTCACGTGGCCCCTCTTCGGGATTTCACCGCGTCGGGCGTTGTCTTCCCGTCGCGATGCGTGAGAACCGGACCTCTGACACCCCTGTCGCCTCCTGCCCGGAGCCCGTGGAGCTCGCGCTCCTTACGCTCTCGAACAGGCCGCCGAGACCGCCCCGGTCCGCCCGCGTGAACGATGCGAACCGAAAAACGATCCAGGGTGCCTTCCATCGATCGAGGACCTTCGCCCCGCAACGCCCTCTCGGACGCCCGGCTCCGGACTTCACGAGACCCACGGCTTGGCCGCCGCGTTTCCCGCTCCCGACGCCTTTGCACCCCCGTGGGTCCTTTAGGGATCCCTCGAGAGCTGGGCCGCCGTCCACGTCATCCCGTTGCCAGCAGGGATTACGCTTCTCTCGACCTCGGTCGTCGCTCGCCGACTTCTGCAACCGTTACGACGTACGGGCACACCCTTCGAGCTGCCGATCCTCGCTCGCGAGTGGAGCTTTCGCCCCGCTGCTCGCCGGCACCAACCGATGCCGGTTGCGTTGGCCTCTCCGGTGCGTTGCCACACCGTGGGCCTGCGAGCCGCAATCCGTTCACGCCGGCTTTCACTCCGACGTGCTCCGCTTGCGCGGACGAGACGAATCACGGGCCGAGGCGCTCGAGCAAAGGCAAACCGCGCGCTCTTGTGACGATGTCGCGCGTGCCCTTCTCGTGACGCCCCGGGCACCCGGGTCACCGGCTCGATTTGCCTCGTGGTCTGGATGAACCGCGAGGCTCGTCGCTCCGGCCTAGGTCCCCCTCGAGTGCCGCCCCGCGAAGGGCGACACCGTCGAAAGAACCAGGGTGCCTTCTGCCGCGACGGAACCCTTACGCGAGCGGGGGATTGCTCCCTCGTGCGCGCCCGGACCGCGGCCCCGTCACGCCGCCTCCGTGGAGGCATTGCTCGGGGGACTCGCGCGCCTTTTTCACCGCTTCTGCGACGCCCACCCTCTGACGGAGTGAGCATCCGTAGCGGCTCGACCGGCTGAACCAGTGGAGGTCGAAACCCCTCTGGTGCAGCAGGTCGCAGCGCCCGTAACGACTTCTACGACCAATCAGCTCGCGGGTTGATGTGCCGCGAACTTCATGGGCCGTTTATCTTTCGAATCGGTTTCGCGCGCAAGACAAAAAACGCACGAACAATGCTTTTTTTCTTCCACTTTTTGCCCCCACGGTTGTCCACAGGTTACCCACGGATCCGCTGCTTTTCCCGAGGGAAACGCGCGATCGGGCCTGGCGCTCCGGGGCGTGATCAACGCATTGTGCGCCGATCAATTGCGATTGATTGTCGCAACTGATTTTGTGACAACGATGTTTGTGTGCGTTTTCTCTCCGTGAGCGGTCGAGCTGCTCTGCGCGAGCGAGCGTCCTGCGAGCGCACCGAGCAGAGCGGCGAGCCACGTCGCCGCGACGAGCTTCGCGGATGAGGGAATGCGCATGGTGCCTCGCTTCGTCGCAAGCGACGAACCAGCGACGGACCGTTGCGCTCGGCGTGATCAGAGGTGCGACACGCGACGGAAGACGACCGTGCGACGCTTGTCGACAGTCGTGTTCGGCGGCGGCGACTCCGTGAGCGTCACGGAGCTGCCTGGCTGTAGCTCGACCACGCGCGGCGGCTCCCCGAGCTCCCACGCATCACCATCGGTGTAAGGGATCACCCAGGGAGGACGCGGCGCGAGGCCAACCGCGACGACGGCGTCTTCTCCAGCGCGCCCCGCGACCCGCACGCCGGTCGGCAGCTCGGTCACGCCCTCGAGCACCGTGGGCTCGAAGCCGCGACGAGCGAGCGTGCGAGCGAGCGCGAGCAGCTCCGGAATTCGCGCCATCGCGTCGGGCTCGTGATGCCCGTCGAGGGTCGAGAGCCAGAACGGTAGCGCTGCGTGAGCCGCGTAAGCGGGGGCGTCCCCGTCGCGCCACCACGCCACAGGGCTGATCGCGTTGCACACGGATTCGGCGAAGGCGCTCGAGGCCGCGAGCGGCGGATCGCACACGACGGCCGTGCTGTCGGGTGCCCACTTGAGGCGGGTCGCCGCGCTGTAGACGAGCGCGGTGACGCGCGGGTCGGCGGTGCCGGGTTCGGCAGCGACCGCGCTACCCGCGGAGGCGTCGAGCTTGCTCGTGTGAAGGATCGCAGAGGCCTCCCATGCGCCGTCGCCTGGTCGTAGCCACGTGGTCTCGGGCCCCAGCGTGAGGCCCGCTTCGCGCGCGCTCTCGCTCGTGCCGAGCAGCCCGCCGACGCGATCGGCGTGGGCGGCCGCCACGATGATGGGAGCGCTCGACCCGGCGTCGCGCCAGACCGTCAGAGGCAGCGCACTCGAGGAGCACCAGGCCATCGCCTGCGGCGCGGAGTGAATGACGCGCTCGCCGCCCGTCGTGCGCAGCGAGAGTCCGCCGCCGGGGGAGATGGCGATCGCGCAGTCGCCCGCGCGCGAGTCGACGAACGCGAACGGGTGCTCGTCGGCGAGCTGCGCGACGAGATCGAAACCATTCGCATGCAGAGTCTTGCCCCCGGCGATTGCGTCGAGCGAGCCGTCGCGGGGCGGCGGCTTCGGGACCTTCCCGTCTCCGATCCAGACGTCGAGCATCGCCTCGGCGCAGCTCGCGCTCGTGTCGGCCCACTTCTCTGCCGCTACCGTGAACCAGGAGCGCGCGAACGCTCCGCCGACCGCCCGCGAGTCGATGCGGAGGAGCGCGAGCCCCGGCGCCGACCCCGACGCGGCCGTCGTCTCGAGCGTCACGTGCGAAGGGTTGCACTCGCACCACCCGACCGAGTGCGCTGCCTGGGCGTCGACGTCGCCCGCGTGGACGTGAAGAGGGCCGCGCGTCGCGATCGCCACGAAGCAGCTCGACTCCGGTGCATCCTTCTCGAGCGTCGTGCGCGCGGTGATCTCGTTGGACGCGATCTCGACGTACCCGTGGGTGACGAAGAGCGCCTCGTCGTGGGCGAGCGCGTCGCGAATGGCCGAGGTGCGGGAGAACAGGCGCGAGGCGACGTAACCGGCCAGGCCGACGGCGACCATGTTGGCCACGAGGACTGCCAGACGCCGGAGGCGCTTGCGTCGGTTGACCGCGAGCTCCTTCTCTATCTCGTGCCGCCGCGCGTCGGCGGCCGCGGCAGTCTCGCGGCGTATGCGCTCGTGCTCGGGGTGGCGCCCCCCGAGCACGGAGATGGCCCTCTCGACCTCGTCGAGCCCCGACTGCTGGGGTGCGGGCTTCTTGGGCACGTTGGGCACTTCCTCTAGTGAACGACGGTCGTGGGCAGGTGGGCAAGCCCGCAGCGATACAATCCAGCCCGTGCCGGCGGCCGGAGCCCTCCTTTGGAACGTGACGGGGGCGGCACTGTGTGCTGCGGCGGCCTTGGCGGGGTGTGCCGCCCGTCATCCGGCGCCGGGCGCGCCGAGCGCGCCGGCTGCGGCAGGGGGGGGCGCGACCGGTGGGAGCAACCTGGGGCGCGCCGACTATGCCGGCTCGAGGGCCTGTGCTGACTGTCACGCCGACGTCACTGCCAAGTGGGAGAGGTCGCCGATGCACCGGATGACGCGCGACGCGCGCGGCGCCGAGGTGCGAGCGCCCTTCGACGGCACGCGGTGGCGCTTCCACGACGACGCGGTGGTGCTCGAGAAGCGGGCGGCAGACCGCTTCGTGCGCGTCGAGCCGGCCGGCGGTCCCGCCAAGGAGTACCGGGTCACGCGCGTCATCGGCGGACGCACCCGAGAGGACTACGCCGGCGTCGACGTGGTTGCGGGCGGCGAGGAGGTCGTGCTCCCGGTGTCGTTCGTCTTCGCGACGGGGGCGCTCCGGTACAAGGGCTACTCGGTGATGATCCACGAGCGCGCCACGCTGCGCGCCGGTCCGGTCTGGAGCCAGACGTGCATCTTCTGCCACAACACGGTGCCGGAGATGGACCGGCTCCTCGCGTCCATCGCCGGTCCGGGCGCGCCGCACTACCAGGGAGAGGAGGTGGACGCGCTCCTGCCACCCGAGCGGCGGGCGCGTGTGCGCGTGACGGACGAACCAGCGTTCGCCGCGGCTGCGCGCGGGGAGATCGCGCGACTCGGCGGGGTCGCTCCGCCCGACCACGACGGCGCCAGGGCCGTCGCGAGGCGCACCATCGACGTCGTGCGCGGCGGGTTCGACGCCGGCGCCCTGGTCGAAGTGGGCATCGGCTGCGAGGCTTGCCACGGCGGCGCACGCGCGCACGCGGAACGACCCGAGTCGGTGCGCCCCTCACTCGATCCGACTGCGCCTTGGCTCGCCGTCGATCTTCCGAAGCCCTCGCACGCCGCCTCCGTCAACCGCGTCTGCGCGCGCTGCCACCAGGTGCTCTTCTCGCGCTACCCGTACACCTGGGAGGGCGGAAAGCGCGGCGACGCGACCGCCGGAGGGAGCCACATCAACAGCGGCGAGGCCCGAGACTTCCTGCTCGGCGGCTGCGCCGACGCCATGGCTTGCACCGCGTGCCACGATCCGCACGGTGCCGATGCCCCGGGCGCGCTCGCGCGCCTCGCGACACCCGCCGGCAACGCGAGGTGCACCGGCTGCCACCGCGAGCTAGCCAGCACCGAGGCGCTGCGGTCGCATGCGCACCACGACCCGTCCGGGGCAGGGGGCTCGTGCGTCGCCTGTCACATGCCGCGCAAGAACATGGGCCTCGACGGACGCCTCACGCGCTACCACCGCATCGGGTCTCCGACGGACCCGGCGCGCGTGCTCGGCGACCGCCCGCTGGAGTGCGCTCTCTGCCACGCCGACGCGACGGTGGGCGCGCTCGTGGACGCCATGGAGAGGTGGTGGCCCGTCCGGTTCCCGCGGCAGCGGCTCGAAGAGCTCTACGGCTCCCTGGGAGCCAATGTGGTGCGCGCGACCCTCGAGAGGGGCAAGCCTCACGAGAAGGCCGTCGCCATGGGCGTGCTCGCCGAGGGCGGTGCCAAGGACGCCGCGCCGCTGCTCCCGCTGCTCGCCCGCGAGCTCCAGGACGACTACCCGCTCGTCCGCGAGTGGGCGAGGCGCGCGCTCGTCACGCTGGGGGCGCCAGTGCCTGAGGCGCCGGCGTCCTACCCGGCCACGGACAGCGGCGAGCAGCCTGAAGACTGACGTGTGCTAGATCCCGTAGCCCGCATGCTCAGCGCCAACGACCGCCTCCGCGCGCAATACGCGCAGAAGCCCGTCGTCCTCGCCCCGATGGAGGACGTGACGGACGTCGTGTTCCGCCGCCTCTGCCGCGGCCTCGGCGCCACCATCACGATGACCGAGTTCGTCAACGTCGAGGGCCTCCTGCGCGGCTGCCGCAACGCGCGCCGCAAGATCCGCCTCGCCGAGGACGACGCGCTCACGGCCATCCAGATCTACGGCGCGAACCCAGAGCGCCTCGCCGAGGCCGCGCGCTTCGCCGAGAGCGCGCAGCCGTTCTTCATCGACGTCAATTGCGGGTGCTGGGTGCCGAAGATCGCGGGTCGGGGCGCCGGTGCCGGGTGGCTCAGGGACCCCGAGGCGATGGTCGCGATGGCGCGAATGGTCGTCTCGTCGGTGTCGCTGCCGGTCACGGTGAAGACGCGCATCGGTCTGGGGCCCGAATCGCACATGCCGATCGTCGACCTCGCCCGGCGTCTCGAGGATGCGGGCGTGGCGGCGATCACGATTCACTGCCGCACGGCGCAGATGGGGCACAGCGGTGCCGCCGACTGGTCCTGGGCCGCGCGGGCGCGCGAGGTCGTCAGCATCCCGGTGCTCGTCAACGGCGACGTCCGGAGCGCGCAGGACGCCAAGCGCGCCATCGAGGAGACGGGTTGCGCCGGCGTCATGGTGGGCCGCCGCGCCATCGAGCACCCGTGGATCTTCCGCGAGGCGCGCACGCTGCTCGATCGCGGCGTGGCGGTGCCGATGCCGAGCGACGAGGATCGAATCGCTCTATGCCGCGAGCATCTCGTCGCCAACGTCGCGCAGCGCGGCGAGCCTTACGGCGTGCATTGCACGCGGCGGCACCTCGCGGGGTATCTGAAGGGCATCCCCGGTGCTGCGGTGCTGCGGCAGCGCCTGAACACGTGCGATTCGCTCGATGGTTGCCTCGCGATCCTCGACGAGGCGATGGACCGCGTGAAGAGCGCCGCGGCGGCCGTCGCCACGACCGCGGCTTGAACGACGATGCGTGGAACCGGCGCCGCCCTCCTCCTTCTGATGATGGCGTGCTCGCGATCGCCGGCGGAGCCGTCGGGGCCGGCGCCGGCGGCGGGGTCGGCGTCCGGGTCTGCGTCGGCGTCAGCGCCGGGATCGGCGTCCGCGTCGGATTCGAACCTCGCGCTCGTGTGGGATGACCCGCCGCGGTGGCAGCGTCACAAGCCGTCCACTTCGATGCGTGCGGCCGAGTGGCTCATTCCTCGCGCGCCAGGCGATTCGGACGACGCCGAGTGCTTCGCGATCACGTTCGGTGCTGGCAAGGGCGGCAGCGTCGACGACAACGTGGACCGCTGGGTCAAGCAGTTCGACCCGCAGACGTCGCCGCCGGCGCGCACCACGCGCACGGTGCATGGCATGAACGTGACGCGCGTCGAGGTCGCCGGCACCTACAAGGCGATGCAGATGCCTGGCGCTCCGCCGACGTCCCCGCACTCTTCCTGGCGCCTGCTCGGCGCAATCATCGAGGCCCCGAGCGGCACCTGGTTCTTCAAGCTCACCGGCCCCGATGCCACGGTGAAGGCGGCGACCAAGGAGATGGACGCGTTCGTCGACTCGATGCGCCCCCGCGGTTGACTCACCGACTGGTCTGCGGGGCGAGCCCGTCGACGCAGCGGCCCGCACGGCACTCTGCCCGGAAGGGGCGCGGGGAGCAGGCGCCCTTGTCGCCAGGGCACGTGCGGCGCGCCGTGGCCTGCAGGCTCTCGAGCGCCGCCTGCTGGTCGGCAGGGAGGCCGGGCTTCGCGAGGATGATCGCGGGTTCGCAGGCGCTGGGCCGCAGGTAGTAGCCGTCGCAGTCGCTCGCGCCCCCGCACGTCCTCGGCAGCTTCATGAGCAGGGTCTCGAGGGACACCCTGGCGGAAACGCACTCGGACATCGGTGAGGCGGGCGTGGAGTGCGTGTCCGCGGGAGCGCCGCCCTCCGCCGCGGGTGGCGGCGATGCCGACGCCGATGGCGAAGGTGCTGCGGACTCACGCGAGCAGCCCAGGAGAGCAACGAATGCGATGAGGAGCGCGCGCATGGCGCGCATCATAGTCCGAGAGTGCTCGCTCAAAGCAGCGGCGAAACGAGGCGCGACGCGCCCTCGCGCAGCTTGAAGGACCACGCACGCGCCCGCCACGCGTCCTTCTCGACGTGCACCACGTCCTTCTCGTAGCTGGCGAAGGTGTCGCACAGAGCGGCCGCGGTCGGTGCATCGTGCACGAGCGTGTGCACCTCGAAGTTCAGCCGGAAGCTCCGCAGATCCATGTTCGCGCTGCCGACGAGAGACACCGTCCTGTCGGCTACCAGCGTCTTGGCGTGCACGATGCCGGGGGTGTACTCGAGGATGTCCACGCCGGCCTCGAGCAGCTGCGCGTAGAAGCTCCGTCCCGCGTGGTACGTCACGCGGTGGTTCGACCGCCCCGGCAGGAGGAGCTCGAGCCGCACGCCGCGCATCGCCGCGAGCTCCATCGCGACGAGCAGCGACTCGGTCGGCACGAAGTACGGCGTCGTCACCAGCACCTCGCGCTCGGCGCCCACGATGGCCCCGAAGAAGAGCCGATGGATCGCCTCGGTGCGCGTGTCGGGCCCGCTCGGGATGACGGCGATCGTCGCCGTGCCGCGCGGGGAGATGTCGCGCGGAAAGTACTCGCGCGGGTCGATCGCGTCGCCGGTCGCAAAAGCCCAGTCCATGAAGAAGACGCGCTGCAGCTCGGCGGCGGCGGGGCCCTCGATGCGCAGGTGAACGTCCCGCCACGCTCCCACGCTGCGCATCTCGCCGCCGCGGTACTCGTCGCCGATGTTGAACCCGCCGGTGAAGGCGCACTCTCCGTCGACGACGACGATCTTGCGGTGGTTCCGCAGGTTCACCGGCTGCAGCAGGACGCTGCGCATCGGCAGGAAGACGCCGACGTGCACACCGGCCTTGCGCAGGGGGCGCAGCCACGAGCTCCCGAGCGGGAAGCAGCCGAAGCCGTCGAGCAGGAGGCGCACGGTGACGCCGCGGGAAGCGGCGGCGACGAGGCGCTCGCGGAACCAGGCGCCCGTCGCGTCGTCGCGTATCAGGTAGTACTGCGCGTGCACGTGGTGCTTGGCGGCGTCGATCGCGGCGCCGAGTGCCTCGTACTTCGCGTTGCCGTCGGCGAGCACGCGCACGGCGTTGCCGCTCGTCGCGCGCTGATGCGTGAGGCGCGCTCCGATGCGGAAGAGCGCCCGCTCCAGGGGGCTCGCGAGCGGGATCTGCGAAGTGCGGTCGGCCTCGGGGCGTTCCTCGCGCGCATCGGCGACCTGGGCGCGCACGATGGCGTCGAGCTCGCGCTTTCGTCTCGCCGGCCAGCGCACGCGGTCGCGACCGAAGAGCAGGAAGAGCGTGGCGCCGACCGCCGGCAAGAACACGAGGGCGAGGATCCAGGCGATTGTCGACGACGGCTCCTTGCGCCGCACGAGCACGAGCGGCACGAGCGCCAGCGCCGCGGCCCAGACGACCACGCCCGCAGCGCGCAGCGCGATCGGCAGCAGCCGCTGAACTTCGAGCCACAGCATGGCCCGGCCAGAGTACGCTGGTTTGCGCCCATGGCCTTCCGCCTTCCCACGAGCGTAGAGCGCGCCACGACGCTCGCCGTCATGTCGCTGCCGCCTCGGGTGCTGAGGGCGATCGCCGGCCCGCCCCGCCGCACGGAGGAGGGGTACGAGATGGACCTGCAGATGCAGGTCCTGATGCGGCTCATCGAGCTGCTGCGCGTGCCGCCCATGCACGCGGGCACGGTGGAGCATGCGCGCGCGGCGATGGACCGAGCGGCGCCGACGCTGGACTTCGAGCCACGCGCCGGCGTGTCCGTGAGAGACACGCGGGTGGCGGGCGCGGCAGGGCCGTTGCCTGCGCGCGTGTACACGCCGGCGTCGGCACGCTGGGCCGCGGCAGCCCCCGGCCTCATCTACTTCCACGGCGGAGGATGGGTCGTCGGCTCGCTCGACTCGCACGACCGCGTCTGTCGTGTGCTCGCCGACGAGGCGGGCGTGGTCCTCGTCGCCGTGGACTACCGGCTGGCGCCGGAGCATCCATTCCCCGCCGCGGCCGACGACGCCATCGCCGCGGCGCGCGCGATCCTCGCCGATGCCGCTGCCTTCGGCATCGATGCGGCTCGCGTCGCGGTCGTCGGAGACAGCGCGGGCGGCAACCTGAGCGCCGTCGTCGCCCAGGCGCTCCGCGACGACGCGCGTCGTCCGGTGTTCCAGGCGCTCGTCTACCCGGGGACCGACATGACGCGCAGCATGCGGTCGCACGCGCAGTTCCGCGACAGCTTCTTCCTCTCGAAGGCAGCGAGCGACTGGTACCTCGAGCGATACATGGGCAAGAGCGGCGCCGAGCGCGAACCGCGCGCTTCCCCCCTCTTCGCGAGCGACGTGTCGCGCCTGCCGCCGGCGCTCGTCATCACCGCGGGCTTCGACCCGCTGCGCGACGAGGGGCGCGCGTACGCCGACAAGATGACCGCGGCAGGCGTGCGCGTGGAGCACGTGCTCGTCGAGGGCATGCCCCACGGGTTTCTCACGCTCGGCGGCGCCCTGTCCGGAGCGGCGCGCATCGTGCGTCTCCTCGCGGACCGCGTGCGGGCCGGGGTGTCGAAGCGAGACGTCGCGTCGGCAGCGTAGATGCGGGCGCGGCCGAATACGCTCGGGGGTCTCCTGGCGCTCGGCGCGGCGTTCGCGTTCGGCGGGACGACGCCCCTCGTGCAGCGGTTCGGTCGAGGCGTCGGACCCTTCACGACGGCCGCGCTTCTCTATGCGGGGTCGGCCCTCTTCGCTGCCGTGCCCACGGGCGCGCCCGACGCGCCGCGACTCGAGCGTCGCGATGTCCCGCTGCTCGTCGCGGTGACGCTGCTCGGTGCGGTCGCCGCGCCGATTGCGCTCGCGTGGGGCCTGCAGCACACGAGCGGCGTCACGGCGTCGCTCCTCTTCAACCTGGAGGCGCTCTTCACGGTGCTGCTTGCGCGGCTCATCTGGCGCGAGACCATCGGCGGACGCGTGGCGTCGGCGCTCGTGGCCATCCTCGCGGGCGGCGCGCTCCTCGTGCTCGGAGGACAGTCCGCGTCGATCGAGGCCGGCTGGGGAGCCCTCGCCGTCGTCGGCTCGACGCTCGCCTGGGCCGGCGACAGCGTGCTCAGTCGGGCGCTCTCGCGACGGAGCACGGCGCAGGTCGTCGGCGCGAAGGGCGTGCTCGGCGCGTCGCTCTCGTTCACCTTCGCCCGCGCCCGCGCCCTCGCCGAGCCGTGGCCCGGCGCGAGCGCCACCGTGCTCCTGCTCGTCACCGGCGTCATCGGCTACGGCCTCAGCCTCCGCCTCTACCTCCACGCGCAGCGCGCCTTCGGCGCCGCGCGCACCGGCACCGTCTTCGCGGCGGCTCCATTCATCGGCGCCGCCGTCGCCTGGGCGATGGGTCAGCGCGCCGGCGGCATCGCGACGCTCGCCGGTACCGCCCTCTGCGCCGTCGGCGTCGTTCTCCAGCTCACCGAGACGATCGAAGAGTCGCGCCGTTGAGGCTGCCCGGCTGCAGCGATGGAGCCGGGGGCCCGCCTCACCAGCCCCCCCCGCGCAACTCAATGTGGCGCGATGAGCGCCTCCATGAGGATGTTGATCCTGTAGCGCTCCTTGGCGATCTGCTTCACCGCCTCGGCGACGTGCGGGTTGTCGCGCAGGATGCGGCTGAAGTCCGCCTTGTCGAGCACGAAGAGATCGCACGGGGTCTTGGCGCGCACGTCCGCCGTGCGCGGCTGGCTGGTGAGCACCGCGATCTCGCCGAAGATGTCCCCGTCGCGCAGCACCTTGATCACCTTGCCCGTCTCGCCGATGACCTCCACCTGACCGCGCGCCACCAGATACAGCTCGCGCCCGATGTCTCCCTTCTTGATGACGAGCTCTCCCGCCTCCGCTTGTCGCGCGTGGAGCGCCATGACCACCTGCTCGAGGAACAGCCGGTCGCCGTCCTTGAAGAGCGGCACGCAGCGCAGCACTTCCTCGGTCACCACCTCGTGCCACTGGCGCCCGTCGCGCGCGATGAGGTCGGCCGCCGCCTTCGGGCCCCAGCTCGCGCGCGCGTAGTTCGGGAAGTCCGCCGGCGGCTTCTCCTTCCACCGGTCGATGATCGGTTGCGCCACCTCCCACGCCGCCTCCACGAGGTCGCCGCGCGAGAAGAGCGTCGCGTCACCGTACGAGCACGAATAGAGCATCACCTCGTAGCCCGTGTACCGCGAGCCCTTGAACGCGTCGCCGTAGGAGAAGCGCATGTGCACCGGCTGCAGGTGCAGGCGCGGCCCCGGGATCTTCGCCTGGAAGCGCACCTCGATGCCCTGGTACGGCTGGATGTGGAAGATGAGGCGGTTCGGCGAGAGCTGCGTGACCGGCGTGCCGCGGAACAGCACCTCGGGCGCCTTCTTGAACTCCACGACGATCTCGGTCCCGCGCTTCCACAGCGCCTTGCCCGACCGCAGGTAGACGGGCACGCCCTCCCAGCGCCAGTTGTCGATGTGCAGGCGCGCCGCCGCGTACGTCTCGGTGTTGGACGCCGGGTTCACGTCCTTCTCCTGCCGGTACCCGGGCTTCACGACGTTGCCCTTGTCGTCGAGCTGCGGCCCGTACTGTCCGCGCACCACGTACCGGTCGACCTCCGCCGGCGTGTAATGCCGCACCGACTGCAGGAGCTTCGCCTTCTCGTTCCGGATGGCGTCCGCCTCGAAGGAGCCCGGCACCTCCATGCAGAGGTAAGCGAGCATCTGGAACATGTGGTTCTGCATCATGTCGCGCAGAACGCCGGACTGGTCGTAGTACCCGCCGCGCCCCTCGACGTCGACGGCCTCGGCGACGTTGAACTGGATGTTGTCGATGAAGTGCTTGTTCCACAGCGGCTCGAACATCCCGTTCGAGAAGCGGAAGGCGAGCAGGTTCTGCACCGTCTCTTTGCCGAGGTAGTGATCGACCCGGTAGATCTCGGACTCCCGCCAGTTGGCGAGCACCTCGGCGTTGAGCTTGCGCGCCGAGTCGAGGTCGGTGCCGAACGGCTTCTCGACGATGCACCGCTTCCACCCGCCCCCCGCCTGCCCCTGCTTGAAGCCGGCGCGCGCGAGGTTGTCGCAGAGGAGGCCGAAGAAGCGCGGGGCGACCGCGAAGTAGAAGAGGACGTTGCCCTGGCAACCGAACTTCGCGTCGAGCTTCGCCACCTCGGCGCGCAGCGTTTCGTAGAGACCCGGGTCGGAGAAACCGCCCGGGACGTAGTGGAAGCGTTCGACCAGCCGGTCCCACGCGGGCTGATCGAAGTCCTGCCGCGTGTGGAACTTCTTGATGTCCTCGCTCATGCGGGCGCGGAAGGAGTCGGTCGACAGGTCCTCCATCGCCGTGCCGAGCAGCGCGAACTGCTCGGACAGCAGCCCGTCGCACGCCAGGTTGTAGAGCGCCGGCACGAGCAGGCGCTTGGTGAGGTCTCCGGATGCGCCGAAGACGACCATGACGAACGGCTGCGTCGGCGGGCTCGTTTCAGGTGCGTCGAGCCCGCCGGCGCGCGCGACCTGGATCGATTCGGGCATGTGCCGA
>DATJYG010000795.1:0-2619 GCA_035499695.1 Polyangiaceae bacterium
GCCAGCGTCGCCCAAGTGCTGGCCGTCGACCCACAGGATCAAGCCGCTCAGGCTCCTCGGAGACCAGCCGGCGTCCAGCGCCCGACTCCCGTCGTTCGCGTCGCTCCCGTCGGGCGGAGCCGCATCCGCGGGCGTCCCGGCGTCGTTCGAGACGCCGCAATCGCAGGCTCCGAACGCGGTCCCGTCGGCGTTGCAGACCTGTCCCCCCGCACACCCGCCGACCCCGGTGCATGCGACCGATCGACCCGGCATGCACGGCTGCGAAGTCGCGTCGGGCTGCGATCCCGCGTCGGCCGGGCCGCCGTTCGACACCGAGCTCGATCCACAAGCGAAGGCGCCCACGACCGTCGCGGCCACGAACGCGATCGTGAATCGTGTTCGCATGGCGGATGGCAGAAGGTATCGCGCCGAAGCGCTGGACTGCCGTACGGATTTGCTTATGGCTCCGTAAGCAATCGTCGTCCGCCTGCTGGACAACCGACGACGTGGGGCGGACAGTCTTGCGGCATGCCCGGTTCTCCCCTCGCGTTCGTCGGAGCGTAGACACGCGCCGCAATCAGGGCGGCGGGCGTCGGTAGGCACGGGCTTCGTCACCGTTCATTCGGCGCGCGTCACCAATCGCCATTCGTGCGTCACCGTACGCGCGGCATGTGTCACCGTATCAGCGCGGATCCGTCGCGATTGCGCGGGACGAGTCACCCTGCCCGCTGCTATCGTCACCGAGTCCGCGCGATTCGGTGGTGAATAGCTGCCCTGCGGCACCTCGTCGGCGCGGACGGTGACCGGGTGGGACACGCGCGTCACCGAATCCGGCCCAATCGGCGACTCGTCCGCGCGAAATGGTGACAAACACGTGTACAACCCCATCCTCGTCAACCCGCAGGTCATCCGTCCGCTCATCGGACGCTTGCGCAGCGTCCTCGTTCACAGCCAGAGGCAGCTCGGCGAGGCGCTCGGCATCTCCAAGCGCACCGTGTTGCGCTGGGAAGGTGGCCAGACGGCGCCCACCGACTTCCAGGTCGCCGCGATGGCGCGCCTCGCTCACCCCAGGGACAGGGCCCTCGCGGGCGAGCTGGCCGCTTCGCTCGGCAAGAGCCTCGTGGACCTCGGCATCGAGGCGCCCGCGCCGCCTCCACCGGTGCCGGCATGGCCCAAGCGGCCGGCGACGCCGTATCTCGTGGACTCCGTCGTGTGCGTGGCCGCGGAGGCGGCGGCCATCCTTCCTCAGGCGATGCGCGCGCCCCTCCTGGCCGCAGTCGAGCGCATGGTCGCGCTCGAGCTGTCGCCCGCCGATGTGGCCGAGGCGCTCAAGCCTGCGCCGAAGGGCAAGCGGGAGAAGTGATGCCCGCGCGGCGAGGGCCGGTGTAAAAGAGCGCTCGTGGGAGGCCGCATCCTCGCGATCGCGCTCAACACGTACCGCGAGGCGGCGCGGGCGCGGCTCATCGTGGCGATGCTGGTGCTCGCCATCGCGTGGAACGCGTACTCGGTGGTGGTCGCGGCGATGTCGCTGCACAACGAGGTGCGCGTCGTGGCGGACCTCGGGGCGGCGTCGATGTCGCTCTTCGGGGTGGTCGTGGCCATCGTGCTCGGGTCGACGTCGCTGCACCGCGAGCTGCAGCTGAAGACGGTGTTCCCGATCCTGTCGCGACCCATCCGGCGCTGGGAGTACGTCGTCGGCAAGTACCTCGGGATGCTGCTCACGGTGCTCGTGTTCGTGGGCATCGACGCGGGGTCGGTGTTCGCGACGCTGGGGCTGGAGGCGGGGCAGCTTCCGTGGCGCGTGGGTGCGGCGGTGCTGCTCATGGCGGCGATGCTCGCGGCGCTGCTCGTGCGGGCGCGTCACGCGCGCGTCTTCGTGCTGGTGCCGTGGGCGCTGGCGTTCGCGCTGGCGATGTGGCTCGAGGCGGGGCCCGCGGCGGAGGACCGGCAGCTCGTGACGGCGGGCGCCGCGCTGACCGTGTCCGAGGTGGCCATCGTCGCGGCGGTGGCGATGCTCTTCGCGTCCTTCTCGTCGCCGGGGCTCACGGCGACGTTCACGACGCTCCTCTTCGTCATCGGGCGGTCGGCGGACACGCTGGCGCACCTGCCGCGCAAGCTGTTCGGGCCCATGGCGGACTGGGGCAAGATCCTCGCGCGCGTCGTGCCGAACCTGCACGTCTACGTGCCGGCGCGTCCCCTGCTCCTCGGCCAGCTGCCCGACGAGCCGACGTGGACCTACGTGAGCGTCGCCGCCCTGCACGCCGCGCTCTACGCGACCGGCCTCCTCGCGGCGAGCGCGCTCATCTTCCGCAAGCGCGACTTCGCATGAGAGAGAGAGACAGGAAGATCAGAAGATCAGAAGGTTTGGGCAAACCACCTTCTGATCTTCTGATCTTCCTGTTCACTCCAATCCGTGTAGGCCCGTCGTGACGCGCGTCCTGGTTCTCGTGGGCCTCGTCGTGGTCGCCATCGTGGCGATCGTCACGGTGCGCGAGGTGGCTGCCGGGCGGGCCGAGGTGAGCCTCTGCGATGCGGCCGTGCAGAAGAGTGACTGGCCCGAGGCCATCGGGCACGCGCGCGCGGCGGCCGAGGCGCTCGTGCCGGGGAGCCCGTGGCCGGAGCAGGGGTGGATGCGCCTCG
>DATJYG010000796.1:0-11242 GCA_035499695.1 Polyangiaceae bacterium
GTACGACATGAAGATGCCGGCGTCGAGGTTGATGCCGTGCAGCGCGTTCCAGTGGTAGCCGCCGTAGGCCTCGCTGATGTATCGGAGGGCGGTCTCCAGGTCGAACTGACCGCGCATCGAGCTGCCGTCGTTGCGCGGGACGAGCGTCGAACGGACGCCGAACTGGGTCATGAGGCGGCCGCGCGCGTGCTCGTAGTGGAAGTCACCGCCGAAGCCGAGGAAGGCGAGGGTGAACTCGTTGTTGCGCGAGAGCGCCGTCGAACCGACGACCGTATGGTCGATGGGGTTGTTCTGCGAAACCGTGTAGTTCACGTCGACGAGGAATTCGGGCGTGAAGTACGGCGTGTCGAGGACGGCCTTGTGCTGGCGCGAAGCTCCGTTCAGCCACGTGAAGTCGCCGAAGGCGAACGGCTCGGCGGGCTTCTCCTCGCCAGCCGCAGGCTCCGGAGCCGGCGGCGCGCCCTTCTCGGACGCGGGCGGCTGACGAGCCTCCTCGGCGCCGGGTGAGGCCGGCGTAACGGGCGGGACCACGGGCGGCGGAGGAGTGACCGGAGCCGCCGGATTCACGGGAGGCGCAGGGGCGTTGGGTGCAGCTGGCGCCGCAGGCTGCGCAGGAGGTGCCGGCTGCGGCTCTCCTTGCGCGCGAGCAATCGCCGGAGCGAGGAGACTGCACCCGATCGCGCCGAGCGAGATCAAACGGACCGTCGTACGGGACATGTTGGTTTTCCTGACCCCCGGGTGGTCGTGCAAGATAGACACCCCCGGATCAAAGGGGCGTAAAGACGGCGCCCGCCCGGATAAAGAACTCATAAGGACGCACGAATTGCGTTCTCCGTGCGAGCGTGTCCTCGATGCTTCGTCACGTTTCATCGCGGCGGAGTATTAATGACGCTCCGTGTCATGCGGGTTTCGCGATCCGCGAAACGTTCCCGAAACGTCAGCGGGCCGACGCAGAACGCGCGTAGCGCTGCGCTCTCGCGAGCGACTCACGAGCGGTGTCCATTTCGTCGGTTCTCACGAGCACCGCGAAGCCGTCGCCCTCCGACTCGACGTCGATATCGAGCCAGTGATCTGGCATCACGTAGGGGTCGTCGGGGCGCGCCGTTCCCTGACCGAGGAGGACACGCGCCTCGTGGCATTCGACGCTCCGCGCGATGGTCTCCTTCGAGAACCCGGGGAGCGGCTTGATGCGGATGCGTGCACCCCGCAAGTGCGCCTGGCGATCCGCCGGCCCGGATTGCACGTAGGAGTACGCCGGTTCGACGGTGTCGATCGCACTCGGAGCGAGCATCGGCGCGGCGGCAGCTTCGCCGAAGTCCTTGCACTTCGGCTCGACCTCGCGCGCGTGATCCGCGGGAGTGCGCGTGTCGGGCACGAGGAAGGGCACGCCTGAGCAACCCGCGAGGCATGCTCCGAGCACGAGCGTGACGATCGGTCGAGCCACGCCTCCTCAATACGCCACGAAGGAAGCACCGTCGACCTCGCCATCCCGTTGACGCTTCCTTGATGCCGATGCGGTCCGTATTAACGCCCCCTTGATCCGCGCGTGAATAGAGTCCCGGGCATGGAAAAGGTTCCAGAGTTTGCCGGCGCCGTGCTCGAGCTCATGCAGTGGATCGGCTACGAGCGCGACGCCTCCTGGGCGACCAAGCTCGCCATCCTGCGGCTCGACCGCCGCGAAGACATCGAACGCTTCGGCGCGTTCCTCGCCGAGCACGAGCGGCACGTGGACGAGCTCGGGCACATCCTGCGTACGACGGAGCCGCGCTGCGAGATCCCCGAGGAGCCGCCGTTCATCACGCGCGACCCGCACGTCATCGGGGGGGTCCTCGACGCCGACAGCGTGATCGCGGCGACGAGTTTGCTCGAGGTCTCGCGCATCGCCCGCTACGACGCGCGTCCGCGGCATCGCGATCACGAGCCTCATCGCGTGCTCGACGCAGTGCTCGAACGCCACGCTGTCGACGCGCGACTGCGCCTCGTCTGGCTGACGGACAGGCGCAGCTCGGGTTCCGCGGCTCGCGGGGCCGCCGCCTGAACGGCGAGAAAGGCTTCGAATCACCCATGAACACCGCCGACACGGTCTCGTTTCGCATCCGCAGGAGCGGACGCGCGTGGCTCGTGATGGAGGAGACGCACGAGCGTGCCCTCGGAGGCATCTTCTCCACGCTCGCGGCCGCGCTCGAGTTCGTCGACGGAGAGGCCGCTCGCTACCAGCAGGCCGAGGCGATCGTCGACCTGTCTCGCGTCACGCGGGCAGCGCCTCGCTAGCCTTCTTCCACGCGGCTTCCACGTCCTTGCGATCGAGCTGGATGGGCACCTTCGCGGCGGACGCCTCGCGAATCGCGTCGGCCTCCGCGCGCAGGGCGTCGCGCGAAGCGTCGGTCTGCATCCGGGGGGCGACCCGACGGATCACGTCGAGCATCCGGATGAGGACTGCCGGGTTGTCGGCAGCCGCCTGCCGGCTCTGATCGAACGCGATCCGCACCAGGCGCTCGGTGGGCAGCGGCCGCACGTGCAGCCGCAGCTTGCCGGCCCGGTCGAACCAGCAACCGTCGTGCACCGGCGCCTCTGCGGCGACGAGGAGCGCGTCGCCCATCCAGTCCACGCACGCGACGCCCGTGAACGTGTCGTTCACGGCGGGGCTCAGCGCGCGCAGGGCGATCTCGACGATCTGCGCGATCCCGAACTCGGGATCCTGCTCGATGGTGCGATGTCGGCCGATGGCCACGCGCGCCAGGACGCGTCGGGCGAGGTCGGTACCGCGACGCGCCGAAGACACGCTGGCCAGGCGCTCGCCGCGCAGGACGAACTGGCCGGGCCGGAAGAGCACGTGCACGACGGCCCCCGCGGACGCGGCCTCTGCGACCAGCGCTGCGTGATCGATCTCCTGGACGTAGCCGCTGACCGGACACTCGACCCCCGCACCCTCGGCGGCCTGCTCGTCGAGGACGTCGGCGCCCGGCGCCTCGCCCGATCCCACGCTCGCCGGGACGGAAATCTCGGGTCGGATGTCGTCGACGATGCGCGCGACGAGATCCGGGTTCTGGATCGACGCCGCGATCCGGTGACTGTAGACGACGAGGAAGGAGAAGCTCGCGACGACGAGCAGCCACGCCATGATGAGCGAGACCTGCGGGATGAACGTCGTGTGAGGGTCCTGGTGGGTGACCAGGAAGACGAGGCACAGGTACACGAACGTCGCCATGAAGAGGCCGATCGTCACCTGCGTCACCCAGTCGTGCAGGAAGCGATAGAGGAGGCGCGGCCCGAAGAGCGTCGCCACCATGGAGAGCACGAGCAGCGCGACGGAGAAGATCAGCGCGAGCACCGTGCTGACGCACCCGAGCATCGCGCTCAGGATGGCGCGCGCGTCGTCGATGCTTCCCATCGTGAACCAGGTGGGCAGATGGATGATCCCCAGCGCATCGAGCACATCCGGGACCATGGTGAGGCCGAAGAGGGCCACGCCGCCGAGTGACAGCGCGAGCGGGATCTTCCACAGGTTCACGTTCGAGCGCGCGCGGAGCAGCTGCGACTGAAGGAGCGGCGATTGCACTTCTATCCTCCTCGGCCGCCGAGCCTACCGAGGTCAGAGCCGCAGCGTCACGTTGAACAGGATGCGGTCGTCGGCGCGGCGCAGGTCGGGCGTGAAGGACGCGGCGGCGGCGGGTGACGTCGGGAGCTGCCCGTCGGGCCCGGTGATTCCTCGCGTCCCGCTGAAGAGCGGCTGGTTGGCGATCCGGTGCGCGAACTCGAGCCTCGTGACGAGCCACGGGCTCGGCCAGTAATCGAGCGTCGCCGTCATGCCCGCGGCGACGAAAGGGTTGGTACCCGGCCAGGGGTACGGCGAGCCGACGGGGAACTTGGGCGAGATCGCCTGCGTCTGGTCGAACATGATGTCGCCGCGAAGGCTGCTCTTCCAGCGATCGGTCCACTCCCACCGATGCGCGAGCGACATCCCGCCCATGGCGCCCGAGGGGGCGTTCCCGCGGTGCTCGTAGCCGACGTCGCCGACGAGCGAGAGGGCCATCGATCGCAGGAAGCCGTGCTCGCGCTGGAAGTAGCGCACCTGCACGTTGTTGTCCGTGTAGAGGCGCACCGAGTCCGGATCGTCCTTCGCCTCCTGCCCCGCGTAGAACGAGTTGACGAGCGAGAGCCACCCGTTGGGTCGCCAGTTCCACAGGTACCCGCCCGACTTTCCCTCGTGCCACTGGCCGAAGGTCTGCCAGCCGTTGACGGCCCAGAGCTCCACCTTCAGCCGCTGCGACGGAAAGAGCTGCCCGCGGAAGCCGAAGAAGTAATAGGGCGTCGCGTCAGAGATGAAGGCGTGCGTGTACGACCAGTTCTCCTCGGGCAGGTAGCTCTCGAGGCCGATGTACGAGGGGAAGATCCCGAGCTCGGCGTTCGCGCCGTGCATCCAGTGGAAGTGCCAGCCGGCCGCGGCTTGCTCGACGTACTGGAGCAGGCGGTTCGTGAGGAAGAACCCCCGGGTCGTCGTCGTGTCCTGCCCCGCGATGGTCTCGACGATCGAGCCGTACTGCAGGTACAGGCGCCCGATGGGCCCATCGAGCCCGGTGATGTCGATGCCCACGTGCGCGAGGTTCAGCGATATCTCGTCGTGCCGCGGCGCCGTCGTCGTCGGGAAGATCGTGTGATCGGCCGGCTGCCACGTCTGCCACGCGTAGTACGTGTCGACGTACAGCGACCACGTCACCGGCCCCATCACGAGCAGTGACGATGGCTGGGGATTGCTCCCGTTCATCCACGCGTAGTCGTACTCGGCGAACGGAGGTTCACTGACGTCGACCGGCTTGGCTGCGGGCGCATCGGCGACGACTGCGGTCTCGGCGGCGATGATGGGCAGCGGCAATCAGAGGGAGCCTACCTGAGAGCCTTGAACCTCGCGCAAGCGCTTCGCTGCGGCGCAAACCCGGTGATCAGCGCCTCGACACGCAGCGCAGTTTGAAGCGATCAGGCGCTTGGAACACATCGTGCTCCTGGCTTGGTGCATGAAAACACGCACCATCGCATTCGTCGGCTCCCTGGTCACCGCTCTCTCGGGCGCCGCGTGCGCGAGCGCGGCTCTCGACGCCAAATCCGCCCATGACTCCGGAGAGGGCACCGTCCGCGTCTTCGAGGCCAGCACGCAGGAGATGTGGGCCGCCAGCCACGCCGTGATGAAGTGGAATCCCGTCGGGGCCGTCCAGAACCATGAGTCCGAGAACTACTTCGTCACCGACCCGAGCGAAGAAGACCAGATCGGCATCTGGGTGGAGCCTGCGGGCCCCGGCAAGACGCGGGTGACCGTCGTCGTCATGGACGATCCGAGACTCCCCGGGCCCAACGAGCAGGGTGTCATGAAGGACATCAGCACGGCGCTCACGCTCGCGAGGAACGGGCAGTCGACGGAGAAGCGGCCATAGCGCCCTAACGATTTCCTAATACCCGATCGGTGGGTCTTAACTCGGCTTTGATCCAGGTGTGCCTACGCTGGTCGGCATTACCGACATGGCTCGGGACGCCGATGACGACCGGATTCGGCAACCGCTCGTGTACCTGGGCGGCATGCGACGCGTGCGCGCGCTCACACGTCTCGGATCGCTGTTCTGCCTGATCTGTTGTGCGGTCTTCCTGTGGAGGCAGGTCCTGCACGAGCCGAGCGATGTGCGCCGCTTCATCGCGCTGTACCTGGCGGGGTTCCTCTTCGCGATCGGCGTTCGGCTCGTGGCGCTGCGGCAGGTGGTGGCGGCGCACGGCCGGTGGCTCCTCGCTCCTTTGATCGGCCGAGCCAGTCCGATGCCACCGGTGCAACGGGTGTTCGTGCGCGGAGAGGACGTCGTGGCCGTGGCAATCGACGGAACGCTGATCGTCCTCGGTGTCGATCGCTTCCCGTTCCGCGATCCCGCGACCGTTCGACGCAGTCTCGTCCTCAATCTCCCGCGCCGGTGAACGCGCAGGCAAATGCCACCGCCAGGTGCGCCCGGACGGCCGAGGCGGCTACCATCGCGGGGCCGTGAACGAGACCCCCTACCAGCTCTTCGGCGTCAGGCTCCTCGGTGTTTCTACCGAGACGCTGCGCAAGGCGATCCTCACGCTCGCCTTCGCGCTCGCGATCGTCGTCATCCGTTCGCTGCTCGAGTGGGTCGTACGCGCCGCGGGGCGCCGCCGGCCGCGCGAGCGACGGTCGTTCTGGGTGCGCCAGGTGGTGAACCTCTTCACCGCGGCGCTCTTCCTGCTCGGGCTGCTCTCCATATGGTTCGACGACCCGGCCCGCCTCGCGACGGGCATCGGCCTGATCTCGGCCGGGCTCGCGTTCGCGTTGCAGAAGGTGGTCACGTCGCTCGCCGGCTACTTCGTGATCATCCGTAGCCGCGTCTTCACCATCGGCGAGCGCATCACGATGGGCGGAGTGCGAGGCGACGTCATCTCGCTCGGGTTCCTCAAGACGACGCTCATGGAGATGGGGGACCCGGCGGATGGCGCCAGCGCGGTGTGGGTGCGCGGCCGGCAGTACACCGGTCGCATCGTGACCGTCACGAACGACAAGATCTTCGAGGAGCCCATCTACAACGCGACGCGCGAGTTCCCGTTTCTCTGGGACGAGATCCAGGTCCCCATCACCTACGCGTCCGACCGGCGGCGCGCCGAGACCGTGCTGCTCGAGGCCGCCCAGCGCGCGACCGCCGACATCCAGCGCGACGCCGAGCCGCACCGGCGCCGCATGGCCGACGAGTACAACGTCGATCTCGAGACGTTCGCGCCGTGCGTCTACTACCGCATCACCGACAACTGGCTCGAGCTCAGCCTCCGCTTCCTCTCTTACGATCGCTCCACGCGCGAGCTCAAAGATCGCATCTCGCGTGACATCTTGCGCGGGCTCGACGACGCGGGCATCGGAATCGCGAGCACGACGATCGACATCGTGGCGTTCCCGCCCCTGCGTCGCGAAAAGGATGCCGCCCGCTGAGCGGCAATCAGTCTTCGATGTAGAACGGCGTATTGACGACGACCACGCGGGGGCCGCCGCGCAACCTCAGCAGGGCGCGCAGCACGGTGCCTCGGTTGTTGTGCAGGAACCGGTGATACCAGTGCCGGACGACGAGGTCGGGCACGATCACGATGACGTCGCGGTCCGGATGGCGGTCCCTCAGGTGCTCGACGTATCGCACGAGCGGGGCGAAGAACTGCCGGTACGTCGACTTGCGCAGGACGAGCTGCGGCACCGCGAGACCCGCGGCCCGCGCCGGCGCGCCCACGAGCTCGTCCCACATCGGCGTGAGCTCGGTGATCATGCTGTCCTGCGTGAGGATGTGCACGGCGCGCACGTCCTCGGACAGCTCGAGGGCGAAGCGGAGCCCACGCGCGGTGAGCTTGCTCCACGACTGCACGGGCACGACGACGATGGGGGCGTGCGCCTCCGCGAGCGACAGAGGCTGCTCCTCGGCCACCTGCCGGGCGACGACGCCGTAGTGGCGGTTGATCCGCCAGAACATGAACACGAGGAGCGGTACGATGAGCACCGCGATCCACGCTCCCTCGGCGAACTTCGATACGACGACGACGACGAGCGTGATGCCCGTGGCGATGGCGCCGACGGCGTTGATCCAGAGCGAGCGGTCCTTGGCCGGCCCGCCGACCCGCCGCCAGTGCACCACCATGCCTGCCTGAGACAACGTGAACGCGAGGAAGGCCCCGATTGCGAAGAGGGGGATGAGCCTGTCGGTGATCCCGCCGAACACGACGAGCAGCACCCCCGACACGAGCGCCAGGACGATGACGCCGTACGAGAACGCCAGCCGGCGTCCGCGCACGGCGAAGGTGTCCGGCAGGAACCGGTCGAGCGCGAGCACGCGACACAGGCGCGGGAAGCCGGCGAAGCTCGTGTTCGCCGAGAGCGCGAGCACCGACACGACCGAGGCCATGGTGACGTAGTAGAGCGGGCCGCGCCCGATCACCGCGCCCGCGAGCTGCGACAAGATGCTCTGGTACCCCGCTTCCCCGGGTGGAGTGGCGCCGACGCCGTACAGACGCGAGAGGCCGGCTATGCCGGCGAGGAGGGCGACGAGAATGGCGATGATGATCGTCAGCGTTCTCTCGGCGTTCTTGACCGTGGGCGGCCTGAACACGGGCACGCCGTTGCTCACGGCCTCGACGCCCGTCATCGCCGTGCATCCGCTGGCGAAGGCGCGCATGAGGATCCAGAGCCCCACCGTCTCGGTCGACACCGGCAACGGCGGGATTGGAGCGACCGGCGTCGGGTGGCCGCCGCTGAGGATCGCCTTGACCGTCCCGACGACGATGACGACGCCGAGCGTGCCGACGAAGAGATAGGTCGGGAGGAGGAACGTGATGCCCGACTCGCGCGTCCCGCGCAGGTTGACGAAGGTCAGCAGGAGCAGAATCGCGAGACAGAGCGGGAGCGTGAACGGCAGCAGACCGGGCACCGCGGAGACCAGCGCGCCCACGCCGGCCGATATGCCCACGGCGACGTTCAGGATGTAGTCGAGCGCGAGTGCCGCACCAGCCAGGAGCGCCCACTGGCGACCCAGGTTGTCCTTTGCCACCGTGTACGAGCCGCCGCCCCCCGGATAGGCCGCGATCGTCTGCCGGTACGAGAAGTACACGACGAGCAGGACCGCCAGGATGATCGCGCTGATGGGAACGACGTACGTGAGCCCCAGCGCACCGAGCGGAAGGAGCAGGGTGAGCGCGGCCTCCGGTCCGTAGGCAGCCGACGACAGCGCGTCGAGACCCAGCACGGGCACGCCCGCGAGCGGGCCGATCTGCTGCTCTCCCTCTTCATCCGAGGTGAGGCGGCGTCCGAAGACGAAGTCCCCGAGCGTCTTCTTGCGCTGGTCGGGGGGAGGCGTGCTGTCGCCGACGACCGTGACGATCTGCGGATGCGTGCGCTGCGGCTCGCGGGGCTTGTCGTTCATCGGAAGGCCACCGGGATCATCGTCAAGCCCGCGAAGAGGCTATACGCGCGCGTCGACGGAAAGAAGCCCACGTCGCCGCCGAGGTCGAACACGAGCCAAGACCGAGCTGACACGTTGCCCGCCACGCGGACGCCGCCGTCACGAGGCACCACGGGCGACGCATCGGAGAACCAGTATCCCTCGACGGCGGCGCCGAAAGGCGCGGGCAAGGACGGCGACAGCGCGAGGGCCGTGAACACTTGCGTCGAGGTCGATGCGTCGACGTGCCAGAAGAGCACGCCGACGTTCCAGTCGACGTGGACGAAGCCGATGTCCTTGCTCGCATACCCGGTGACGAACACGTCGTCGGCGCGTGAGTAGCCCGTCGCCGCGAAGGTGGGCAAGCTCAGTTGCGCCGAGAGCGCGAGCGAGGGCGACCAGTCTCCCTGGTCGAGGAAGTGCAGCTTGGGGCCGAAGTAGACGTTGTCGAAGTAGCGAATCGACGGCGCCGCATCGACGAGCGTGTAACCGTTGGATCCCACCTGGAGCTGAACGAGCGGCGTGAACGTCTGCTTGAGGAGCAGCGGAAACGAGAGCACGTGCGCTGCGCCGCTGGCGACGCTCGAGTACAGCGCGCCCGCTTCGACCTCGAGCAACCCCGGCGCCACGATGTCAGCCGTGCACGACACGGTGGGCCGACACGGGTGCGCCTGATCACGCGCGTCGGGCCAGTCGGCGAACACCGTCGTATCCTCACATGGTGCCGATGACGGACGCCATCCCCCTCAACCGGACCCCGACCGATGTGCGCCAGCTTCTCCAGGGGACGCTGGAGGTGCTGCGGGCACAGGCCATGGCGCGCGACGTCTCGCTCCAGATCGAGGCGCCTGCGGATCTTCCACTCGTGCGCGTGGACGCGGAGAAAATCGCCTGGGCGGTCGCCACGCTCGTCGGCAACGCACTCCGCTACGTGCGCCACGGAACGCTGCGCCGCCCCGGAGGAACGATTGTCGTGCACATCACCGTCGAGCCCGGTGCCTTGACGATCGGCGTCGAGGACGACGGGCCCGGGATCCCAGCCGACAAGGCAGCGAATCTTTTTCGCCGCGGCGCAGGCGTGACGCACGGTACCGGTCTGGCCCTCATGCTGATCAAGGACGTGCTCGTCGCGCACGGCGGGAGCGTCGACGTGAAATCCGACACAGACCCGGTCTCGAGCGGAACGACGATTGCTCTACGTCTTCCGCGTGAGGCGTAATCGGGGGTTTTTAACCAATTCTTTATGCGCCGAGGGCCCGGTTTTACGCCCTCTTGATGACGCAGAGCCTACGTTCGGCGCTCGTGTTCAGGAGCATGCCGGAACGTCTGCCATGGAGTCGTCGCATCCTTACCGCACGTCCGGGCTCCGGCCGGCTTCGCCCCGGCCGCCGCCGGATGACGCGCTCCGAGGCGCTCAGTTGCTGGCGAAGCTCTTCCTCGTCGCCTGGTCGCTCGCGCGCCTGGGCATCTGCGCGGCCCGCGGCCTCGATCTGGAGGGGTGCGCCGCGCTCGTAATCGCCCTTGCCATGGCGAGATCGCTCGTCAGTGCCTGGAGCCGTTTCTCATGATGGACCTCGTCTACATCGCTCTCACCGCGGGTCTGCTGGCGCTTTCGTGGGGGCTCGTCCGCCTCTGCGAGCGCGTCTGAGGGAGTCGCCATGCCCATCCTGTACGTCGTCGGAGGAGCGGTCTCGCTGGGGCTGCTCGTGTACCTGTTCGTGGCGCTGCTCAAGCCGGAGTCCTTGTCATGAGCTGGCAGGGCTGGTTGCAGATCCTCGTCTTCCTCGTCGCGATCGTGGCGGCGGTGAAGCCGCTCGGCCTGTACATGGCGCGCGTGTACGAGGAGGAGCCCATCGTCATCGACAAGGCGCTCGGCTGGCTCGAGCGCCTCGTGTACCGCGCCTGCGGCGTTCCGCTCGATCGCGAGAAGCGCGAGATGAAGTGGACGACGTACGCGGGGGCGATGCTCCTCTTCAACGTCGTCGGCGTCCTCGTCGTCTACGCGATCCAGCGCCTGCAGACTCACCTGCCGCTCAACCCGGACGGAATGGGCGCCGTCTCGCCGGATCTCTCGTGGAACACCGCCATCAGCTTCGTGACCAACACGAACTGGCAGAGCTACGGCGGCGAAACGACCATGAGCTACTTCACGCAGATGGCCGCCCTGGCCGTGCAAAACTTCGTCTGCGCGGCGTCGGGCATGGCCGTCATGGTCGCCCTCATCCGCGGCATCTCGCGCAAGACGTCGTCGACGCTGGGCAACTTCTGGGTCGATCTGACGCGCA
>DATJYG010000797.1:0-10934 GCA_035499695.1 Polyangiaceae bacterium
CAAGGAGTGCGAGAGCGGCGAAGGGCGCGTACCGGAAGAAGAGCATCCAACGATTATGAACCGGCCCCGCCGGGGTTGGTACACGCGAGGGTGGCGGAGGGTGCGCGAGCCGAACGGGGAGTCCGCAGTCCGAGCGAGAACCCCCCACGCGCGTCGCGCACTTCCGCATCATCGAGGCGCTCGGTCGAGGCGGTATCGAGGCGCCAGAGGAGAAGCTCCGGCCCGCCAGTGGCGGCTGGAGGAGGGGATCTCCTCGTATGAAGAACCCTCTTCGGCCCCGCCCTCGAGCGACAAGCCGCCCAAGCCCTAGTGCCTGGGACGCCACTGAGGCGCTGCTTCATTTGCTTCGCGGCAGCGCTGGGGTTCCCATGGATGCATGAGGAAGTCACTTGCCTCTTTTGCCTCGCTCGGCGCCCTCGCCGCGACAGTCGTCGCGCAGTCTGCTTCCGCGGCGACTCTCATGGTGGGGCCGGGACAGACCTACACGACGCCGTGCGCCGCCATCGCTGCCGCCGCACCCGGCGACGAGATCGACATCGCCTCCGGGACCTACAACGACTCGTGCAACATCTCGACCGCCGGACTGCACCTCAAGGGCGTCGGCGCCACCCGCCCGAAGATCGACGTGACCGGGCAGACGCTCTCGAACATGAAGGGCATCTACGCCATCGAGGCCGACGACGTGATCGTCGAGAACCTCGAGCTGATGGGCGCGGCGATCCCGTCCGGCCAGGGGGAGAACGGGGCGGGGCTGCGCATCCAGTCGAACGGGGTCGTCGTCACCAACTGCTACATCCACGACAACCAGACCGGCATCCTCAGCGGCCCGATCACGGCGGGGACCGGGACCCAGACCATCGATCACACCGAGTTCGCCAACAACAGCCTCGGCAACGGCTGCACCGACGGCAACGGCTGCACGCACAACCTCTACATCGGGCATTACGCGAAGCTCATCTTCCAGTTCAACTGGACGCACATGGCCGGCAGCGACGGGGGGCACCTCCTCAAGTCGCGTGCGCTCGAGAGCGACATCCTCTACAACCGCATCACCGGGGAGACGGGCGACGACAGCTTCGAGGTCGACCTGCCCAACGGGGGCGTGGGCATCCTCGTCGGCAACGAGATCGAGAAGGGGCCGAACTCGGGCAACAAGGGCACCGTCGTGAACTACGGCGAGGAAGGCCTGGGCACCGGGACCAACACGCTGTACCTCGCGAACAACACGCTCGTGAACGACAGCGGGGACGCCAATACCGTCTTCGTGAGCATCGCAACCGGCGGCATGCTCGGCGCGGCGCACGACAACATCTTCTACGGCGGCGGGACGCCCTCGAGCACCGGGATGCTGTCGGCTGACAACATGAACGGCGTGGATCCCATGTTCGTGAACGCCGCGATGTACGACTACCACCTGAAGATGGGCTCACCCGCCATCGGCAAGGGCGTCGCGCAGGGCTCGGCCGGATCGTTTCCTCTGACGCCGGTGTTCGAGTACTTCGATCCGGTGTCGGCGGTGGCGCGGCTGACGGCGAAGGACCTCGGCGCCTTCGAGTACGGGACGCCCACGGGCAACCCCAGCATGGACGCTGGCGCGGTGAGTCCCGACGGCGCGGTGAGCGGCAGTAGCAGCGGCGGCGGCAGCAGTGGCGGCGACGGAGGCGGCAGCAGCAGCGGAGGCTCGGGCGGATCGGGTTCCAGCGGTGGGACCGGGAGCGGGAGCAGCGGCGGAGGGAGCAGCAGCTCGGGCGGCGGATCATCGGAGGATGGCGGGAGCAACGGCGCAACCTCCGGCAACGGCGGCGGATGCGGATGCTCCACGGTGGGCAGCGGCCGCGGTGCATCGTTCGGTATGCTCGGTTTCGCTCTCGGCCTCGCGCTCGTCGTCGCGCGCCGCCGCAGAGCCAGCCGCGGAAACCCATGACAATCGCGACGCGCCCCTGGCTGCTCGCGGCGCTCATCGCAACGACTGCGACGCGCGCGTTCGCCGACGCGCCGATCCCACCCTGGGTCGACGAGGGCGAGGTGCCGCTCCCCGCCGGTGCGCGCTCGGTCATCGCGAAGCCGGGTGAGCGCGGGCGCGATGGGGACATGGTGCTCTTTCTGGGACCCAACCGCTCGAGCGGGCGACGCGGCGTGACGGCGGCCGGGACGACGCTACCCATCTTCGGTGCGCGTCGCGGCGGCGGATGCGACGGCAAGTGGTGGCTCGTCGGGCCGCTCGCGTGGACGTGCTCCGACGGGGCGACCCTCTCGATGGCCGACGCCTCGTCCGTCCCGGGGCTCCCGGGGCCCGACGGGCTGCTGCACGAGTATTTCTTCGTTCGCCCGGAGGGCACGAGCGCCTACGAGACCCTCGAAAGCACCCAGGAGGGCGCGCCCGATCGCGAGCTCGAAGGCGGCTGGGGAATGGCGATCCTCGAGCAGAAGTCCGCCGGCGGGCAGCGGTGGGGTCGCACGAGCAAGGGCCTATGGGTCGCGATGCCGGACCTCGGCGCCGCCAGGCCAACCGTGTTCCACGGCGAGACGCTGCAGGGGGACGCGCCGCTCGACATCGCGTGGGTCGTCACGGACAAGGCGAGCGTCTACCCGAGCGCGTCGCCGAAGGTGAAGCCGGTGGACGCGGCTGCCCGCTTCCAGCTCCTGCACGTGGCCGAGGAGAGCGGTGCCTACCTGCGCGTGGGCGACGGCCGGTGGATGCTCGCGCGCGACGTCGCGCGGCCGCACGTCGCGCCGCCCCCGGCGGAGGTGACGGGGGCGCACGAGAAGTGGATCGACGTCGAGCTCCCGAGCCAGACGCTCGTCGCGTACGAGGGGACGCGCCCGATCTACGCGACGCTCGTCTCCACCGGACGCGGGCCGCAGGGGAGCGACAGCGCGACCCCCACCGGCGTGCACCGCATCTGGGTGAAGATCCTCGCGTCCGACATGGACAACACCGAGCGCGACGACATCGACTCGCACTACTCGCTCTCGGACGTCCCGTACGTCCAGTTCTTCGACCACGCCGTCGGCCTGCACGGCACGTACTGGCACCGCGACTTCGGCCACGTGCGCAGCCACGGCTGCGTGAACCTCGCCCCGCTCGACGCCCGCTGGCTCTTCGAGTTCACCGGCCCCCGCCTCCCCGCGGGATGGGTCGCGACCTATCCGACGTCTTTCGACCCCGGAACGGTCGTCCGCGTGAGAAACTGACGCCGCAACGATGGTGTCCGTCCTCAGCGCCGTACGCGACCTGGCGCGCCTCCGGGAGATCTCCAGCGTCCTCGTGCGCCACGGGTTCGGCGAGATCGTCGCGCGCGCCGGCTTCGGCCGCACGCGCCGCAAAGAGAAGGCGGTGGCGGTCGAGTCGGGCGCAGACGCCGACGCCCCCGAGATAGCCAGCGAGGAGGTCGAGAAGGGCGAGGACGAGAAGCAGCGCATCTCCATCCACGAGCGCGCGCGCCTCGTGCTGCAAGACCTGGGACCGAGCTTCATCAAGCTGGGGCAGATCGCGAGCACCCGCTCCGACGTGCTGCCGCCGGAGCTCATCGCGGAGCTCAAGAAGCTGCAGGACAACATCCCCCCGGCGCCCTTCGAGCAGATCCGCGGGGTCATCGAGTCGAGCCTCGGCGCGCCGATCGGCGAGGTGTTCGTGAGCTTCGACGAGAAGCCGCTCGCGGCGGCGAGCATCGGCCAGGTGCACCGCGCCGTCCTCGCCACGCCCGAGGGACAGCGCGACGTCGTCGTGAAGGTGCAGCGACCGGGAGTCGCGCCGACCGTGATGCGCGATCTCGAGCTGCTCCACATCATGGCCGCGGCGATCGAGCGGGCCATCCCCGACTCGCGCATCTACTCGCCGGTGGGGCTCGTGCAGCAGTTCGATCGCTCGATCACGACGGAGCTCAACTTCACCACCGAGGCGGACAACGCCGAGCGCTTCGCCCAGAACTTCGCCGGCAAGGAGCGCGTTCGCTTCCCGCGCGTCTTCCGCGAGGCGTCGAGCAAGCACGTGCTGACGCTCGAGTACTTCGACGGCAAGAAGCTGGATCGCGCCGTGGCCGAGGGCGCCAGTGGCGAGTCGATCGCCAAGCTGGCCACCGGGATCATCATCAAGATGATCTTCGAGGACGGCTTCTTCCACGCCGATCCGCACCCGGGCAACGTCATCATCCTGCCTCCGAACGAGGCGCCCGAGGTCGCGATGATCGACCTCGGGATGGTCGGGCGCCTGTCACCCGAGCTGCGCGAGCGCACGGTGGACCTGATGGTCGCGGCCGTCCGCAAGGACATGATCGGCGTCGCCGACGCGCTCTACGCGATCGGCAAGCCGACCAAGAAGATCGACATGCGCGAGTACCGCGCCGAGGTGGCCATGCTGGCCGAGAAGTACCTCGGCAAGCCGCTGAAGCAGATCGAGCTCTCCGGGATGATCCGCGATCTCGTGCAGGGGGCGATCAAGTACGGGCTCGAGATCCCCACCGACTTCATGCTCGTCGGCAAGGCGCTGATGACCGTCGAGGGCATCGGCAAGGAGATCTATCCGGAGCTCGACGTCTTCGGGGAGACCGCTCCCTACTTCTTCGAGATCATGCGCAAGCGCTACTCGCCGGTGCGCCTCGGCAACGAGCTGTGGCGAGGCGTCGAGCAGCTCTCGCGCGCCGGGTACGACATGCCGATGCAGGTGCGCGAGGTGCTCGAGGACCTGCGCCTCGGGCGCATGGCGATGCGCGCCGAGGACCCCGGGCTCCCGACCGCGGCCGACCGTCTGGGTCGGCGGCTCTTCTCAGGTCTGGTGGTGGTCGCCCTGGTGATCGGCGGCGTCGTCCTGGTGCACGACGAGCGTCACGAGACGCTCGGAACCGTGCTCCTCGTCGTCGCGGGGCTCGTGTGGGCCGTTCACGTCGTGAACGACCTGCGGCGAGGCTTGGCCCGCCGCTGACGGCTCAGCCCTTCGCGAAGCCCTGGAGGAAGAAGGCGATGACGAACGCGAGGAGCACGAGCGACTCGATGAGCGCCAGGCCGAGAATCATCGGCGTCTGGATGCGGGCCGAGGCGCCCGGGTTGCGCGAGATGCCCTCGAGCGCTGCCGCTGCGGCGCGGCCCTGACCGAGCGCGCCACCGAGAACGCCGAGGCCGATCGCGATGCCCGCGCCGGCCGCCGCCCACGCCTTCACGTCGAAGCTGTTGGAGCCGGCCCGGTCGTCCTGCGCGAAGGCGAGGACGGGAAGCAGGAAGGTCGCAGCGAAGGTGATGGCCGCGAGGAAAAGCTTCTTACGGGTCGGCATCGTCAATGGCTCCTTGGGGTGGAGGGGAGTTTGGCAAGCGCGCTCTTAGGGCATTGTCGGGCGCTTGTCGAGGGCGTCGCTCGGCTCAGAAGCCCGCGCCCGCCGCATGGGCTGCGCCCACGCCGTGGCCCTTCGCGTCGGCCTCGGCCTCGTCGTGCTCGGTCGCGAGCGAGATGTAGATCGAGGTCAGCAGGCAGAACACCATCACCTGGACGATGACGACGAGGGTGCTCAGGACCATCACGGGCACCGGCAGGAACAGCGCGACCATGCCCAGCGTGAGCGTGACCAGCAGGTGGTCGACCGCCATGTTGAGCATGAGACGGATGCTGAGCGTGAGCGGGCGGATGAGGGTCGAGACGACCTCGATGATGAAGAGCAGCAGGTTGATGGGGATGCCCCACCAGCCGATGTAGGGCCCGAAGAGGTGCGTCAGGTAGTGAACGCCGTTCTCCTTGAGCCCGTAGTAGTTGAACATCAGGAACACGATGAGCGCGCAGCCCAGGGTGATGTTCCAGTTGGACGTCGGCGGGGCGAATCCCGGAACGAGGCCCAGCGCGTTCGAGAACAGGATGAAGCAGGCCAGCGAGCCGACGAGCGGGAAGTACCGCTTCGCCCGCTTGGGGCCCATCATGTCCTTCATCGTGTCGTACCAGTAGCCGACGAACACCTCGAAGAAGGTTCGCCACGAGAGCTTCGCGTCGGGGATGACCGACTCGTCGTAGTTCACGACCTGCCCGCGGATGCCCAGGGCGATCCCCAGGACGAGGACCATCATCACGATGCTGGCGAGCAGCGCCTCGGCGCCGTGCATGCCGACGGACTCTCCGAAGAGCGACTTGCCGAAAAGGTGCATGTTCTCGGCGAGCGCCGGGAACTGCGCGAGGAGGTAGCTGAAGAACGTCGTGTGCTCGGGCATGTGGTGGTCCGGGGCCCCCCTACTTAGCGGGAGCGTCTATCGCTCACCAGGGAGCCGATGGCAATGCCGATCGGAAGGGCCCCGAAGCCGACCATCATCGGCAGCGGCGAGACCACCCCGTGACGCATGAGCAGCCACACGGCGACGATGAGGCCGAACATCTTGAGGACCGCGAGGAGCGCCCACGCGGCCTTGCTCTGAGAACGCGCAGAATGTGCGTCGTCGGGGAGCAGTGCGGCGATGATCCTCGCCAGCGCCCAGAGGTTCCCCGCGGCTATCGCCGCTCCGACGGCAACCGAGAAGGCCGTGGATATCCCGAAGACGACGAGCGCCACGAGCGCGAACCCCATCCCCACGAGCGCCACGGCCGCGATCGACGTGCGCATGCGCCCGTCGAGCGGGCGCGGAGCCTGCGCTTCAGTGGCACGCCTTCGGCGCGCACCTCGGTCTTCACCGAGGTTTCGGGCGTTCGTCATGCTCCCCCTTCGTAGGTTCGTCCGGCTTGTTCAGCCAGCTCTCGTCGACGGTCCACTTGCTCCCCTCGGGATCGCGAGCCTCGGCGCGCTCGATGTCGCGCTGCATGCGCTGCGCGGTCTTCACGAGCGTCCGGATGCCGACCGCGAGGCCGAGCAGGAAGCCGACGAACATGCCCCAGTCCTTGCCGGGCCAGTACCGCTGATCGAGCCAGTGGCCGATCCCCGCACAAATCAGGATGGCGACCACCAGCTCGATGCCCACCCCGCCGTAACGACCCATCTCGTTCCACGGCTTCGCCATGATGCCCGCCTGTCGCATATCATGAGGCTGTGCGCACCTTATGTCCGGTCCTGACCGCCGCGCTCCTGGCCCTGCCGGGAGCCGCGTACGCGCAGGCCGCGCCACTGCCACCTCTTCCGCCTCCTTCGTCGTCACCTCAGCAGGCGCCGCCGCCGCCGGCTCCAGCGCAGCCGCCGCCACCTCCGCCGCAGCCACCGCCTCCTCCGCCCGGCGCGCAGGCGACACCGCCCGTCTACCAGCCGGCCCCGCCTCCGCCGGTGCAGTACAGCTACGCTCCGCCGCCTCCCGGCCCGGAGTCGATGTCCGAAGCCGAGTACGTGCACGCGCCGAAGTACTCGCTCTGGCTGGGCGGTCGCCTGGGACTCCTGCTCAACGGAGGCGGCATCTACCAGGACCCCAACGGCAACGACGCGCCGTTGAGCGACTTCGTCACCAACGGGCTCGCGCTCGAAGGCGACATCGGCGCGCGGATCTCGCGCCGGTACATCCCCTACCTCGGGCTGGAGCTGGGCCTCGTCGGCGCGGGCAAGCGCTTCGGCGGAACGTCGGCGCAGGCCGGCACGGGCTTCCTCGGCGTCGGCTTCCGCTTCCTCGCGGGAGACGTCGATTCGGTCTCCTTCGCCAGCGACCTGTCGTTCGGCTTCCGCAAGCTCGAGGTCTCGAGTCAGGGATCGACCTGGAGCGCCACGTCGTTCGAGTTCCTGCGGCTGGGGCTCGGCGCCGACATCCGCTTCACCAGCTACTTCACGATCTCGCCGATGGTGACGCTATCGGGGGGCACGTTCACGGGCACGAGCGGCTCGGTGAACTTCGCGTCGGGACAGTCCGACGGTCAGACCGGGACGCCGGGCTACGTCAACAACGGCCAGATCCCGACGAGCCAGCAGACGAACTACTACACGATCATCCTGGGCTGCGGCGCCCACTTCGATCTGCTCGGCAAGTGACGCCGCTCTAACCGACGCGGTTCGCCTGGTCGGCCCGCTCGGAGAGCACTCGCTCGAGAAGCGGCCGCAGCGCGGCGAACGCACGCGCGCGGTGGCTGATGCGGTTCTTCTCCTCCTCGCGCAACTCCGCCATCGTCTTCTCGGTGCCTTCGACGACGAAGAGCGGGTCGTAGCCGAAGCCCCCCGATCCACGCGGCGCACGCGTGACCGTACCCTCGCACGCGCCCTCGACCATGCGCGCCTCGCCGCCGTTCGTGTACGGGTCCACGAGCGAGAGAACGCACCGGAAGCGAGCGCGGAAGCCGGGAGGCGCGGGCGGATCGCCGAGCGCGTCGAGCGCGGCCAGGAGAGCTGCGTTGTTCTCGGCGTCGGTGGCGCGCTCGTGTGCGAAGCGCGCGCTGCGCACGCCGGGGCGACCGCCCAGCGCGTCGACCTCGAGCCCCGAGTCGTCCGCCAGCGTGAGCATCATCGTGGCGTGCGCGACGGTACGAGCCTTCTTCGTCGCGTTCTCGGCGAAGGTCTGCCCGTCCTCGACGACGACGGGAGGTTCCTTGAGCATCTCGGCGACGGAGCGCACTTCGACGGGCAACCCGGAGAGCAGCGCCCGGAGCTCCTCGAGCTTGCCCCGGTTGCCCGTCGCGACCACCAGCGTGTCCGGGTGCTTGCGCATCGTCATGCTCCGATCAGCTCGTCGAGCGACACGCCGGCGCGGGCGAGCGCGGCGCGCTGCTCCGAAGCGAGGTGCCTGATCCCGGCGAGCGCCAGGTCCACCATGGCGTCCATCTCGCTGCGCTCCACCGGCGCTCCCTCGGCGGTCCCCTGCACCTCGACGATCTTGCCGCTCGCCGTGGCGACGACGTTCAGGTCCACGCGGGCGCGCGAGTCCTCGACGTAGCAGAGGTCGAGCACCCGACCGAGCCCCTCGCACCATCCGGCGCTCGTCGCGGCAATCGGCTCACGGAGCGCGCGGACGCGGATCTTCGCGAGCGCCAGCGCGAGTGCGACGAATCCGCCGGTGATCGAGGCCGTGCGCGTCCCGCCGTCCGCTTCCAGCACGTCGCAGTCGATCGTGATCGTCCGCGGTCCGAGCTGTTCGAGGTGCACGGCTGCCCGGAGTGCCCTCCCGACGAGCCTCTGGATCTCCTGCGTGCGGCCGCTGGGGGCCTTGCCGCGGCCGTCCCGGTCCTGTCGCCTCGGGTTGGCGCGGGGGTGCATCTGGTACTCGCCGGTGACCCAGCCCTGGTTCTTGCCCTCGAGGAAGGGGGGAACCTTCTCGTCCACCGATGCGGTGCACAGCACGACCGTGCCGCCGGCGCGGTAGAGGACCGAGCCCTCCGAGGGCCTGTGGAAGCCGACGATCATCTCCACGGGGCGGAGCGCGTCCGGCGCGCGACCATCACTGCGAGGCATGCGCCGCTTGTAGCACGTGCTTCGCCGGGGCGATCGGCAGGGCGATGCGGAACCGCGTACCACCCCCGTCGCGGGGCTCGCAGCGGACGCTCCCGCCGTGCGCCTCGACGATGTGCCGCGTGATCGCCAGACCGAGCCCGGTGCCCTCACCCTTGGTGGAGAAGAACGGGTCGAAGACGCGTGCGCGGATCGGCTCGGGAATGCCTCCGCCGCGGTCGTCCACGTCGACGACGACGCTCATGCCGTCGGCCGCCACGCGGACGTCGATGGGGCCTCCCTGGGGCATCGCCTCGCGTGCATTGCGCAGCAAGTTGAGGAGCGCTTGCCGCAGCTGCGCCTCGTCGAAGAGCGCCGGAGGGAGGCGCGGCTCCAGGTGGACGTCGACGGTGCAGCGCGCGAGCTCGATCTCGGGCCGCGCGAAGGCGACGATCTCGCTCACCGCGGCAGCGACGTCGTCCGCCTCCATGCGAGGCTGCGGGAGGCGCGCGACCCTCAGGTACTCCTCGCTCAGGTGCTCGAGCCGCTGCACCTCGCGGCGGATCGCGGTGAGCAGATTGCGCACCTCGGTCTTCTCGCGCGCGTCGGCGGCCCCCTGCTCCAGCTCCTCCTCGAGCATCTCGATGTTGAGCCCCATCGCCGAGAGCGGGTTGCGGATCTCGTGCGTCACGTGCGCCGCCATCTTCCCGATGGCCGCGAGCCGCTCGTTCGAGAGCGCGAGAGCCTGCGCCCGCGAAACGCCGGCGACCATCTTCTCGAAGGCGCCCTCCAGCTGGCCGATCTCGTCGTCCGCCGGCGGCACCTCCCGCGCCGTGAGATCGCCGCTCGCCACGGCGCGTGCGCGCTCGGTGACGCGAGCGAGCGGTGCGAGCAGCCTCCGGACGTGCAGCGAGACGACCAGGCCGACGGCCAGGGTGAGCGCCGCGAGCACGGCGAGCGCCATGATCGATCGCAGCTCCCGTTCGCGCGCCTCGGTCGACAGCGCGTCGATGGACCCCGAGACGCGCCCGGCGAGCACACGCAGGCGCCGGTCGGCGTCGTGCTCCACCGCGCCGAGCGACACGAGCGTGCGGTTGATCCCGTCGCGGTCGCCGCTCGCGATGGCCGCGTAAAGGCGCTCGAAGAGCGCGCGGTCTCCCTCGAGGAGCGTCTCGATGCCGTCGAGCTCCGCCGCGAGCTGCGTGGCGAGGGCCCGCGTGGACTCGCTCCCCACCGCGGGCAGCGTCTGCTCGATCGCGTTGCTCGTCTCGACGAACATCGTGCGCCGCGCGGCGACCAGCGTGTCGAGCAGCGCGCGCGTCGAGCCGGGCTCGCGCTCGTCCGGGATGCCGTCGACCAGCGTCGAGAGCGTGCTCTGTGCAGCGCGCAGCTGCGCGAGCCTCATCGCGACCGGGACGTACCCGCGCGCCAGCTCGACGCTGTCGTCAGCCGCGCGCCGCTGCGCGAAGATCCCCCACCCGAGCGTTATCGCGAAGGCGACGACGGTAATCGCGAAGGAGAGAAGGACGCGCCGTGCGACGGTCGACCGGGGCACCGGCCCAGAGCGTAGCGCAGCGCGGGCGGCCGAAGCGCCTCAGCAGCCCGACCCGGTGCACTTGCAGCCGTTCGAGCAGGTCT
>DATJYG010000798.1:0-12647 GCA_035499695.1 Polyangiaceae bacterium
AGAAGGTGGATGCGCGCGCCGATCAGTTCGCGCTCGCCGTCACGCTCTTCGAGGCCGTCACGGGGCAGCTCCCGTGGAAGGGCCAGGCGGCGCTCGAGATCGTGAGCGAGATCCTCAAGGGCACGCCGCGGACCATGCGCGAGGTCGGGTGCCCGGCGCCGGAGCCGCTCGAAGCGGTGGCGGCGCGCGGGTTCGCGAGAGACCGCGACGCGCGCTACCCGACGATGGGCGCGTTCGTCGACGCGCTCGAGCCGATCGCCGCCGAGGTGCGCGGCCCGCAGCCGTCGCCGTCGGGCAGACGGCTGGACTCCGACGCGCTCGGGAACGCCGCGACGGTCGCGGCGAGTGTCTCCGGCTCGGTCGGACCGGCGCAGCCGCCGGCGACACCGCCTCGCGGACGCCGCGTCGCGACACTCGGCGCAGGCGTGGCGCTCGTCGCCGTCGCTGCGGCTGCGTGGCTCGGAGCCCGCGGGCTCGGCCTCACCCGGCCGCCCGCGGCGGACGCCGGATCGCTCGCGGCAGCGCCCCTCGCCCGCGCCGGGGCCGTCCTCGCTTGTCCAGCGCTCACGGCGAAGGCACACGACTTCGCGCACGCCGAGTGGCTGGGAGCGGCTGCCGCCCACCTCGTGTGCGAGCGCGCGCAGGTGCTGCTCGGCGCGCCCGGTCGCACGCGGGTACCTGCGGAGCTGCTCGCGCTGCCGTATTCCCCAGGCGCCACCTTTCCCGGGATGCCGTTCGACGCACCCGACGTTCACGACAAGACCGTCGCGGCGGCGGCGAGCGCCGATGCCTGGGTGGACGGCTCGGTCGAGCGCCGGCCCGGCGGGTTCGAGGTGGCGCTGGTGCTCCGCGACCGGGAGGGCCACGAGGCGGCTCCGCGCACCACGGGGAGCGGGACCACACTGCTGCAGGCCATACGCGCGGCCATGTCCCCGCTCGTCGAATCCGGCGCCATCCCGCACGCGAGCGATCCCTCGCCGCTGAGGACGTGGGCGAGCGGCGCGTCGATCGACGCCGCTCTCGCGATGCACGACCTGCACGTGGCCATCCTCGACGAGAACCTCGAGGCGGTTCGCGACGAGTGCGCCGCCCTGCATGCGCGCACCGACCTCGGCGCGATGCAGGCCTTCGTGACGACCCTGTGCGCCGACAGGCTGGGCGAACCGCTTCCGCCTCGCCCTGCGGCGGACACGAGCACCCTCGAGGCCACCGCGACGAGCGCATCCATCCTGCGCCTCTACGGCGCGCGCAGCGAATCCGACCGGAAGCAGCTCCTCGACCTCGCGCGATCGCTCGAAGCGTCGCTCGACGCCGAACCGGTCCTCGAGGTGCGCGCGCTCCGCGCGGCCATCGCCGCGGAGGTGCACTACACGCTGGGCGATGCCGACGAGGCCCAGCGCTGGGCGCTCGCCTCGATCATCGCGTCCCCGCGCGAGGTCGACGCGCGCGGCACCGCGTGGCACCGCCTCTCCTTCACGTCGAACGACGACCGGCTGGGCGTGCTCGACGCCCACGCCGCGTGGCTGCCCTGGGAGCCGTTCGCGTACTTCAACTCCGCGCGCCTCCGCGAACCGGCGGCCCGGCGCGAGGGCGCGCACCGCGGCTCGGTGCTGGCGATGCGCGGCTACTGGGTGATCGCGTACGGCGACAGCTTGCTCAACGCCGGGGACACGGTCGCGGCCAGCGCCGTGGCCGCCGAGGCGCACAGCCCGTCGCTGACCGTGCGCGTGCTGCGCGCCGACGGGCGCCTGCGCGGCGCGCTCGACACCGCCGTGAGCGAGCTCGCGCGACTGCCGGCCCGGCCCGACACGAGCCTCGAAGCGGCGCGCCTCGCCGCGTATGCGATCGAGCTGTCGGCGATCCTCGAGCACCCGCCGGCACACATGGAGTCATTCGTCGCGCGCTTCCTGGCACCCGAGCCGCCGGTGTTCTCCAAGGGCGCCGTCCCCTTCTTCCTCGCCCTCTCGGCGTGCATGCAGACGTCGGCGCCGGTCGGACCGCGGTGCATCGCGCGCATCGACGAGATGTTCCGGGCCGGCCACTTCGGCGCCGGATACGTGGGCTCCACGGAGGCGCTCGAGGGAGCGAAGGCCTACGTGGCCGGCGACTTCGCCGGCGCCGCGCGGGCGTGGCGGCCGCTCGTGGCGCGCTCGAGCGTCGGCGCCGACAACATCCGGACGCCCATCGCCGACGCATTCGACCGCACGGGCGCCGCAGACCTCGCCGACCGGGTCGACGCCGCCAACGTGGAGAACCCGGGAATGCCGATGGAGAGCCAGGCGGTGCCATCGCTCGCCCTCGAGCGGTCGGCCCATCGCGCCCTCGCGCGCGGCGACTGCGCGACCGCGAAGCGCTACGCCCAGCACCTCATCGACAAATGGGAGCTCGCGGACGAGGTGCCCCCGGCCGTGGACCGCATGAAGAAGCTGATCGTCCGCTGTTCGCGATAGAGAGGAAGCCTGGCCCATGGGCAGGAACGTCCTTCCAGCGCACCGGCTCGGCGTTCCCGAGCGGGAGGACGCCGGGTACGCGTGACGGAGCAACGAAGACCTGCGTGAGAGAGTCGAGCCCACGCGAGAGAAGGCCGGTGACCCGGGTGAGGTAGACCGTCGTCCCGCAGGAGACGACCGATGACGCGCGCCAGAACGCCACTCCAGTCGTGGAGAGAGGCGAGCGATCGCACGAGACGACCGCTCGCTTGCGCGAGACAGCCAGTCGATCGCACGAAATAGCCAAACCGATCGCACCGGATAGCCAATGAACCGCAGCGGATGGCCTATCCACCGCACCGGCTAGCCAATCCATCGCACCGGATAGCCAATCCACCGCACCGGATAGCCAATCCACCGCACCGGATAGCCAATCCACCGCACCGGCCAGCCAATCCACCGCACCGGCTGGCCTATCCACCGCACGGGATAGCCAATCGATCGCACCCGACGGCCGGGCGCTCGCACGAGCCGGCCGACCTCATGCGGGAGAAGGCTTGACCCGCACGGGCGTTCAGTATCAGGCTGGAGGGGATGGCGTCGCCGCTCCGCCCTCTCGCCAATCCGCCGAACCCGTGGGCCACGACGGACGTCGAGTACCTCGAAGGCGAGGCCCCGCTGGCCGAGCTCCAGGTCTACGAGGACCACACCAAGGGCATCCTCGCCCACAACGACAGCCCCGACGTCGGCTTCTCCTGGAGCGTCAACCCGTACCGCGGCTGCTTCCACGCGTGCGCCTACTGCCTCAGCGGCGACACGCGCATCCTCATGGCCGACGGGACGACGAAGCCGCTGCGCGACGTCCGGGTGGGCGATTCGATTTGCGGCACGACCGCCGACGGCAAGTACCTGCGTGTCGTCAAGACGCGGGTGCTCGCGCACTGGCAGACGGTGAAGGCCGCACACCGTCTGACGCTCGGCGACGGCCGGACGATCGTCGGGAGCGGCGACCATCGCTTTCTCACTCGCCGCGGCTGGAAGTACATGAGCGAGGCCGCCGGCCATCGCGCGGACTACCTGACCGGCTCCGACGTGCTCGTCGGCGAGCGATCGCTCGGCGCAGGCGACCCGGACACGGGTTTGCGCGTGGCCCGGGTCGAGGCACTGGGTCGCGAGATGCCGATGTTCGACATCACCACGGGCACCGGCGACTTCATCGCGGATGGGGTCGTGGCCCACAACTGCTACGCCCGGCCGTCGCACGAGTATCTGTCGTTCGGGGCGGGGACGGACTTCGAGCGGAAGATCGTGGTGAAGCCGGATGCGCCGCAGCTGCTGCGCGAGGCGTTCGACGAGCCGAAGTGGAAGGGGGAGCTCGTCGTGTTCAGCGGCGTCACCGATTGCTACCAGCCGCTCGAGGCGAGCTACCGGCTGACGCGCGGGTGTCTCGAGGTGTGCGCCGAGTACCGGCAGCCCGTGGGGATCATCTCGAAGGCGCCGCTCGTCGAGCGCGACATCGACGTGTTCCAGGAGCTCACCCGGAGCGCGCGCTTCTCGATCGCCGTGAGCTGCCCGTTCTGGGACGAGAGCAAGGCGCGCGCGATCGAGCCGTTCGTGACGACGCCGGCGCGGCGCATCCGGACGATCGAGCGGCTCGCGAAGGCGGGGATCGACGTGGGCGTGATGGTCGCGCCGATCATCCCGGGGCTGAACGACGAGGACATGGGGGAGGTGCTCCGCGCGGCGGCGCACGCCGGGGCGACGCACGCGGGGATGGTGCTCCTGCGGCTCCCCGGGCCCGTGGCCGACGTGTTCGAGCAGCGGCTCCGCGCGACGCTGCCGCTGCGGGCCGATCGCGTGCTGCGGCGCATCCGCGAGACGCGCGGGGGCAAGCTGTACGACTCGCGCTTCGCCGTGCGCGGGCGCGGCGAGGGGCCCTACGCCGAGAGCATCCAGGCGCTCTTCGAGCAGACGGCGCAGCGCTTCGGCCTGCGCACGCATCGCAGGGATCGCATGGGACGCGGCGGCGCTGAAGAGCCGCCGGAGACGACGTTCCGGCGGCCGCGCGGTCAGCTCGGGCTCTTCTGAAAACGGCGCACCGCGTTCTCGCGGTCGTAGTGGTAGGCGATCTGGTCGTCGTCGTAGCGGGAGTCCTGGCCCACGACGCACCGCGCGCGCACCTCGGGCGTCGCCCGGGCGATCCCGCCGGCGTTCTCCCATCCGCCCACGCAGGGAGCGTGGCAGCCGGCGCACGGAGGCGCGTGCGCGAGCGGCGGGTCGACCTCGACGTCGACGAGCCACGCGCCCCGGAGCGCCCACCAGGGGCCGTGCGTGGGGTGAATCGCGAGCACGAAGGGCCCGCCGTGCCCCAGCCCGACGAGCCGCGCGAGCGCGATGAACGAGAGCCGGATCGGCGCGTCGAACGCGGCGTCGAAGCAGCTGAAGCGCACGCCGGCGCGCGCGAGCGCCTCGTCCGCCCGCGCGAGGGTCGCCGCGATGAACGCGTCGTACGGATTCGGCTCCGCCCAGCGCGCGCGATCCGCATCCATGTGCTCGCGGAAGCGGCGCCAGAGCCGCGTCCCGGCGCTGGCGGCGACGACGACCCCGCGCGCGCCCGGCATCAGCTCGGCCGACCGCAGCCTCGCCGGCGCCTCCGCGTCGTACGCGTCGACGCCGCAGGACGCGACGAGCTCGATGCCCGTGCCTTCGAGCGCCTCGCGGACGATTCTCGTCGCCACTCAGTAGTTGTAGGTCACGGTGTTCGGCCTGTCGTCCACCGGGAACGCGAGACGCCTCATGCGGCGGTCGATGCACGCGGCGAGCTTGTTGTTCTTCGGGTCCACGTTCACCGTGACGCCGAGCGGCTTGCCGTTGCGCACGAGCACGCAGATCTTCGCGTGCGACGCGTCCGGCAGCCCGCAGGCGGCGGCCGCGTTCGCGTTGTTGATGGGCGCCCCGAGCTGCGCGTTCGTGAGGTCGGGCCGGTTGTTGGTCTTGCCCATGCTGACCTGCTGCGGGTTCTCGTCCTGCGCCTTCTCGCAGCTCTTGCCCGTCGAGAGGCCGACCGAGACGTGCAGCTCCTCCGTCTCGCCCGACACCTTGTCGTGGTCGTAGACGGCGATGTCGATCTTCGTGCCCTCGTCGGTGATCTTGTCGAGGTCGTTCCAGAAGACGATCTTGTCGCCGTGGTAGCCGGTCTTGGTCTTCTCGAGCGGGACCTCGACCGCCGTGGAGCCCTTGCCCTTCGGGTAGACGATGACCGCGTCGCGCTTCGCCGCGTCGGGCCCGAGGAGCGTCACGTCCTCGTCGGTCGCCTCGATGATGATGTGCACGCCGTCTTCGACGGGCTCGATGTGGACGAGCGCCGAGTAGTCCTTCGCGCCGCCCTTCGCGCAGGGAGTGAACGCGTCCGTCGCCTTCTCGGACGACAGATCGGCCTGCTGGGTGGCGTCGCTCGAGCCGCATGGTTTCTGCGCCTGCGCCATCTCGGCCTCCGTGGGCTGCTGGTCCGACGACGCGGACTGGGCGGACGGGGTCTGGCCGCCGCCACACGCGGCGAGGAGGACGACGGCACCGGCGAATGTCGAAACGAGGGACCTCATGGGCCGCAGGATAGACGACTTGCGGCCGATCGAGGATGCATCGGAAGATGCCCCCCGTGCGCGCCTTCGCGTTCGCCGCCGCCGTTGCGCTGCTCGCCCAGTCGGGGGGTGACTCGGCCGCACCGAGCGCCCCATCCCCTGCCCTCCCGGGGGCGCCGCCATCGGCCGTCGCCACGCCGGTCGCGGGCCCGACGTTCGACGACGACGCGTCGCTCCCGGCGCACGCCGACGACGTGGCCGACTACACGCTGCGGGCGACGCTCGACCCGGCGGCGCACCTGATCCACGGCGAGGGCACCATCACCTGGCGCAACAAGAGCACCGCGCCCGTGCGCGACCTCTGGATGCACCTCTACCTCAACGCCTTCAAGAACCAGCGCTCGGCGTACTTCCGCGAGCGCGTGGGGGGCCGCGGGGACGTCGCCGCCGAGGACTGGGGGTGGATCGACGTGCACCGCCTCGTGCTGCACGCGCCGGACACGACGCCGGTGGACCTCTGGCCCACGGCCGAACGCACGCGCCCCGGTGACGAGGACGAGACCGAGGCCCGCTTCCCCTTGCCGCGCGAGATCGCGCCGGGCGAGAGCATCACCCTCGACGTCGCCTTCGAGAGCAAGCTGCCGCACGTCGTCGAGCGCACCGGCTACGTCGGCTCGTTCCACATGGTCGGGCAGTGGTTCCCGAAGATCGCGCGCCTCGAGCCGGACGGGCGGTGGGCGCACTTCCCCTTCCACCACCTTGCCGAGTTCTACGCCGACTACGGCACGTACGACGTGACCCTCGACGTGCCCGAGTCGTTCGTCGTCGGCGCCACCGGTCCGGTCGTCGACGCGCGCATCGAGAACCACCGGCGCATCGAGCGGCACGTCCAGGGCGACATCCACGACTTCGCGTGGACCGCGTGGGACCAGTGGCGCGCGGCGCGCGAGACCATCGACGGCGTCGAGGTCACCCTGCTCTACCCGCGCGGCTTCCAGCGCGTTGCGGCGCGCGAGATGGCCGCCCTGCGCTTCGCGCTCCCGTACGAGTCGTCGCGATACGGGCGCTACCCGTACCGGGTGCTCACCGTCGTGCACCCGCAGGAGGACGCGCGCGAGGCGGGCGGCATGGAGTACCCGACGCTCATCACGACGGGCGGCGCGTGGTGGACGCCGCCGGGGGTGCTCCTGCCCGAGATCGTCACGGTGCACGAGCTGGGGCACCAGTGGTTCTACGGGCTGGTCGGCACCAACGAGCTGCGCTGGCCGTTCCTCGACGAGGGGATCAACGAGTTCGCCGAGGTCGACGCCATTGGCAAGTGGCGGGGCGCCGGGTCGGCCGTGGACCTGCTCGGCCTCACCGTGAGCGACGCGGTGGCGCAGGCGGTCGGCGGCAACATGCGGGTGCACGACGAGCCGGTGGCGCAGGCGGCGAACGCGTTCTCCACCGGCGCCGACTACGGCGCGCTCGTCTACGCGCGCACCGCGTCGATCCTGGAGACGATGAAGCGCGTCTACGGCGCCGAGCCCGTCCTGCGCGCGCTCGGGCGCTACGCGCGGCGCTTCCGCTTCCAGCATCCCGGGCCGGAGGATCTGCTCGCGGTCTTCGAGGAGGTCCTCGGCGCCCACGCGGCCGCCACGATGCGCACGGCGCTCTACGACCAGGGATGGGTGGACTACCTCGTCGACTACGCGTCGACCGAGGAGTCCAAGCGCACCGCGGGCATCTTCGAGCGCCAGGGCAAGCGCGAGCGCATCGAGCCGGGCGCCAGCGACGCCGGCGGGTTCGACAACTCGGTGCTCGTGCGGCGGCACGGGACGCTCTCGTTCCCCGTGGACGTCGTGATGACGATGGTCGACGGCACGACGCGTGTCGAGCACTGGGACGGCGCGGGCGAGTCCAGGCGCTTCTCGTGGCACGACTCGGTGGCCCTGCGCGGCGCGGTGGTCGACCCGGACGACCGCGTGCTCGTCGACGGGAACCTCGAGAACAACCACGCGGCGGCTCGAGGCGGCGGCGGGGCGGCGGCGACGCTCGAGCGCACGACGTATCTCTTGCAGCTCGCGATGCAGGCGGTGTCCCCGTGAACGACGTCGCGGCCTCGCAGGAGCTCGTGCTGCTCACGACGCCGTCGATGCGCGCGCGCCGGCACCCGCGCGCGGTCCTCGCCGTGTGGGCGTGGGAATCCGCGCTGGCCCTGCTCGCGAGCTGGCCGGCCGCGTCGCTGGTGCGCGCCGTCTACGGCGACGATCCGCGCGGGGACGCGCCGCTCTGGACGCCGGGAGGGCATGCGCTCCTCGACTTCGCGCTGCACGAGCAGCATGGGCTGCGCGGGGTGATGACCGGAGCGACGCTGGTGCTCGTCGTCGGCGCCGTGGCCGGGCTCGTGCCGATGGCGGCGCTCATGACGTCCCTGGCGTTCGCGACGCGCGACCGCCGCGCCGCGGGGTTCATCCGGTGCGTGACCGAGGGGCTGCGGCACTTCCGGCGGATGCTCGTGCTCCTCGTCATCGCGTCGCTCGTGCAAGCGCTCGTCGTCGGGATCGGCGTGGGCCTGGGCTCGGTCGTCGAGGGCTGGGCGCACGGGATGGGCGAGCCCCGCGCCGAGCAGCTCGAGGGCCTGGTGCTCGCGCTGTTTCTCCTGGGCGCGTCGGCGGTGGGCGTCGCGCACGATCTGGCGCGCGCGGCCGTCGTGCGGTTCGACGTGAGGGGCCTGCGCGCCTTGGCGCTCGGCGTGCGCACGCTGCGTCTGTCGCCGCTTCCGCTCTGGTGGTCGTGGGCGTGGCGCGCGCTCGCCTCGGTCGCACCCGTGGTCGCCGTGGCGGCGGTCGCGGGCCGTCTCGGGGGGAGCCGAGGCGCGGTGGCGTTCGTCTTCCTGCTGGTCCTGCACCAGTCGGTGGTGCTCGCGCGGGTCGCCCTGCGCGCGTCGTGGCTGGCCAAGGGGCTGCGAGCCGTCGACGGCGCCCTGCGCCGTGTTCGCGAGGTCGAGCCTCAGCGGGCGGCGACCGAGCGGTAAACCTGCTCGTAGCGCCTGGCCGGCCGGTCCCAGCCCCGGTCGAGGCGCATCGCACGCCGGACCAGCTTTCCCCAGCCGGGCAGCTGCTTCGCGGCGAGTGCGCGCTCGGCGGCGCCGAGCAGCCCGTCGGCGCTCGGCGCGTCGAAGAGGAACCCCGTGCCCGTCTCGAGCTTCGCGTCGCAGTCGACGATCGTGTCGACGAGCCCTCCGGTGGCGTGCGCCACGGGGAGCGCCCCGTAACGCTGCGCGTACATCTGCACCAGGCCACACGGCTCGTACCGGCTCGGGACCACGACCACGTCCGCGCCCGCCAGGATGCGGTGCACCAGCCCTTCGCTCGCGGCGCGCGCGAGCACGGCGCGCCCGTGCGAACGCGACACGACCGTCTCGACCGCGGCGACGAGCTCCGGGCGTCCGTCGCCCGCGAAGACCATGTGCGCGTCGGTCGCCCGGAGGAGCTTCGGCGCGACCGCCGTCGCCAGGTCGGTCCCCTTCTGCTCCACCATGCGGCCGATGCTCGCCACGAGCGGCGCGTGCGGCTCGAGCGGGAGCCCGAGCTCCTTCTGCAGCGCCGTCTTGCACCGCGTCTTGTTCGACGGGTCCTCGGCGTCGTAGCGCGCCGCGATGGCGGAGTCGGTCGCCGGGTTCCACACGGCGTAGTCGACGCCGTTGCAGATGCCGACCAGGCCCTCGCCGCGCGCGCGCAGCACGCCGTCGAGCTTCGCGCCCATCTCCGGCGTCTGGATTTCGCGAGCGTAGGTGGGGCTCACCGTCGTCACGACGTCGGCGGTGACGATGCCCTGCTTGAGCAGGTTGATGCCGCCGTAGAACTCGATGCCGTCGACGCTGAAGTGGTCCCACGACAGCCCGAGGGTGGGCAGCGTGTCCTTCGGGAACACGCCCTGGTGCACCACGTTGTGAATCGTGAGCACCGTACGCGTCGCGGCGAGCGCCGGCGTCTCGGCGGCGAGGGCACGCAGGTAGGTCGGCACGAGCGCCGTCGGCCAGTCGTTGCAGTGCACGACGTCCACCGGGCGCCCGCCCGCCACCCGCTGGCGAACGAGCTCCGCGGCCGCGCGCGACAGCGCCGCGAAGCGCAGGGCGTTGTCGGCGTAGTCCTCACCGCGCTCGCCGTAGACGCCGGGGCGGTCGAAGAGGCCGGGCACGTCGACGACGACGAGGTCGACCTGCGACGGGAGCCGCCCGTCGAACACGGTCGCCTTGAAGGCGCGCTCTCCGAGGGTGAACTCCACGGGCGTCAGGCGCCGCGCCAGGAGGAGCCCCTGCTGCTCCAGCTCCGGGAAGCGCGGGAGCACCACCGTGACCGCGTGCCCGATGCCCCGCAGCGCCTTGGGCAGGGCCGCCGAGACGTCCGCGAGCCCGCCGACCTTCACGAAGGGCGCCAGCTCGGTCGTGACGAACGTGATCTCCATCCGGCTCGCGCCTATACCATGAAGTCGCACGACGATGACGCGCGTTCGGGGCTCCTCGCGCAGGCACGAGCGGCCCGAGGGCGTGGCCGAGGGGTCGGTCGTGACGGTGCTGCGGGTGCCGCCCGAGGTCGCGGGGCAGCGGCTCGACGTGTTCGTGCAGAGCCAGCTCAAGCGCACCAGCCGCACGCGCGCCCAGTACATCGTGCGCAACAGCGCCTACGGCAGCGACGGTCGCAAGCTCGCGCCCAACGACCGCGTGCGCCCCGAGCAGCACATCCTGCTCTGGCGTCCGCCGTGGGACGAGACGCCGGTCCCGACGACGGTCCCGGTGCTCTACGAGGACGAGCACCTGCTGGCCGTGGACAAGCCGGCCATGCTCCCGGTGCACCCGACGGCGCGCTACCACCGCAACACGCTCATCGTGGTGCTCAAGGCGCAGCGCCCGGAGCAGGAGTTCCTCTCGCTCGGTCACCGGCTCGACCGCGAGACGAGCGGCGTGATGCTCGTGTCCAAGACGCGCGCGTGCGACCGGGCGCTCAAGAAGCAGCTCGAGGCGCGCGAGGGGATCGACAAGACGTACACGGCGCTCACGTGGGGAGTGCCGGACCCCGGCGACGGCGCGCGGCGCTTCCGGTGCGAGCGCGCCCTGGCGCTCGACGAGGCGAACGCGCTCCGCGTCAAGATGCGCATCAGCGACGCGCCGGGCGCGCTGCACGCGTCCACCGTGTTCGAGGTGGTCGAGACGCGCACGGGAGGCATGGCTGGGCGGCCGCGGACTTACGCGCTCGTGCGCTGCGAGCTCGAGACGGGACGGCAGCACCAGATCCGCGTGCATCTCGCGTCGCTCGGCGCTCCCGTGGTCGGCGACAAGCTGTACGGGCCCGACGAGCGCGCCTTCGCCCGCTCCGCGGACGGCGAGCTCACGACGGACGACGCGGCGATGCTCGAGATGCCGCGGCACGCGCTGCACGCGACTCGCCTGGCGCTGGCTCACCCGATCACGGGCGCGCCGCTCGCCGTCGAGGCACCGCTCCCGCCCGACATGGCGGCCTTCTGGGCCGCGCTCGCGCCGCTATAGCCCGCGCGGGACTTTGTCGAGATCCAGCTGATCGAGCGCGACGCGAATGAGCGCGCTGCGATTCGCCTTGGTCAGACCGCGCGCCTTCAGCTCTTCGACGAGCTTGTCGAGGCGCTCGAGGTCCTTCGTGTAGAGCGAGATGCAGATGACCTTGTAGTGCTGCGGCTTCGCCGCCGGCTCGGCCTTGCGCACCCGCTTGCCGTTGCCGTCCTTCGTGTAGAACGCGCCCGAGAGCACGCCCTGCACCTCGTCGGCGTCGAGCACGCGCGCGCCTGCCAGTCCCGCTTCTTGCTCACGCCCGGCCATCGTCGTCCCTTCCTCTCATTCCCCCACTGCGCGGGGCCTGCTCGTCCGGTTGCTGGGCCCGTCGACGAGCAGGTCGACGACGGTCGCGTAGTCCTGCGCCGCGTTGGACTCCGGCGCGTACTCGTAGATGGTCTTGCCCTGCGCCGGCGCCTCCTTGAGGCGCGTCGCCTGGCGGATCGGCGGCATCACGCGGTCGCCGAAGTGCTCTTCGAGCGCCTGCACGGCGTCGCGGCAGATGCGCGCGCGCGCGTCGTAGAAGGTCGGCAGCACGCCGTGGATCTGCACCGGGTGGTGGAGCAGCTGGTTGACGTTCTTGACCGTCTTGATGACCTGCCGCACGCCCACGAGGGAGAGGAAGTCGCAGGCGACGGGCACGATGATGCCGTCGGCGACGACGAGCGCGTTCTGGTTCATCAGCGAGAGCGATGGCGAGCAGTCGAGGAGCACGACGTCGTATGCGTCGAACGCCGACGCGAGGCGGTCGCGCAGCACGCGGTCGCGGTTCTGCTTGCCCGCGAGGTACAGCTCGGCGGCGGCGAGCGTCTCGTTCGAGATCACCATGTCGAGGTTGTCGCGGACCTTCACGGCGACGTCCGTCGCGCGCATGCCCATGACGAGCACGTGATAGAGCGTGCGCTCGGCCTTCACGTTGAGCGAGACGCTCACGTTGCCCTGCGAGTCGGTGTCCACGAGGAGCACGCGCAGGCCGCGCGCCGCCAGGCCCGCCGCGAGGCTGACCGACGTCGTCGTCTTTCCGGTGCCACCCTTGTGGTTGAAGATCGCGAGCCTCTGGGGCGCGTGCAT
>DATJYG010000799.1:0-3205 GCA_035499695.1 Polyangiaceae bacterium
CAGCGCGCCCGCGCCGCCGCGCGCGCCGCCAGCTTCGGGTCGCGCGCGAGCATCCTCACGCCCAGCGGGAGCAGCCGCAGCGAGACGATCGACTGCACGAGCCCCGCGACGCCGACCGCCACCGTGACGCCCATCCCGACCGGACGGCCGAAGCCCAGCTTGAGCTGCAGGAAGAAGAGCACGCCGCACACGACCGGAACGAAGAGCCAGGGGACGGCGAGCTGTCCCACGGCGAAGCTCAGCCATGCCGTCAGCCTGACGAGCGCCGGCGCCCGGCGCGTGTCCGGGTTGTCGCCCGTCACGGCCCATTGCCGGCGGCCGCGAGGCTCCACGTAGAGGTAGAGCGCGGTCGGGACGATGGCGGCGAGGATCGCCCCCAGCACCGCGGCGACGGCGATGACTGCGGGGGGCAGCGCGAACGAGAACGCGGTCTCCATCCCTTACCTCTACTTCCGACCTCGGGGGTTTCTTCCCGTACGACTCAAGCTAGGTCGCTGCATTGGACGCGCCAGTCGGGCGAGAGTTTTCTCACGGTCGAGCAGGCCGCATCCGTTGGACGAGCTCGACGAGGTCCTTCATCAGCGCCGGGCCCTTTTCCAGTGATCTGACGCCGAGTTGCTGCAAGAGCTCGACGTCCGCCTTCGTCGCACGTCCACTCACCGACACGATCATGCATGCGGCGCCGAGCTGCATGCCGCGCAGCAGCATGCACACCTCGATGCCGTTCATGTCCGGCAGGTCCAGGTCGAGGAGCAGAAGGTCGGGCACGCGCTTGCGCACCGCCTTCAGGGCCGAGCGGCCATCGCCGATCGCTTCGACCTCGGCGTCCGGCACCGCGCTGCGCACGTAGAGGGTGAGCGCGGCGCGCATGTCCTCGTCGTCGTCGACGACGAGCACCGAGAAGCGCCGTGGCGCCGCGCTCGTCTCGAGCCCCTTGCGCACCGTGCGGAGTTGCCAGAGCGCGGCCTCGGCGCCCTGCGGGCGATCGCCGGCGTCCGGCGCCATCATCTGCGCCAGGAGGTCCACGAGCGGCGCGGGGACCTCGGCACGGTAGTCGGTCGCGCGCGGCAGCGGCGCGCGCGTCTTGGAGCGATAGAGGTCGACCGGCTCGTCGCCCTCGAACGGCGCCACGCCCGTCAGCAGCTCGAACCCGAGCACGCCGAGCGCGTAGACGTCGCCGAGCTGCGCGGCGCCCTCGGCGAGATCGCCCGTGAGCGCCTCGGGCGCCATGTACTGCAGCGAACCGGCGACGCTCTTGTGGCCGGCCCGGTCGGCATGCGGCAGCACGAGCCCGAAGTCCATGAGCACGACGCGTCCGCCCGGCGCGAGCATGACGTTGCCCGGCTTGACGTCGCGGTGCGAGAGCCCCGCCTTGTGCACGATGCTGAGCGCGTCTGCGATCGCGATGAGCAGGTCGACCGCCTCGACGAGGCCGAACGTCTCCCCGCGCAAGCCGCGCTGGTCGATCATGCGATCGAGGCTCAGGCCGCGCACGCGCTCGAGCACGAGGTACGGCACGTTGCGGTGCATCCCCATCGCGTGCACCGTCACGACGCCGGGGTGATGGATGGCGGCGAGGGCGCGACCCTCGCGCAGCAGGTAGTCGGCCGCGATGGAGGGCCGGACCACCTTGAGGGCGACGCGGCGGTTGAGCACGCGGTCGTTCGCCTCGTACACCTCGCCCATCCCCCCGGAGCCGAGCACCGAGCGGATCTCGTAGGTATCCGCCACGACCTCGCCCACGTTGAACACGTGCTGCTGCTCGATCGGCGGCGCCGGGGCCGTCGTTGGTTGCTTGGGACGGCTCAAGCGCACTCCCCTGCGATGCGCTCGGCCTCGGCGCGCGCCTCGCGGGCCTTGTCGCCGATGCGAGCGGCGGCGGCCGCGTCGGGCTGCAGTCCCACCGCGATCAGGGCCTCCTCCACCTCGCCCGCCGCCGCGCCCAGGACGACGAACCCGTAGGTACCTGCCGACCCGCGGAGCTTGTGAGCGGCGCGCTTGGCCTCTTCCCACGCGCCGCGCGCGAGGTGGTCCTGCAGGGCCGCCGCCTTCGCCGGCAGGCTCGCGGCGAACTGCGCCCTGGCCTCGGCCAGCATCTGCTCGACGGTGGGGTCGGGCATGTCGGGAGCGGCTTCAGTGTAACCCGGACTCGGCAGCGATGCTGCGTACCCGGCGGGGCAAATCGGCCACGTCGAACGGCTTGGCCAGGACGCCGATCGCCCCCAGCGACACCAGCCGCTGGACCTCGGCGTCGTTGGACGTGGCCGTGAAGAAGATGACGGGCAGCCGCTCGGCCCCGGGAATGGCCCGCAGGAGCTGAAGGGTGGTCGGGCCGTCGGTCCCGGGCATGGACACGTCGAGCAGGACGAGGTCGGGCATGTCCTTGCGCACCGCCTCGAGTGCCTCCTCGCCCGAGGCGGCGACGGTGACCTGGAACTTACCGATGCGCTCCAGGGACAGGGCCGCGATGCGGCGGATGTCCGGATCGTCGTCCACCACGAGGACCTTCCATGATCCCACGATTCGAGGGTACACGAGGGAGGCCATGACGCACTCGCGCCGTGCCTCGACCCTGGCCTCGACCCTCGCCACCGCGCTCCTGCCCGCACTGGCCGTCGGCGCGCAAGGATGCTCCGGGTGCAGCAGGACGGCAGAGCCGTCCCCGAGCGGCGCCGCGAGCAGCTCGGGCGCCGACGCCGGCCGGCCGTCGTGGCTCATGCATCCGACTCCCTCTCTCGCCCTGAGCGCCCCGCCGGTGCCGACCGACGACCCGCGTGCCTTCAAGGGGGGACGCGATCCCGACATGGACCTCGACACGACCGATCCGGCGAGCGACTACGTGCGCAGGTACGTGGCGACGACGAAGAGGTACGGCGACAGCCTCGACTGCATCGACATCCAGCCGTCGAAGCCCTCGGGCGACAAGCGCAGCGTCGAGGTGAGGAACGCCGCGACGTGCCCGTCGCCGCTGCCGGCGGGGCAGACGCCGGGCTCCGTGCGCGACGTCTTCCTGGTCGACGTCCCGGGCGATCGCATGAGCGTCGACGATCCCAGCAAGCGCGACGCTCTCCAGAAGTGGCCCGACGGCAGCGATCCCGAGGGCCCGCCCGCGGCGAAGGTGCGCGAGATCATCGACACGGCGAAGTGGAAGTCGCCGCTCAACGACGCGATCCGTTCGCAGCTGCTCGTCCCGCTGCGCGTGCAG
>DATJYG010000800.1:0-7229 GCA_035499695.1 Polyangiaceae bacterium
GCAATGGGTCGCGCCGGGCGGAAGTGCAGATCGTCGCCGAGCGTGTCCGACCCGTAGCGCGCGTGCAGGCGCGTGATGACGAAGCCGGCGCCTTGCCCGTCGTCGTCGGGCATCACGTCGGCGCCGAGCGTGGCGAGCTCCTGCTCATCGAGCGGCGGTGTCGGGCACGGATCGCAGCTCGTCGCTTCCCACGCGTACTCGGTCACGACGGCGCGCGGATCGTCGCCGACCACCTTGTCGTAGAGCGACGCGTAGAACGCCCCGAACTGCCGCCGCACCCCGTCGGTCACGTCGAGGTTCGTCGGCATCGCGACGTTGTCGTAGTTGGACACCTCGTAGCGCCCGCTGCGCGACAGGATGATCGTCACCAGGTCCTGCTTGCCGCCCGAGTTGATGAGCCCCAGCCGCACCGGCAGGAAGAAGTCGTCCGTGTCGTAGTGGAACCGCAGCGGGGACAGCACCGCGCGCTCGGGGCCGCGGCCGATCCGCTCGAACTTCACCTTCGTCACGTTCACCTTCGCGACGAAGAACTTCATGCCCATCTGGACATACGGGCGAAGGTAGGGTTCCGCGCCGCCGGGGATCTTGTACCGATTCTCGTGGAGCCAGGCGTCCAGCCCCGCGGAATCACTGGCGCTGAGGACCACCACGTCGTACTCGCCGACGGCGAAGCGGGCCTCGATCTTCACGTGGTGCTTCTCGGCCGACTCGTCCTCGGCGGCGGCGCCGGCCGGCGCCGCCATGGGCACGGCGGCCATCGCTTCCTCCGGGTAGACCCGCTGCATGCACGGGTCCTGCTCCCAGTACTCGACGAGACGCGGGGCCGTGAGGCGGTCGACCTTGTCGAAGATGTCCCTCGGGATCACCTTCACGTTCGACTCGCGGAGGACCACGGGCACTGGCACGACCATCGCGAAGTCCTCGGGCGGGCCCGCGTACGTGTTGCGCATCGACAGCACCGTCCGCTCGCCGTCGCGCATCATGACGACGAGCGTCGCGTCGTTGGTCAGGGTCGCGTCGGCGCCGCTGACGTAGAAGCCGCAGAACGCGTGGGCCTCGCGCGCGGGCGAAGCGAGGGCGACGGCAGCGGTGGTCGCGGCCGTGGCGAGGATCAATCCGAGCTTCATGGGGGGCCTTCCTTCCTCCTGAGCTCCCAACGCACCGTCGGTCGCGCCCCTTACAGCCCCTGGTACGAACGGGTTTCGCGATTCGGTCTGCCCCGCGTTACGTTTCCCGGCGCGCCATGGCCGGATCCGAGCCGCCCTCCTTCGAGTTCACCGACGAGCAGAAGGAGAGCTTCCGCGCGCTCGCGACGTCGATGAGCTTCCTCGGCGCGTGCACGATGATCCTCGGGGGCCTGTCGGCCGTGTTCGCCCTCGGCGCGATCTACGAGAGCTTCGTGCCCAACGGGATCTTCGCCGGCATCTACGCCGTGATCCTGCTGCTCATGGCGTCGTGGCTGCTGTCGGCGGGCCGGTCGCTGTCGGCGATGATGCGGACGCGGGGGCGCGACGTTCAGTACCTTATGGAGGCCGTGCAGCAGCTCCGCCGGCTCTTCGGCATGACGCTCGTGGTCCTCATGATCGGCATGCTCGGCACGGTGGCCGCGGTGGCATGGTGTGCGCTGGGCGCCGGCAGCGGTCGCTGCCTCGGCATGTTCGGCTGAGGGGCGTCAGGCGACGAGCCAGCCCCAGCGCATCGCCTCGCGTACCGCATCCCCGCGAGACTGCACGCGAAGCTTCTCGTAGATGCCCCGCTCGCACGCCTGCACTCGGTCGGGTGTCATCTGCAGCATCCTCGCGGCTTGCTCGTGGGTGTACCCACGGGCCAGCCAGTCGAGCACCTGTCCTTCCACCTCGGTGAGCATGGCGCTTTTCCCCTCGCCCCCCGGCATACGGACGGCGGAGCAAACGGTTTCCGGGGACCCCAGGCCGCCCGAGTCGGCCCCCAAGGCGGTCGAAGTGGGCCCCAAGGCGGTCGAAGTGGGCCGCAAGGCGGTGGAAGCGGCCCCCAAGGCGGTCGAAGCGAGCCGCAAGGCGGGCGAAGGGGCCCGCAAGGCGGTCGAAGCGGGCCGCAAGGCGGTCGAGGCGGCCCCCAAGGCGGCCGAGGAGCATCGCAAGGCGGTCGAACGCCGCCTCGAAGCGCTCCGGGGACACCATCGGGCGGCTTGCGGGGTCGACTGGGCGGCCAGAGAACGCGTTCGCCCGCCTTGCGCATGTCATCGGGCGCCTTGCGGACGACCTCGAGCGCCTTGCGAACACGAACGCGCGCTTCGGGGACGAGATCGCGCGCCTTGCGGTCGCGACGAGGCGTCCCGGGGTGTGGCATGAGTGGACCGTGGGCAAGGAGACGCAGGCCGAGCGCGAAGAGCGACGCGAGTCCGAGCTCCAGGAGGAGACGTGGATCCGCTGCTCCGGATGCGGGCAGGCGATCACGCGTGCACGCGCGCGCATCGAGGTGGAAGGCAAGCACGTGCACACCTTCGTGAACCCCGCGGGGTTCGAGTACACGATTCGCTGCTTCGCGGAAGCGCCCGGGTGCGTGGGGGCAGGGGAGGAGTCGACGTTCTGGAGCTGGTTCCGCGGCTTCGCCTGGCGCATGGCCGCGTGCGCCGGGTGTGGCGCTCACGTCGGTTGGTCGTTCCGCAAGGAAGAGAGCGTCTTCTGGGGGCTCGTCGTGGATAGGATCACCGGCTAGCGGCATGCTCACAGGGCCATGCCCTGGCGCTTTCTCCGGCCGCTGCTCGCGCTTCTCCTTTCTGCGCATGTCGCGTGCGGGCCGACGGCGCTGATCCCGACGAAGGACGCCGGCATCGTGGATGCGCCAGCGGGAGACGCCGGCGATGGCGGCGACGCCGGAGCGTGCCCCCTGTTGCCCGGCCCCGTGCCGCAAGGAAGCAACTCGTGTCCCGCGGGCGATTGCTACATCTGCCTCGCGCGCGATTTCCCTCCGAATTGTCCCACCCTGTACTGCTCCACAAATGCTGGAAGTACCTTCGGCCAGTGTTCGAATATCTGCCCGGATGCGCGAGCCCACGACTGAAGGGCGCCTGCGCGACGACGGATAGCGGGGTACAATCAAGCGGTGGGACTGTCCCGCGCGTGGACGTTGTCGCTCGCGGTCGTCGCCGCCGGGTGTGGTCTCGACCGTTTCGGCATGATGGACGTGGCGCCCGACGCGGCGCCCTCCGGTGACGACGGCAGCGGGACGGGCGACGCGAACACTCCGCCGGACGAGGGTGGTACCGGGGGTGACGCCACCGCTGGCGCCGACGCCGCTGGCGCCTCCGATGCCGGAGGGCACGCGGACGCCCCGCCTCCGGTCGACGCGAGCTCCGACGGCGCCGACGGGACCACCGGGGGCGGCGACAGCGGCGACAGCGGCGGGAGCGACGCCCCGGCGACGGGCTACCCGACGACCTGCGCGCAAGCGGGCGCGGACGCCGGGAGTCAGGACGTCATGCTCTACGTCGGCGGCGATCCGAACAAGCCGTGGACGGCGCGCTGCACCGGAGGCAACGCGTATCTGCTGCTGGGGACCTCGACCTCCAACTTCTCGAGCTACCCGGGTGGAGGCTGCGCCAGCAACGCGAAGGGGCCGAACACGGTGACGACGACCTGGAGCATGCTGCGCATCGATCCCACCACCCTGGTCGTCGACACGAGCGACTACGCGGGCGCGACGTCGAGCGGCGATACGCACGAGACGAGCGGCAACGGGACGGTCAACACCGACTACACGACGATGCCCTACGCGTCGGCGCGGTCGTGTGTCGATCAGAATCCGGGGTCCGCGACGGCGTCGGTCGATCTCACGGGCACGTCCTTCGCGGTGGACACGTCGCAGCAGTGGTATCTGCTCGGCTTCTCCAACAACAACCCGGGCAACAAGCCGTTCGGCGGCGCGTCTCCGGCGTCGGGCAAGACGGTGAGCCTCCGCGTCGGCGGCTTCCCCGCAGGCATCACGCCGTGCATGAGCGACTTCTACCAGACCACCGGCGGCACCTGCCTGCAGCTCGTGTACTCACCCTGAGCCGAGCACGTCGCCCTCGGCGACGCCGCGGCCCATCGCCCACTCGCTGCCCTTCATGGCGCGCTTGCCCTCGGGTTGCACCGACGCGAGCTCCAAGGTGCCCTCTCCGCACGCCACGAGCACGCGCGACTTGTCGGCGAGGATCACCGTGCCGGCCGCCGCCGCGGCGCGCGTTCCCTCGACCACGCGGGTCGCGTGCACCTTGACGGTCTTGCCGCGCGCCGTCGTGTAGGCGCCCGGCCACGGGCTCATGCCGCGCACGTGGTCGTGCACTCGCCGCGCGCTCTTCCCCCAGTCGATGCGGCCGTGCGCCTTGTCGAGCACGGGCGCCATGGTGGCGTGCGCGTGATCCTGCGGCTCGATGGTCACGCCGCCCGCGACGTATCGGGGCAGCCATTCACGCACGGCGTCGGCTCCCATGCGCGCGAGCCGCTCCCCAAGCTCACCCGCGGTCTCCTCCGGACCGATGGGCGTCGTCACGCGCGCGAACGTGGGGCCCGTATCCATTCCCTCGTCGAGCTTCATCAGCGTGACGCCCGTCTCGGTCTCGCCCTCGACGACGGCCCACGTGATCGGCGCGGCCCCGCGGTACCTCGGCAGGAGCGACGCGTGCACGTTGACGCACCCGAGGCGCGGTCCCTCGAGCACGTCCTTCGGCAGGATGCGCCCGTAGGCGACGACGAGCGCCACGTCGGCGTTCTGCTCGCGCACCCACGCGCCGAACTCCCCCGTGCGGAGCTTCGTCGGCTGCACGACGGGCAGCCCTCGCTCGACGGCGCGCACCTTCACCGCCGGCGGCGTGAGCGTCAGCCCGCGGCCGGCCGGCTTGTCCGGCTGGCACACGACACCGACTACCTGCGCGATCTCGGTCAGCGCATCGAGCGACGGAACGGCGAACGCCGGCGAGCCGAAGAAGAGGGCTCGCATGGCGGCGCTCACGGCATCGGCGCGACCATGATCTGCACGCGCGGCTGCGAGACCTCGTGGTCCACGCCCTCGAACACGCCGGTGAGCGGCGTGATGACGCGCAGGATGTACTGGCCCTTCGGCAGCGGACCGGCCGCCTCCTTCGGATAGCCGTGGCCCGGGATGGCGCCCTTCGCGCGATCCTTGCCGGCCCACTTGTACTTCACCGCGCTCCACTGGAGCTTCAGGGTCGCGGTGCCCTGGGTCGCGAGCGTCACGCGGGCCACCTTCTGCTCCGGCACGGGGGCGTTCTGCACCTCCGGAGGCAGCGAAGGCTCGGAGCCCTTGGGCTTGTCCACGCGCGTGCCCTTGAGCGTGTAGACCTCGAAGTCGAAGCGCGGCTCGGGGTCCACCACGAAGTCGAGCGCCAGGTCCTTCGGGCTCTTGTTCTTGTAGGTCACGGTGATGTTCGCCGTCGACCCGCCCGCGATGCGCGGCGAGTCGGGGATCACCTTGATCTCGAGCTTGTCCTTCACGTCGTTCTGCGCGTCGGTCTTCGGGTTCGGGACCTCGCACGCGACCTGCGAGAGGACGCTGGCGAGATCGGGCACCTCGAACCCGCCGCACGGGTTGGACTTCTTGTTGCCCGAGTCGTCGCCTCCTCCGCCACCGCCGCCGCCACCCCCGCTGGGCGTCGAGTCGTTCTTCGCGGGAAGCTGGTCGGCCGACGCCGACGCGCCGCCGCCGTCGTCGCCGGAGGCGCTCGTGTCGTCCGACGCGTTCTCGGGATTGTCCGCGTCCTTCTTGGCACCGCCGCACGCGGCGGCTGCGAGGAGAAGGGCGAAGGGGAGTGCAGCCAGGGCTCTCATGGGGCCCCCGACGATATCACCGTGCGTCGGCAGGATGCACGCAGGCCTCCCATTCCTTGGTGCTCTTGGCTCCCGTGGCGCAGGAAACCTCGGTCCGGGTCACCGCGTCGCAGTGGTCGTCCACCGCGCGGAAGCTCGGCTCTGCCCGCTTGAGCCCCCGCTCCACCTCGCGCACCGCCGCCACCTGGGCCGACGACATGGCCGCCGCCCCGGGCGTCTCCTTCACCGCCAGGTCCAGGTAGTGGTCCTCCATCTCCTTGCAGTCCTCGGGCGACGCGTGGCCGCGGCACGAGAAGAGGAGAAACAGGAAGACGGGAAGGCGGGAAGTTTGGTTTGAGAACACTCGCTCTTCCCGTCTTCCCGTCTTCCTGTTCATTCATTTCGCCGGATAGAACGGCGCCACCGCGAGCGCCAGCTGCATCGCGAGGAAGCGGTTCCCCTTCACGCGGACGTTGCCGTCGGCCAGCGCTTCCTCCGGCCCCATGTCGCCGCGCAGCACGCGCTCGGCGGTCACGAGGTCCGTTTCGATCACCGTGTCGGCGTCCTCGGGGTCGATCTCCTTCTTCGCGGCCGCCCCGAAGCCGAAGACGATGCCGTGGCGCTCTCCCTGCTCGTCCACGAGGGCGAGCTCGATCCGTCCGCTCGCCATCGCCACGCGCTTGAGGACCCGCGGATCGCTCATCGTCGCGACGCCTCCGACGGCGCCGAACTTCGGCAGCATCCGCTTCTCGCCGGTGGCGTCCTCGAGGAACCGCTCGACCGCGCGCGCCGTCGTCCACATCCACAGCGTGGGCTTCACGCCGGGCTCCTCCCCCTCGCTCACGGTCATGCGCTGCCCGTGCACGCGCACCGTCCAGCTCCCCTCGTCCTCGATGCGGACCGCCACGGCGAACGGGTCGGCCGGCGCGTCCGCGGGCACCATCTTGGCGTGCAGCTGGGGGACGATCACCGTGACCAGCACAGTTGCCGTGGTCCCGGGGGGGATCTCGATGGGCAGCATGGCGACGGATGGTACATTCCGCCGCATGGCGCGCACGATGAACTTCAACGCCGGCCCGGCGACGCTTCCCTTGCCCGCGCTCGAGCGCGCACGCGACGAGCTGCTCGACTTCGCCGGCAGCGGCATGAGCGTCATGGAGCACTCGCACCGGGGCAAGGAGTACGAGGCGGTGCACGACGAGGCCCTCTCGCTCCTGCGCGAGCTGCTCGCCGTCCCCGCGTCGCACGAGATCCTGCTGCTCCAGGGCGGCGCGTCGATGCAGTTCGCGCTCGTTCCGATGAGCTTCCTGCCCCCGGGAGGCTCGGCCGACTACGTCGTGACGGGCGCGTGGAGCGCAAAGGGCGAGAGCGAGGCGCGCAAGTGGGCGACCATCGCGGGCGCCCGCGTCAGCGTCGCCGCCACCTCGAACGACTGCGCCTTCA
>DATJYG010000801.1:0-6275 GCA_035499695.1 Polyangiaceae bacterium
AGTGAAGGAGAAGTTCGGCACGCGCGCGAAGCTCGTCGACGCGATCCTCGAGCTCGAGAAGCGCACGAAGGACGCCGGCTACAAGGAGCGCCTCTCGGCCTGGCCCGTGCCGCGCCTCTACGACACGTACCGCTCGACCGCGAAGCGTCACGGCGTCGCGACGGCCGCTGCTGCCAAGCCGCGAGGAGCGGCCAAGGCCCCCGCTGCCGCCAAGGCCAAGAAGGCCCCGGCGAAGAAGGCTGCCGCCAAGACCACCGGCTAAAGCAGTTTTCACACAAGACGAGAGCGCTTCGAGTAATCTCGCGCCAATCAAGGATGTCCAAGAAGAGCAAGGACAAGAACAGAATCGTCCTCGGTGACAGCGGTTACCCCGTGATGCACGAGCTGTTCGTCCCCAAGGCCATCTTCTTCACCAACGGCGTCGGGGTTCACAAGGATCGCCTCTCCTCGTTCGAGCTCGCGCTGCGCGACGCCGGCATCGAGAAGGCGAACCTCGTGACGGTGAGCTCCATCTTCCCGCCGCAGTGCAAGGAGATGAGCCGCAAGGAAGGCGAGAAGCTCATCATGCCGGGCCAGATCGTCCACTGCGTGATGGCCCGGCAGGACACGAACGAGCCGAACCGCCTCATCGCGGCGTCGATCGGCCTCGCCCGTCCCGCGGACAAGGACAAGTACGGCTACCTCTCCGAGCACCACAGCTACGGCGAGACGGCGAAGAAGGCGGGCGACTACGCGGAGGACCTCGCGGCGACGATGCTCGCCACGACGCTCGGCATCGAGTTCGACGCCGAGAAGGCCTGGAGCGAGCGCGATCAGGAGTTCCGCTTCGAGAAGACGATCCTCAAGACGCGCAACATCGTGCAGAGCGCCGAGGGGCACCCGCGTGGTCTCTGGTCGACGGTGATCGCCTGCGGAGTATTCATCTTCTAGGCCGCCAAATCGCGTTTACAGAGCTTTACCCCCCCGGGGGAGGGAAACGGGCGGCCCGTGCGTCATGATCGCACTGGAGGTCGCTCCCATGTTCAAGCGCTCGCTTCTCGCTTTGTCCCTCGCCCTTGCCGTGCCCGCCCTCGGATGCGGGGGCTCCGTCACGTCCGAACCGCCGCAGACGGCGGACACGGCGACGACCAAGGCGCCCGTCGCGGTCAACGCGCACGGGCCGGTGAAGCTCTTCGGCGAGGCGCTCGGCGACGTGCCGCTCACGGCGGCGCAGCGCACGCAGATCGAGCAGCTCGCGACCGACGCCGAGGCGCGTCATGCGGACGCGCGCGCGGCGCGCAAGGACCTGATGACGGTGCTGGCGACGCAGGTGCAGGCCGGGCAGATCGACCGCACGGCGCTGCAGCCGAAGATCGACGCGCTGACGGCAGCGATGCAGAAGGCGCAGCCGGGCGACCGCGCGGCGTTCGAGCAGCTGCACGCGATCCTCGATCCGCAGCAGCGCACGGAGTTCGTCGACGCCGTCAAGGCGCACATCGGCGAGCACAAGGGGGAGAAGCACGACAGGCATGCCTCCATGAAGCAGTGGGCGGCTGACCTGCAGCTGTCCGACGACCAGAAGGCGCAGATCAAGAGCGCCATCATGGACCACATGCACGCGGCGGGCGCCGCGGGCGGCGGGCACGACTGGTCGCAGGCGAAACACCAGGGGCAGGACGTGATGGCGGCCTTCGCGCAAGACCGCTTCGTGATGAACGAGGTGGCGCCGCCGCGCGACGTGCAGGCCCAGGTCGCCAAGATGACCGGCCACATGCTCGGGCTCGTCGAGGCGGCTCTGCCGGTGCTGACGCCTCAGCAGCGCGTCCTCGCAGCTCAGAAGCTCGTGGAGCGCGCCGACTCGATCGAATTGCAGTGAGCGATCGTATGCTCCCCGCGTGAGCGGGTTCTCGAAGCGCCTGACGCTCGCGGACCTCGTGCTCATCGGGGCGGGGGGCGCGATCGGGTCGGGCATCTTCCGGTCGCCGTCGCAGGTGGCGGCAGCGCTGCCGTCGACCGGGTGGGACCTCGCGGCGTGGGGGCTCGGCGGGCTGCTCACGCTCGCGGGGGCCCTCACGTTCGCCGAGCTTGGCGCGGCGATGCCGCGTGCGGGCGGACAGTACGTGTGGCTCAGCGAGGCGTACGGCTCGCTCGTCGGGTTCCTCCACGGGTGGGCCTACTTCCTCGTGGTCGCCACGGGGGCCATCGCGGCGCTGGCCATCGTGTTCGCCGAGTACGTGGGGTTCTTCGTGCCGATGGGCGCGGTGGCCACGCGCGTCGTGGCCATGGGGGCGCTCGCCGTGCTCGCGGTCGTCAACATCGTGGGCGTGCGTGCGGCGGCGAACGTGGGCGGCGCGCTGACGATCCTCAAGCTCGCCGCACTGTTGGGCATCGTGGTGCTCGGCCTCCTCGCGGGCGCGGGCGCAGCCGCTGAGCCTCACACGGTCGTTGCTGCCGACCCCCACGCTGTCACCGCCTCCGGCGCTGGCGCTGCCGCCGGCATGGGCGCCGCCATGATCGGCGTCCTCTGGTCCTACGGCGGCTGGCAGCACGCATCCTTCGCGGCGGGTGAGGCCCAGCGCCCCGAGCGCAACGTGCCACTCGCGATGATCCTCGGCACCGCCATCATCACGGCGGCCTATCTCCTCGCGAACGTCGCTTACATCCGGCTGCTTCCGCCGTCGGTGCTCACGACGTCGCCGCACGTCGCGAGCGACGCCGTGCAGGCCGCCGTCGGGCATGTGGGCGGTGCGGCCGTCGCGGCGGCGGTCGCGGCGAGCGCGATAGGCACCGCGGGCATCTTCACGCTCACGACGCCTCGCGTCTACTGGGCCATGGCCGAGCGCGGTCTCTTCTTCCGCGGTGTGGCCGACCTGCACCCGGTGTGGCGCACGCCGGTGCGCGCCATCGTGCTGCAGACGGCGTGGGCCATGGTGCTGGTGGTCGCGTGGGGCACCTTCGAGCGCATCATCGGCTACGTCCTCTTCGTCGACTGGATCTTCTTCGGCCTGACGGGCGCCGCCGTCTTCGTGATGCGCCGCAGGGAGGGCGGCCCGCCCGTCGGCTACCGCGTGCCCGGTTACCCGTTCGTCCCGCTCGCCTTCGTCGTCACGAGCGCGTGGTTCATCGCGAGTACCCTTCGCGCGCAGCCTGTGCAGGCCGTCGCCGGCGCCGGGTTGCTCTGTGTGGGCGCGATCGTTCACCGGTTCTGGTCACGACGCTCCCGAGCTGCAGCGAGGTAGCAGCCTTCGACGGATCTAGAGGCGCACGGTGCTCGTCGGTCGCATCGACTCGCGCGTCCTCTTCGCGCTTCGGGCGAGAACACGGGCAGCCTCGTCGACCGTCGTGGCCTTGCCGAGCTCCTCTCGGGCGCGGGCGTCGTAGGTCGCGCGGGCGATCGAGGCGAGGATGCGGACCTCGGCATCGTACGCCTTCGCCGGCATCAGGAGGAGGAAGACGATGCGCGAGGGGCGGCCGTCGAGAGCGCCGAAGTCGATGCCGCGGGGGGCGAGACCGAGGGCGAGCTGGGGGCGATCGAGGCCTTCGATTGCGGCGTGCGGGATGGCCACCTCGTCACCCAGGCCGGTCGGTGCCACGAGCTCGCGCTCGAGCACGGCGTCGCGGGCGTCACGCTTCATTCCCTTGATGAGGGAGCCGAGCGCGCGAACGAGCTCCGCGATGGCGTCGCCCGGCGTCGTCGCGTGCAACTCGCTCACGAAGGCGCCGCGGCGCAGCAGCGTCACCACGTCCTCTTCCGGCTGCGAGGCGTAGAGGAGCCAGCGCAGGGCCGGGCCGCTCGCGAGCGACGTGGCGAGGGACATGAGCACCAGCGCCTCGAAGATCGACGCGCGCACCAGCCCCGCGTCGAGCGCGAGCGCCGCCACGATGAAGCCCATGGCGCCGCGCGCGTTCATCGTCGTACCGACGGCGGTCGCCTCGCGCCAGCGCAGTCCCGCCATGCGCGCGCCGACGGCGCAGCCGAGGACCTTCGGTACGCTCGCCAGCAGCAGCACCACCAGGCAGAGCACCGGGGCGAAGGCCGAAGCAAAGTCCGCCCGCAGGCCCACCGACGCGAAGAAGAGCGGCGCGAAGAAGCCCGAGACGATGGAGTCCACGCCAGCTTGCGCCCGCGGCGACACGCGCGCCGCCCGCGCGGCGAGGCCCGCCGCGAAGCTCCCGAAGACGACCGCGCCGCGCACGGGGCCCAGCAGCAGCGCGAGCCACGGCCAGCCGACCAGCTCGTCGATGCTCGCGGCGGCCGTGACGAGCAGCCCCACGTCCGACTTGAAGAGCCCCGCCTCGAGCATCGTCTTCGCCACGACCGGCAGCGCCGACACCGCGAGCGCCACGGCCAGCAGCGCCGAGACGAGCGGGCGCCGCGATGGGTCGACGAGGTTCGCCTCCGGCAGGAGGAACCCGAGCGCCAGGCCGCAGAGGGCGGGCAGCACGATGCCGAGCGCGGCCGTCGGCAGCGCGATGCGCCCGCGCCGGCGGAGCACCCGCAGGTCCACGTGCAGCCCCGCCGCGACGAGCAACAGCACGACCGCGACCGTCGTGATCGCGTCGAGCCCGGCGTCCGCCGCCGCCCCGAAGAGCCACGCGTGCAAGCCCGGCGCGGCTCGCCCCAGCACCGTCGGCCCGAGGAGCACCCCCGCCGCGACCTCCCCCGCGATGGCAGGCATCCCCCGCGAACGGGCGAGCGCCCCCAGCCCGCGCGCGAGCCCCAGCATCGCGCCGAGCGCGAGCAGCAGGACGAGGATCTCCCGGTCCGACATGGGGGGAAGGGCCATCTTAGGCCGTTCGGCGGATCCTCAGGCGCGTCGTGATAACACTGGGCTCCCGTGCTGGGCCTGCTGGTCGCCGCGCTGTGCATCGCCCTGAACGGGTTCTTCGTCGCGGCCGAGTTCGCGCTCGTCAAGGTCCGGGCGACGACGCTGCACTCGCGGGCCCGCAAGGGAGACAAGCAGGCGCGCGCCGCCGCGGCCGTCGTGGGCCGCCTGGACCGGTATCTCTCGGTCACCCAGTTCGGCATCACCCTGGCCAGCCTCGGGCTCGGCTGGATCGGCGAGCCGGCGCTCTCGCAGCTCCTCGACGACTGGGCGCCTCGCGTCGTCGGGGCGTTCGCGCCGCAGGTCGTGCACGTCGTGGTCACGGTGCTGGCGTTCGGGATCCTCACGTTCGCGCACGTGCTGCTGGGCGAGCTCGTCCCCAAGCTCGTGGCCATCCAGCGGAGCGAGAGCACGGCGCTCGCGGCGGCGCTCCCGCTGCGCATCGTGTACCTCACGTTCCTCCCGCTCCTGTGGATGCTCGAGCGCTCCTCGCGGCTCATCCTGCGCATGGTCGGCATGTCGCCGGACGTCGCCAGCGTCGAAGGTCGCTTCAGCGAGGACGAGATCCTCGCGATCCTCGCGGCGAGCGCGGCGCGCTCCCCGCGCGGGCGGGCGCTGGGGGAGCTCTTCGAGCGGGTCATGCGCTTCTCGCAGCGCGCGGCGCGCCACTCGATGGTGCCGCGCGTGGACGTCGTGTCGCTGCCCATCCAGACCACCGGCGCGGACGCGCACGGCTTCGTGCGCACGCATCAGTACTCGCGCATCCTGCTGACCAACGGGAAGTCGCTGGACGACATCGCGGGGTATCTCTACGCGAAGGACTTTCTCCTGCACCCGAACGCCGACACGCTGCCCGACCTGAGCGCCCTGCGGCGCGACGTGCTCTTCGTTCCCGAGGTGCAGAGTGGCGTCGACGTGATGCGCGAGATGCAGCGCAAGCAGATCCCCTTCGCCGTCGTGGTGGACGAGTACGGCGGGACGAGCGGCATCGTCACGATGGAGGACCTCCTCGAGGAGATCGTGGGCGAGATCCGCGACGAGTTCGACGAGGAGCCGCAAAAGGTGCTTCGCGTGCCGGGCGCGGAGGACACGTGGGAGGTCGACGGACGCGCCGCGATGGAGGAGCTGCGGGCCATCGGCGTGCCCGTGGCCGACGCGGAGCTCGGCGAACCAGTCGGCGCGCGCGTGGTCGAGGTGCTGGGCCGCCTCCCGCGCGCCGGCGACAAGGTGGAGCTCGCGCGCGGCGCGACCGCGACGGTCACGGGCGTCAGCCGCCGCCGCGTCACCCGCGTGCGCGTCCAGATCGAGAAGCAGCCCCCGGCGAGCGAGCCGCAGTGAGAACCAACGCATTGCGGGTCGCGGTCGTCGTCGCGACGGTGCTCTGCGCCTGGCTGACCTACGCGAAGCTGCGTGTCACGAGTGACCTCTCGGCGCTGTTCCCCGCAAGCGGCGACGCCGCGGCGCTGTCGC
>DATJYG010000802.1:0-7036 GCA_035499695.1 Polyangiaceae bacterium
TTCCCCGGGCGCGCGCGCGCCGATGCCGCCGCGAGCGGCAGGGTCACGACGAAGGTCGCGCCCTCGCCGAGGCCCTTGCTCGCAGCGGTCAGCGTCCCACCGTGGAGCTCGACCAGCTGCTTCGCGATCGCGAGCCCGAGACCGAGCCCGCCGTGCTGGCGCGTCGTCGAGCACTCCGCCTGACGGAACGGGTCGAAGACGTGTGGGAGGAAGCCGGGGGAGATGCCTCGACCCGTGTCGCACACGATGACGCGCGCTCGCTGCCCTGCCAGCTCGATTCGAACCTGCACCAGTCCGCCGTCCGGCGTGAACTTCACGGCATTGACGAGGAGGTTCAGCACGATCTGCTGCAAGCGGTCCGGATCGCAGTCGATGGGTACGGGGCTCGCGCCCAGGGTGACCTCCAGATGGAGAGTCTTGGAATCGGCGGCGGGCCGGATCGTGTCGACGGCTGCCTGGACGACGTCATTGAGGTCTGCGAGGCGCCGCGAGAGCCGCACCTTGCCGGTCACGATTCGTGACGTCTCGAGGATCTCCTCGATGAGCTTCGCCTGCGCCTCCGCGTTGCGCTCGATGACCGCCATCGCCTTGGGCAAGAGATCCGGCCGGCCCCGCTGCAGTCGCGCCCAGCCGAGGATGGCGGTGAGCGGAGTGCGGAGCTCGTGCGAGACGATCGCGAGGAACTCGTCCTTCATCCGGCTCGTGGCCTCCGCTTGCGCGAGGACCTCGGCGCGCTGCTGCTCGAGCCGCTTCTGGTCGTCGATGTCCGTGCACGTGCCGAACCAGCGGACGATGCGGCCCGTCTCGTCGCGCATGGGCAGCGCGCGGCCGAGGAACCATCGGTACTCGCCGTCCGCGCGGCGGAAGCGATACTCGATCTCGTAGTCCTCGCCGGTCTCGAGCGAGCGCTTCCAGCGATCCCACGCGCGCTGCTGGTCGTCGGGGTGGAGCGGGTCGTTCCAGCCGCCGCCCCGGGTCACGTTGGGATCCGCTCCGGTGAACTCGTACCAGCGGCGGTTGTAGAAATCGTGATAGCCGTCGGGCCGGGTCGACCAGACCAGCTGCGGCATCCCATCCAGGACGAAGCGCAGGGCCTGCTCGACCTCGTCGCGCGGAGCCCGCACACCGGCGCTCGAAGCAGGCTCCCGCGGCGGGATGCTCGCCGCGCGCTCGCGGACCTCCACGAGGAGAACCCCGACGTGCGTCGGCTTTCCCGACGCCGCGCCGAGCGGGAAGTAGTGCGCGTCGAGAGGGGCACCAGCGATCGTCCCCAGGGGAACCCTGCGTGACACTCCCCGCATCGCCGCGCGGATGGCCGACTCTCGTCCACCCAGCAAGGCGACCCCGGGCTCTTGCTCGGCTTGCCCTGCGCCGAACCTCGCTCGATACGCCGGATTCTCGAACACCACGTTCGCGCCTTCGTCGAGCACGAGGGCGGGGAGGGGCAGTCCCCTCATGCAGTCGAGCATCGTCCCTGGAATGGCATCCATGGACCTCACCTTTACGTCGGAGGCTAGCGGGCGACTTTGCCCCTGCAACCGCGACCTTTCGCAATTCAGAGCGGATGGGCTCCCGGCGGGCAGGGAGGGTGGCCCAAGGCCAGCCCTCCTCCTGCTCATCCACTCGCCCTACCACTTCGCGAGGTTCGACGGGTGTGCTGCGTCGAGCGGGATGTACGTGATCGGCGGCGTGTGCTTCTTGAACGACTTGCGCGCCTCGGGAGAGAGCAGACGGAAGGTCTCGGCGGACATGGCGAAGGAGCGCGTCTGCAGGCGCGCCGCGACGTTGACGGCGTCGCCGATGACGTCGAAGCGCTTGTCGCCGCGTGCGCCGAAGAGACCGGCGATGACGGTGCCCGTGTGCACCTTCACGACGAGTCGCGAGTCCCAGCGCTCGCCCGCGAGCCACGCATCGATGTCCCGCTTGGCTGCCAGCAGCGCGAGCAGCACCTCGTCGGCGCGCTCGGTGGGGAAGGCGAGCAGCGCGCCGTCCCCCATGTACTTCACGACGCGCCCTCCGGCGCCCTGCACTGCCGTGGCGAGGCGCTCGTAGTAAGCGTCCACGAGGCCGGCGAGGCGTGCCTCGTCGCACACGCGGCGTGCGTCCGCCGCGAAGCTGGAAAGGTCGACGAAAGCGACGACGAGCGGCGTCGCCTCGCGCGCCTCCGGCGCGGAGATGGGCATCGAACACATGGTCTTCTCCTCCGAGTCCCGGTCTGGTGTGGTCGGCCCTGGAGTCCGACGGCGTGAGCGGAGAGGCGTCGCAGGCCCGTGCGTCCTGCAGTTGTCTCTCGTGATAGCACGCTCGCGCGGGGCTCAGTTTTTCGCCGCGTCGTCCCGAACGAGGAAGGCGCGCACGGGGCGCGACACGTTCTTGAGCTTGAGCTCCCCCACCGGCGTCAGCTCGTAGGCGTCGCCCAGGAGCTTCGCCGTCTCCTCGCCGAGGAGGATGCGCCCTGCCTGGCCAGCGGCCTCCAGGCGGGCGGCGACGTTCACCGCGGGACCGATGACCGTGTAGTCCGACCGCCACTCGCAGCCGAAGTTGCCGACGACCGCCTCTCCGGTGTTGATGCCGGTGCGTGCCGACAGCGGCACGGCCGCGTCGATGGATCGGATGCCGGCCTGGATGGCCAGGGCCAGCTCCACGGAGCGCCGAGCCTGCTCCGCCGGCTCGAGGGCGTCCGGCGCACCGAAGACGATCATGACGCAGTCGCCGATGAACTTGTCCACGGTCGCTCCGTGCTCGTGCGCGAGCTCGGCGACGCGAGAGAGGTACCTGTCGATGATCGCTCCGACGGCCAGGGGTCCGAGCTCTTCCGAGAGCGCCGTGAAGCCTACGAGGTCGGTGTACATGACGGTCACGATCCGTCGCTCGGGAGGTGCGTCGAGGCGAAGCTCACCGCGCGCGGCGCGCTCCACGAGACGTTCGGGCAAGTATCGCCGGAGGACGGACTCGGTGATGTACCGGTGGAGCTTCACGGCCTGGTTGACTCCGTAGTTGACCGTGAAGAAGGTGATGAGGAGCGTGGCGTCCACGGTCTCGATCACGACCAGCGTGGCGGGCGTGGACGTGGAGAGCGGGTGATGCAGGCCTGCGAAGTACGGGTTGGGGTCGAGCACCCCGAAGATCTCGAGCGCAGCTAGAGTCGTGAACGCGCAGAACGGCACCAGCGTCGCCCAGAGGGCCAGCGCGTAGTCGAAGAACACCCGGTAGGCTGCGATCATCAGCACGAAGAGGATGGGCAGGTAGCTCGTCGCCGTGCCGATGGCTTGGTCGAGCGCGGCTGCGCCGGCCGCCTCCGAAGCGATCGACACCTGCGTGAGCAGGCGCGCGGCGCGCGCGTTCTCCGGAGCGCGCTTCGAGCCGACGATCGCGACGTTGGCGACGAGGAAGACGATCGCGAACGCGTACCAGACGATCGAGGGCGAGCGCGCGCTCGCCTTCTGCGGGAACACGGCCGCCGCGTGCGCGACCCAGTACGCAGTCGGCGCGTAGAGGGCCGGGATCAGGATCGCGAGCTTGAGCCGTGCGGCGGTTCTCAGGCGCTGCAGAGGTGTCGGCTCTGCGTCCAGGCTCGTGAAGAAGTCGCGCGCGAACTCGCGCCACGCTGCACCCGCCCCGGCGGCGAGGGCTGGAGGCGGGGCAATCGAGGCCACGATGCCATTGTAAGCGTTCCGCTTTGCGACGCAGTCTTCGCAGAATCGTTGCTCAGGCAGTCGTCGCACATGGGTATACGCGGCGGCCCATGCAGAATCGAACCTTCGCCGGAATCCTCCTTGGTGCTTCGCTCTTGGTCCCCGCAGTCGTCGCGGTGGGATGCAGTGACGACGGCAACGCGCCTCCCGCCGGTGCGACCGGGCCGGATGCAGCGGCCGCGGACATGGACGCGGCGGACGGCTCCACGCAATCCGGCGACGCCGCCTCCGGAAACACGGACACCGGGGCGAGCGATGCCACGAGCAACCCCATGGACGGGGGGAGCCACACCGACTCGGGAAGCCCGGCAGACTCGGGCTCCGACTCGACCTCGGACGGTCCGTCGACCGATGGCGGTGGCCCTGGCACTGGTCCGGTCCTCGTGACGACCGTCGCCGCGGGGACCGTGCCCGTCGCCGTGACGATCAACCAGGGCACCGCGATCGGCGAGGGGAAGGCCAACGGCGCGACCCCCTTCGTGTTGACCAACCTCGCCGCCGACTCGAACAACGCCGAGACGATCCAGAGCGCGACCGATCCCTTCGCGCGCTCCGGCAACGTGCCCGACACGGCCTACGGCTTCTGCGACTATTCGGGCGCGACCCCGACGCGCGTGTCGTACGCCACGGGCGCGAAGTTCGAATCGGATGCGGGCAGCGACCTGATGGTACCGATGGCACCCTTCTACTTCCCGCTCACGTACACGACGACGCTCACGCCGACCGGCAATGCGTTCGGCGGCAAGGCGCCGATCATCGGCCTCTTCGACTGGCGGCCGAAGGACATCGACGAGGCCTTGGTCGTCGCGGAGTCCGACGACGACGGGCAGACCTGGTACTTCATGCAGACCGTCCTCGAGCTCTTCCCCGACTATACGAACCCGATCAGCGGCGGCTACGACCCCACGTCCACCAACACCGGTTGCCCCGCGACGGTCCAGGGAACGAACGCGAGCACGACCGCGGTGAACGGATCGACGGCGGACGATGGCTGGGGGCACGCGGCGATCATCCAGCTGCCGGGACCGAACAACGCGGCGACGGGGCAGTTCCTCTACCTGCTCGACCGCGCGACGAACGCCGTGGACGTGTCGCCGCTGCACGTCGTCAATCTCACGCACGCGTCCAACAAGTTCCCCATCTGGAACACGAACAACACCGCCGCTGGTGCGAACGACATCAAGTCGATCAGCTCGGCGCTGAGCAACTCGGCTGACGCGGGCGCGCCGGTCGTCGTGCAGAACACGAGCGGCCTGCTCGACCCGGACGGCATCATGGCGGTGTTTCCGACGGCGTCGGGCGCCGCGGCCGGCTCTCCGGTCACGGTCCTCTACGTGCAGAAGATCCTGAACGGGGACGACACGGGTTCGACCGCGATGCCCACGTCGGAGCAGTGCACGGCGGCGCCGTTCAGCGGCAAGACGAACCACGACATCTCCAACGTGCGCCTCGCGACCACGACCGACGGCATCAACTTCACCGATCTGGGCGTCGTCTCGGGTCTGAACGATCCGACGACGGTCGACTACAACGGCACGCGCTGGATCAGCCCGCGCGCGACGCTGCTCGACATCCACGGCGACGGCTCGCTCTGGGGCCTCTACTTCGCCGGCGGCAACTGCCTCGACGGCGACTCCGACGCCTTCCACTACATCGGCTACGCGGAGTCGACCGACAAGATGCACTGGACCGTCTACTACGACGTGAACCACCCCATCGCGTCCATCAACACCATCACGACGGCCAACCAGGCCGGCGGCAAGATGGTGACCGTCCCGGCGCAGGCTCCTGTCGTGCCCACGCAGTACTGGTTCGCCGAGCGGCTCTACGCGCCGACGGCGACGCGCATCGACGCGACGCACCTCAGCCTCACCTTCGCCGGTTACGGCGTGCAGACGCCGAACAAGGACCTGCTCGACTACCGCCAGATCGGCAACGTGGCGCTGACGGTGAGCCAGGCGCTACCCGACGGCGTACCGAACAACATCAACGCCCACTGACGGACGACGACACTCCCGATCCGGCAAAGGCTGGCATATGCTCGCCCGCATGCAATTCGGGATGATCGGGCTCGGACGAATGGGCGCCAACATGGTGAGGCGCCTGATGCGGAACAACCATCAGTGCGTCGTCTACGACCGCTCCGCCGAGGTCGTGGCCTCGCTCGCGAAGGACGGCGCCGTGGGCGCGAGCTCGCTCGCCGAGCTCGTGAAGCGCATGGAGCGCCCGCGCGCCATCTGTCTGATGGTGCCCGCGGCGTTCGTCGACGCGTCGATCGAGGAGCTGGCGCCGCTCCTCGAGAAGGACGACGTCATCATCGACGGCGGCAACTCGCACTACCACGACGACATCGCGCGCGCGAAGAGGCTCGCGCCCAAGGGGCTGCACTACGTCGACATGGGGACGAGCGGCGGCGTCTGGGGCCTCGAGCGCGGCTACTGCCTGATGATCGGCGGCGAGGATGCCGTCGTGAAGCGGCTCGACCCGATCTTCGCGACGCTCGCGCCCGGCATGGGGGACGAGATCCCGCGCACGCCCGGACGCGAGAACCTGAAGGGCACCGCCGAGCAGGGGTACCTGCACTGCGGGCCGACGGGCGCTGGGCACTTCGTCAAGATGGTCCACAACGGCATCGAGTACGGCATCATGGCCGCCTACGCCGAGGGTCTGAACATCCTGCACAAGGCGAACATCGGCAAGGCGTCGCACGAGAAGGACGCCGAGACGACGCCGCTCAGGAACCCCGAGCACTACCAGTACGACTTCAACCTCGCGGACGTCACCGAGGTGTGGCGCCGCGGGAGCGTCATCGCGTCGTGGCTCCTCGACCTCACGGCGCAGGCCCTCGCGAACAGCCCGGCGTTGACCGAGTTCGGCGGGAAGGTGTCCGACTCCGGCGAGGGCCGCTGGACGGTCGCCGCCGCGAACGACGAGGGTGTGCCGGCGCACGTGCTCACCGCGGCGCTCTTCGAGCGCTTCGCCTCGCGCGGGCTGGACGAGTTCCAGAACAAGGTCCTGTCGGCCATGCGCTTCGGTTTCGGCGGACACGTCGAGAAGAAGTGATCCTGGGAGGAGCTGGGCGCAATTTTCCGTCGGCACTGCGGAAAGAGGGGCCCAGAGACGCGGCCGTGACGGGTCCGAACGGCTCCGCTCCGGTAGGAAGTTCGCACATCATGAAGGTTCGGGCTGCCGCCAGTCTCGCTGTGTTCCTCGCGCTTCCCCTCGCCTGCTCCGGCAGCAAGGGGGATTCCGGATTCGGCCAGGGGGAAAGCTCGTCGAGCGGCGGCTCCGGCGGAGGCAGCAACAGCAGCGGTGGCGGCAGTGGTTCGAGCGGCGGCGGC
>DATJYG010000803.1:0-14359 GCA_035499695.1 Polyangiaceae bacterium
CGCTGGCGGTTGCCGCCACGAGCGGAAGGACACGGGGGTAGTCCATGCGCGTCGGTCCGATGACCCCGACGGTGCCGGCCGCCTGCCCGTGCGCCGTGTACGCCGCCCCGACGATGGCGAGCTGGCCTCCCCCGAGGTCACCCGCCTCCTGCCCGACGACGACGCGGCCGCCCTTGTTCTCGAGCGCCAGGTCGAGCAGCTTCACGAGCTGCTCGCGCGCATCGAGCGCGGTCACGAGGCGCCTCACGTCGGCGGCCTCGTTGAACTCCGGCTGCTGCAGCAGGCGCTCCTGGCCCTCGATCACCACGTCCGTCTCGCCACCCACGGCCTCGCTGACGGCGGCGCCCCCGAGCTCGAAGGCGCGCCTGCGCACCTCGTCGGCCTGCACGCGCTCCGTGTGGAGGCGCCGGTGGAAGAGGTCCCGCAGATCGCCGAGGGAGCGGTCCTCCACGACGTCGTCGAGCAGGTTGTGGATCCGCTGCAGCTCCTGCTCGGTGACGGTCAACTCGAGGAAGCGGTTCTGCACCGTGCCGTTCTTCATCACGAGCACGGCGAGCACCTCGTCGGCGGACGTCCGGATGAAGCGCAGCTGCTTGAGCGTGAGCGTCTCGGCGCGCGGGGCGACGACGACGGCGGCGGTGCCCGTGAGCTCCGAGAGCAGCTTGCCCGTCTCGCGCATCACGTTCTGTCCGGGCGCCAGGGACGCGAACTTCTCGTGGATCGAGGCCTCCTCGTCCGTCGACAGCGAGCGCACCTGCATCAGCGCGTCGATGAAGAGGCGGAACGCGCGGTCGGTCGGAATGCGGCCGGCGCTCGTGTGCGGCTGGCTCAGGTACCCGAGCTCCTCGAGATCGGCGAGCACGTTGCGGATGCTCGCGGGCGACAGATCGAGGCCCGACTTCTTCGAGAGCGTGCGCGATCCCACGGGCTCACCGGTCGACACGTATTCCGTGACGCAGTGGTAGAGGACCTGGCGGGCACGGGCGTTCAGCTCCGGCATTGGGCCTTCCGAAGCTTAACACGCTAGATTGCCGGCTCATGCGCGGCCGTTTCGCGCCACTCTCCCTGGTGCTGCCGCTGTCACTCCTGACGGCAGAGCCATCCGCGCGCGCGGGGTTCTTCGTGCCGCCCGCGATGCCGCCTGTCTGGGCCCTCGCCGGGCAGGCCGACACGGCTCCCGCGGTCCGTTACGGCGAGCTGGATCGTGCGGCCTGTCAGGCCGAGCTCGGGCGTCGCGGAATCGCGTTCACCCCGGTCGACGAAGCGCGCGGCGTGCTGGCGCCCGTGAGGCTCGACGGGCCCCTGCACGGCGTGACGTTCCGCACGGGGCTGCCCGCGTCGCAGCGCGCCAGCTCCCCGTGGGAGATCGTGGACTGCCGGCTCGCCCTGGCGCTCGACGACTTCGCCGAGCAGCTCGCGGCGCACGACGTCGTGACGGTCGTCCACCTCTCCATCTACCGACCGCCCTCGTCGCGCTGGCCCGACGGCAAGCTCGCGACGCGCCATCCCGGCGGACTGGCCATCGACGCCGCCACCTTCGTGAAGAAGGACGGCACGACGCTCGAGGTCCAGCGCGACTTCCACGGCCACATCGGCGCCAAGACCTGCGGGCCCGGCACCGGGCCCCACCCGGCGACGCCCGAGGCCAACGAGCTGCGCAGCATCCTCTGCGACGCTGCCGATGCCCGCCTCTTCAACGTGGTGCTGTCGCCCGACTACAACTGGCCGCACCGCAATCACTTCCACCTCGAGGTGGCGGCCGGCGTGAAGTGGTTTGTCGTGCACTGACGGAACCGGTAAGAAGCGCGCGTGACCGGTACCCCCAGGCAGCGGGAATTCTTCGGACACCCCGCGGGGCTCTACGTCCTGTTCCTGACGGAGATGTGGGAGCGCTTCTGCTTCTACGGGATGCGCGCGCTGCTCGTGCTCTACGTGGTCAAGCGCATCGCGACCCCGGAGGTCGCCGGGACGGTGCCCGGCTGGTTCGCCGTGAAGGGCGCGATCGAGCACGTCTTCGGCCCGCAGGACGAGCACCAGATCGCCGACCAGATCTACGGCCTCTACACGGCGTTCGTGTACCTCACGCCGCTCATCGGCGGCATCCTGGCCGACCGCTGGTTCGGCCAGCGCAAGATGGTGCTCTTCGGCGGCGTCGTGATGGCGATCGGCGAGTTCATGCTCATGCGCGAGTCGCTCTTCTTCCCGGCGCTCGTGACGATCACCATCGGCAGCGGCTTTCTCAAGTCGAACGTGTCGACGCAGGTCGGCGCGCTGTACCCGCCGGGTGACCCGCGGCGAGACCGCGCGTTCAACATCTTCTACGTGGGCATCAACCTCGGCGCGTGGCTCTCGCCGTTCATCTGCGGGACGCTCGGCGAGAAGGTCGGCTGGGCGTGGGGATTCGGCGCGGCAGGGGCCGGGCTGCTCTTCGGCGTGGCGATCTACCTCTGGGGGCAGAAGTACCTCGCGCCCGATCAGGTGATGCAGGCGCGCAGCGCGCGGGGCGCGAAGAAGAGCAAGCCGGCGCCCTTCACGCGCACCGAGTGGCTCAAGATCGGCGCGCTCGTGACGCTCTGCGCGCTCAACATCCCCTTCTGGGGCGTCTACGAGCAGCAGGGCAACTCGCTGCAGTTCTGGGCCGACGAGAGCACCAACCGCCACGTGCTCGCGTGGCTCGGCATCGGCTGGGAGATGCCCGCCTCGTGGTTCCAGTCGCTCAACCCGGGCTTCATCATGCTGTGCACGCCGTTCATCAACCGCCTCTGGTTGCGCCAGATGCGCAACAAGACCGAGCCGACGAGCGTGACCAAGATGGCCATCGGCTGCTTCCTGCTCGGCGTGTCGTTCCTCGTCATGATCGGCGCGGCGCGCGTGGTGGACACGGGGCACATGGCGAGCTTCGGGTGGCTCGTGGGCTGCTCGTTCCTGCTGACGGTGGGCGAGATCTACCTGTCGCCGGTCGGGCTCTCGCTCGTGACCAAGATCAGCCCGCCGCGCATCGTGTCGATGATGATGGGCATGTGGTTTCTCTCGAGCTTCTTCGGCGACTACCTGTCGGGGTACCTGGCGACGTTCAAGGAGACCTGGTCGAGCACGAGCTTCTTCGCGATGCAGGCGGGGCTCTCGCTGGTCACGGGGGTCGCGATCGTCGCCATGTTCGTGCCGCTCAAGAAGGCGATCGGCGACGAGAACGCGCCGGATGCGGGAGGCAGCCTGCCGCCGGCGGCCGAAGCCAGCCCGGCGAGGGCCGCGTCAGACGCGTAGTCGCTCGAGCACGGCGCGCATGTCGTCGGGCATCGGCAGCTCCCAGCGCATCTCGCGCTCGGTCGCGGGATGCACGAACCCGAGCTCCGCGGCGTGCAGCATGAGCCGGGGCGCCTCGATGACGGGTCCCGCGTAGCCACGCACGTACACGCGCTCGCCGACGATCGGGTGGCCGCCCTCGCTCAGGTGGATGCGGATCTGGTGCGTCCGCCCCGTCTCGAGACGACAGCCGACCAGCGTCGCGCCCTCGAGCGCCTCGATGCGCTCGACGTGCGTGATGGCCTCGCGCGCGGAGGACGGGGGCGTGCCGCGCGCCGAGCCGCGGAGGCCGTCGCCTCGATCCTCCATGAGGAAGGAGCGGATGGTGCGCGGCCGGACGTCGCCGTGCGCGATCGCCAGATAGCGGCGGTGCACGGTGTGATGCCGGAACTGCGAAGATAGGCTCTGCTTCGCGAGCCAGCTGCGCGTGAAGACGACGAGGCCGCTCGTCTCCTTGTCGAGACGGTGCACGATCCCGAGCGCCGGTCGCCCGCGCCCGCGGGCGCCGGCCTTGTTCTCGAGCCATCCGCGCACACGAGCCTCGAGCGTGTCCACGTCGCTCTCCTCGTAGGGAACCGTGCTCACGCCGGCCGGCTTGCTCACGACGACGACGTGCGCGTCGGCGTGCACGATGTCCACGGGCGCCGCCGCGCGCGCCCCCTTTCGCGGCGCCCGCTCGTCCATGGCAACGCCGGCGCCGGCCGTCACGCGCGTCGTCGGGTCGCGCACCACCTCGCGTCCGACTCGCACCTTGCCTGCCTCGATCCACGCGCGCGCCTTGCCCCAGCTCACGCCCCAGAGCCCACGCACCGCGCGGTCGAGGGGGCCCGCGAGCTCGGCCGGTACGATCTTCTCGTTCGCGCCCACTTGCAGCCTCTTCCTACCCCCAATTACCTCTGAGGGTTTGAGGCTTTGCAGCGCGCGTCTCCTTGCTTGACACCGCGCGTCCCCGGTCCGCACAATCGGCTATCCCCGCGAATTCCGTGGGGCGGAGAAGGCACGTGCCCAAGACCCTGCTGGCCGTCGACGACAGCGCCACGATGCGCAAGGTTCTCGAGATCACCTTCGCCGGTGAGGACTTCCGCGTCCTGACGGCGGAGAGCTCGCAGAAGGCGCTGGCGCACATGAGCGAGGATCCGGTCGCGGTCGTGATCGACACGTCGCTGGACGGAGACGACCCCTACGCGCTCGCGAAGGAAGTGCGATCGCGCTCGGGTGCGGCGGTCATCATGATGATGGCGAGCCGCTACAACCCGTACGACGCGAACAAGGCGCGCGACGCGGGGGCCGACGACTTCATCGACAAGCCCTTCGACACGCAGGCGTTCATCGACAAGATGAAGAAGGCGCTCGGCGCACGCGAGGCCGGCAAGGGAGCCTCCGCCATGGCGCCCGCCGCGGCGGCTCCGGCGCCGCCGGCCCCGCCCCCTGCGCCCGCGTTCGGAGGGGGATCGCCGCGTCCGCCCATCGTGTCGCCGGTCGCAAGGCCCGCCATCAACGTGCAGCGCACGCACACGCTGTCCTTCGAGGGGGGCTCTCCGATCCCGCCGCCGGCCGGACCGGCGCACTCGCCCGCGCCGCCGCCGGTCATCGCGTCGCCGCCGCTCTCGCGCACCGCGCCGAGCGGCATGCCGGCGTTCAATCCCCCGGTCGCGCCCCCGCCCGCCCCGGCTCCCGTCGCGCCGCCTCCGCGTGCGGCCGAACCCGCGCCCGTCGCGGCCGCGGTCAACGGACACCTGGCAAGCAAGCTCGGGGACCTCGGGCTCTCGCCCGCGCAGGCCGAGGCCGTGCTCGCGCTTTCGCGCGAGGTCGTCGAGCGCGTCGTGTGGGAGGTCGTCCCGCAGCTCGCCGAGACGATCATCAAGGAAGAGATTGCCCGGCTCACCAAGGAGTGAGCTCGGGGCCGCCTCGCCCGGCCCGTGCCATGCTCTCCCTGAAGCATGGCCGGCGACGATGACGCGCTGAAAGCTCTGGCGCGCGCGATTGCGCGGATCGAGGAGCTGCTCGACCGGCTGCCGCTCGACGTCGCCAAGGACCTGCGCGCGCGCGTGGCGACGCTGCGCACGGTGCTGCTCGACAAGCGCCCGCCGGCGCTCGTGCTCGTGGGGCGGCGCGGGGCGGGCAAGTCGTCGGTGGTCAACGCGCTCTTCGGCGCGAAGGTGGCCGAGCTCGGCCACGTCACGGCGCAGACGGGCCGCGCGCGCTGGTACCTCTACGAGCGGGGCGGTGGCTCCATGCGCGTGCTCGACACGCGCGGGATGCAGGAGGGCTCATCGCCCGCCGAGGGCGACCCCGCCGGGAGCGCGCTCGAGTCGGTCGCCGTCGAGCTGCGCGTGCAGCCGCCCGACGTCGTGGTCTTCGTGGCGAAGGCGACCGAGGTGGACGCGGCGATCGACGGCGACCTGGACGCCCTCGAGCGCGTCTACGACGAGATCCGCCGCACGCACCGGCTCGAGCCGCCGCTCGTGGCGGTCGTCACGCACGCGGACACGCTCGAGCCCAAGGCCACGCGCCTGCACGAGGAGGGCAAGGAGCCGCCCGAGGACGTCGAGGAGAAGAAGCGGCACGTGACGCTCGCGGAGCACGCGCTCGCGCGGAAGATCGACGCGCGCGACAAGCTGCGCCCGCGCCTCGTCGCGACGGTCGGCGTGTCCGCGTACATGTCGTGGCGCAACGACGGGTCCCTGCGCGCCGACGAGCGCTGGCGCATCGACGACCTCGCGACCACGCTGTTCCGCCACCTGCCGGACGCGAGCCACGCCGAGCTGGCCCGCGCGACGCAGGCGCGCGCAGTGCAGGAGGAGCTCGCGTCGAAGCTGACGAGCGCGACGGCGGCTCTCTGCGCCGGCATCGCCGCGGTTCCATTCGTCCCCGCTGCGGTGATTCCGCTGACGAGCCTGCAGGCCGGAATGGTCGCCGGCATCGCCTGGATCGGCGGCCGCTCGGTGGACAAGCGCGGAGCGACGGAGTTCATGGCGAGCCTGAGCGCCAACGTGGGCCTCGGCATCGGCCTGCGCATCGCCGCCCGTGCCCTGATGGACCTCGTGACGGGAGGAGCCGCCGCGGTGGTGTCCGCCACGTTCGCGTTCACGGGGACGATGGCGATCGGGGGGGCGGCGAAAGCCTATTACATCCGCGGGGTCTCGATGACCGAGGCCGCTCGCATATTTCGGCGAAAGCGCAAGGAGAAAGACGGCTCCCGCGACGTTTGACGGGCTGTCTGGGACGGCCGGATACTGGTTGTTGGCATGGTCGCCTCTTCCCCCGACCGCGCCTCGGAGCAAGCGCGCGCGCGCATCGGCGCTGTGCTGCGAGACAAGTGGCACCTGGACGCCCTGCTCGGCGTCGGCGGAATGGCGAGCGTCTACGCGGCCACCCACCGCAACGGCAAGCGCGCGGCGGTGAAGGTGCTGCACGCCGGTGCGGCGCACGACAACGTGGTGCGAGCCCGCTTCCTGCGCGAGGGGTACGTGGCCAACCGGGTCGAGCACCCCGGGGCCGTGTCCGTGCTCGACGACGACGTGGACGAGGACGGCACGGTCTTCCTCGTCATGGAGCTGCTCTCGGGCGAGACCATCGAGGACCGGCGCCTCGCCCACGGCGGCACGCTGCCCATCGGCGACGTGCTCGCGGCCATCGACCAGGTGCTCGACGTGCTCGCGGCGGCGCACGGCAAGCACATCGTGCACCGCGACCTCAAGCCGGGGAACCTCTTCATCACGAGCGAAGGGGCCGTGAAGGTGCTCGACTTCGGCATCGCGCGGCTCGCCGACATGAACCAGCCGCGCACGGCGACCACCTCGTTCTCCTCGTCGATGGGCACGCTCGGCTTCATGGCGCCGGAGCAGGCGCGCGGCCGCTGGGAGCTCGTCGACGCGCGCACCGACCTCTGGTCGATCGGCGCGACGATGTTCACGCTGCTGTGCGGGCGCTACGTCCACGAGGCGGCGACCGCCAACGAGCAGCTCCTCGAGGCGATGACGAAGCCCGCGCCGCCGGTCGCGAGCATCGTGCCGGACCTGCCCTCGGAGGCCGCGAAGGTCATCGACCGCGCCCTGCTCTACGAGCGCGCGGACCGCTGGCAGAGCGCGAAGGAGTTCCAGACCGCGCTGCGCGCGGCGTACGAGGCGGCGACCGGCCGGCCGCTGTCGATGGCGCCGCGACTGAGCATCTCCGGCCGCGTGCCCGACGCGAGCGTGCAACACGCGCCGACGCTTCCGGCGGTCGCCGGGCCCGTGTCCGACGCGAACGCGAGCGGGGCGAGGCGCGCCGCCGAGGCGGCGACGGGGCCCACGCTGCGCCGCACGAGGCGCGCGACGATGGCCGTGGCAGCCATCGTGGCGGTCGGGGCGATCGGAGCCTTCGCGATGACCATGCGGCGCGGCGGGGCGCCGGAGCCGACCACGACGCTTTCGAGCGCGCCGCCGGTGGCCGCGAGCGATCCGCCCTCCTCGGCGACGGGGAGCGCCGCGACGGCCCCCGTGGCGACGGACGGCACGACGGCGACGAGCAACCCCAGCGCCGCGCCCTTCGCGTCCGCATCGGCGACGCCGGGCGCATCGGCGAGCGCGGTCGGCGCACCGCGAAAGCCCGCCGCGCACGGCGCGCCCGCGACGGCAAGGCCCTCCGCGACACCGCCGCCGACTCCCAGCGCCACTGTTGATATATTCGAACGCCGCCGGTGAACCTTCGTGGAGAACGCGTGCGTGCAGTCGTCGGCATCGTCGCCGGCGTACTCGTGGGGATGTCGCCCGTCCCCGCGCGGGCCGACACGCGCGATGCGGCAGCGGCCCAGGCCCTCTTCGAGGCCGGGCGCCAGGCGGAGACCCGCGGCGACTGGGCGACGGCGTGCCCGAAGTTCGCCGAGAGCGAGCGCCTGGACCCCGCGCCGGGCACGCTGCTGAATCTCGCGGACTGCGAGGAGCACCTGGGCCATCTCGCGTCGGCCTGGGACGCATGGCACGAGGCCATCGCGTCGCTGCCGCCGGGCGACGACCGCGCGGGCCCGGCGAAGAAGCGCGCCGCTGCCCTCGACGCTCGCATCCCGCGCCTCACGGTGCGCCTCGCCGCCGACGCCCCACCGGGGGCGAGCGTGCATCGCGACGCCCTGGAGCTCGGGGCCGCGTCGCTCGGCGTCCCGCTGCCGGTCGATCCCGGAGCGCACGTCGTGCGGGTGGAGGCGCCGGGGCACGAGCCGGCGTCCACGCCGGTCACGCTCGCCGAGGGAGAATCGCGCGTGCTCGAGGTGTCGGCCGGCGCGGCGAACGCGCCCGCGCCGCCGCCACCGGCGCAGCCGGCGCCTCCCGCTCCTGCGCCCCCTCCCCCCGCGGCCGAGGCGCCCGCCGCGCCTCCTGCGCATCCGGTGCTGCGCACCACCGGGTTCGTGCTCGGCATCGCGGGCCTCGCCTCGCTCGCTGCGGGCGGTGTCACCGGGGGCCTCGCGTTCGCGCAGAAGAGCACCGTGCAGGCGCACTGTCCGGCGCCTCGCGGGTGCGATCAGACGGGGCTCGACGCCGCGCAGAACGGCCATACCTACGCCACGGTGAGCGACGTCACCTTCGTCGCCGGCGGCGTCCTGCTCGCGGCGGGCGCCGCGCTCGTCCTGCTGAACCCCGCGCGAGACGCACAGACGACCGGGTGGCTGCTCGCGCCGTCGCCCAGCGGCGCGAGCATCGGCTGGCGCGGGAGCTTCTGAATGCGCGGCGCGAGCGTCCTCCTCGGCGTGATCGCGGCGGCGGCGCTGGCGGTCGCGTGCGAATCGCTCATCGGCGTGGACTACGGGGGCGAGCACCTCGCCACCTGCGACCACGCCGAGCCGCCCGCCGCACCGAGCGGCAGCGACACCGGCAACTCCCAGACGTTCACCTCGGTCATCTACACGGTCGACTGGGGCGACAGCGACGACGCGCAGGGCAACCCGCGCGCGCTCTCGATCGGCTACGACCTCGACCATCTCTGCACCGGACTGCTCGACACCCCCCGCTGCGAGCCCGCGTCGTGGACCGGAGTGACGATCACCGACGGCACCGACGGGATCGACAACGCCATCGGCATGATGCTCCACGATCAGGCGACGGCGTTCGGCCTCAGGCCCTTCACGTCCTCCTTCCTCACCGACAGCATCCAGAGCGGCGAGCAGGCGCCTCCGGGCATCGTGCGCGTCTCGGGCTACAGCGGCTACGCCGTCGACCCGGTGGTCACGGTCGAATGGTTCTCGGCGCTCAAGCCGACCGCGAAGCTCGAGTGGGACGGCACCGACGTGTGGCCGGTCCGCAACGGAACCGCCGACGCGACGGGCGGCTCGGGCGTCGTCTCGCACTACATCGACCGCGCCGCGTACGTCTCCGGCTACGAGCTCGTCGCGCACTTCCCGGGCGGGGCGCCGCTCGCCCTCTCCAACGTGCCGGTCGCGACGACGACGATGCTGCTCACCGCCAACCTCCAGCAGCCCACCACGGGACACTGGGTGCTAGAGAGCGGGATCGTCGCCGGCATCGGGACGGTCTCCGAGCTGTTCCACGACACGCCCGCGATGAGCGTGTCGTACGCCGGCTACAGCGAGGCCGGCACGCCCAACGCCATCTGCACGAACCAGACGGCGCTCTACCCGAAGATCAAGACGTGGTTCTGCTCGCATCTCGACACGCTGCTGAGCAAGGGCCCCGCGTGCGATGCGGCGTCCTTCGGGATGAGCTTCACGACGCGTCCGGGAAACGTGGGCGCCATCGCGCCGGCGGCGCCGCCGATCGTCTACTGCGCGCCGGGCACCGACCCGACGGGCGACACGTGCGCCAGCGCCCCCTGAGCTTTGCCCAGGAGTGCTAATCAGCTCCTTCCGATGACCACGTCCCCCGCCCTGGACCAACCCTACGATCCGGCGCTCGTCGAGTCGCGCTGGTACGGCTTCTGGGAGTCGCACGGCGTCTTCGCAGCGACCGATTCCGCCGCCGACACGCGCCCCGTCTACGTCGTGCCGATGCCGCCGCCCAACGTGACGGGCTCGCTGCACATGGGGCACGCCCAGCGCTGCACGCTGGAGGACTCGCTCGTGCGCTGGCACCGCATGCGCGGGTTCAACACGCTCTGGCAGCCGGGGACGGACCACGCGGGGATCGCCACGCAGCTCGTGGTCGAGCGCATGCTCGCCAAGGAGGGCCTCGACCGCCGGCAGATGGGCCGCGAGACCTTCGTCGCGCGCGTGTGGCAATGGCGGCGCGAGACGGGAGACCGGATCCTCCTGCAGCAGCGGCTCCTCGGCGCGAGCCCCGACTGGTCGCGGTCCAAGTTCACGATGGACCCGGACCTGAGCCGCGCCGTCACCGAGGCCTTCGTGCGCCTCTACGAGCAGGGCCTCATGTACCGGGCGACGCGCCTCATCAACTGGTGCCCCGAGTGCATGACGAGCCTCTCGGACCTCGAGGTGGAGAACGAGGAGGGCGCCAACGGCGAGCTCTTCGAGTTCGCCTACGAGGTGGAGGGCGGCGGCGAGATCGTCGTCGCGACGACGCGACCCGAGACGATGCTCGGCGACACCGCGGTGGCCGTGCACCCGGAAGACCCGCGGTACACGAGCTTCCACGGCAAGCGGGTGAAGCACCCGTTCGTCGACCGCACCTTCCCCATCGTCACCGATGCCATCCTCGTCGACCCCAAGTTCGGCACCGGCGCCGTGAAGGTGACGCCCGCGCACGACTTCAACGACTTCGCGACGGGCAAGCGGCACGGCCTCGAGGAGATCAACATCCTGAACCTCGACGGGACCCTCAACGCGAACGGCGGGCAGTTCGCGGGGATGGACCGCAAGGAGGCGCGGCGCGCCGTGAAGAAGGCGCTGGCCGAGAAGGGGTTCGCGCGCGGGACCAAGCCGCACACGCTGACGCTCCCGCGGTGCCAGCGCTCGGGCGGCGTCGTCGAGCCGATGATCTCGACGCAGTGGTTCCTCAAGATGGCCGGGATGGCCGAGAAGGCGCTGGCCGCGGTGCACTCGGGCAAGACGCAGATCATCCCCGAGGAGTGGGTCAAGACGTACGACCACTTCCTCGAGAACATCCAGGACTGGTGCGTCTCGCGGCAGCTCTGGTGGGGGCACCAGATCCCGGCGTGGCACGGGCCCAAGGGCGAGATCGTCGTCGCGCGCGAGCGCCCCAAGGACCTCGGGCCCGAGTGGACGCAGGACGCCGACGTGCTCGACACCTGGTTCTCCTCGGCGCTCTGGCCCTTCTCGACGCAGGGGTGGCCCGACGAGACGCCCGCGCTGAAGAAGTTCTACCCCGCGAGCGATCTCGAGACGGGCTACGACATCCTCTTCTTCTGGGTGGCCCGCATGATGATGTTCGGCCTCCACTTCATGGGCGACGTGCCGTTCCGGCGCGTGCTCCTGTCGGGGCTCATCGTCGACGAGACGGGCGACAAGATGAGCAAGGTGAAGGGCAACGTGATCGACCCGCTCGATCTCGTGCACGGCGCGAGCTTCGAGAAGATGGTGCCCGACGCCGACGCGCTCACGAAGTTCAAGAAGGCGTACCCGTCGGCGGCGGCGATGGGGACGGGCTTCCCCGCCTTCGGCGCCGACGCCGTCCGCTTCACGCTCGCGACGTACCCGCCGAGCAACAAGCGCATCGCGCTCGCCCCCAAGCGCATCGAGGGCAACCGGCACTTCCTCAACAAGATCTGGAACGCCACGCGCCTCGCGCTCGACCTGCTCGGCGACTGGAAGTGGGCCGACGAGGCGCCGCCGCGGGGCTTCTACAACCAGTGGATCCGCTCGCGCTTCGCGAGCGCGTGCACGACGGCGCACGCCGGGCTCGACGCGTTCCGCATCGACGAGGCGGCGCACGCCGCGTACCGCTTCTTCTGGAACGACCTCTGCGACTGGTACCTGGAGCTCGTGAAGCCGGTCCTGCGCAGGCAGGCGGACGGCACCTACGTGCGCCCCGACCACGTGCCCGAGACCAAGGCGACGCTCGCGTACGTGCTCGAGGGGAGCCTGCGCCTGATGCACCCGCTGATGCCGTTCATCACCGAGGAGCTGTGGCAGCGCGTGCCCCGGCCGCCGTCGCGCAAGGCGAGCGTCGCGTTCGGCCCCTACCCCACGCCGGAGTCGGAGAAGGCCGCGCACTCGGCGGAGATCGAGGACCTGATGGCCACGCTCCAGCAGGTGATCTCGGCGGCGCGCACGGTGCGCAGCGAGCACGACGTCGACAAGAAGGCCGACGTGGCCGTCACCGTCCGCGCCGACGCGCCGGAGATGCTCGAGTTCCTCCGCGGGCACGCGGAGGCCATCCGCGGTCTCGTGAAGAGCAAGGGCGACCCGGTCTTCGAGGGACGCGGCGGCGCGCGCGAGGCGGGGACCACCGTGAGCGTCGTGACGACGCAGCGCGGGCCCGTGGAGGTCCTCGTGGGGCTGAAGGGCCTCGTGACGAAGGAAGACGAGATCGCCCGCATCGACCGCGAGATGAAGAAGGTCGAGAAGGACGTCGGGGCGCTCGAGAAGCGCCTCGGAAGCGCCGGGTTCGTCGATCGCGCGCCGCCCGAGGTGGTCGAGGAGGCGCGCAAGCAGCTCGCCTCGCTGGTCGAGGCTCGCACGCGGCTGGGGGACGCGCGTAAACTGGCCGAAGAACTCTGAGCCATGTTCATCATCATCCCGCGCATCCGGATCAATCCGCGTCCGCGCGCGGCGCCGGCGCCCGTCGCGCCGCCGCCGCCGCAGTTCGCGCTGACGCCGACGAGCCAGAACGGCGAGACCGCGCTCTTCCTGGACACGCGCATCGGCTTCTCCCACGCGCTGCCCGGCTGGCCGCAGGCGACGTGGGTGCCGCCGAGCCCCGGCGAGCCTCCCGCCGACGCGATGGTGCAGTTCTGGGACTTCCCGATGTGGATCCGCTACCGCGTCGAGACGATGACGAGCCACGCGCCGAGCGCGATGCACGTCGCGGTCGACTACGCACAGAGGTACGCGATGCACCGCACGCGCGACGCGGTGAGCGCCGCGCCGGCGCGCGACGACCGCATGCACACGTGGAACGTGGACGCGGCGGCGGTCGCGTCGTACGCCCTCGTCGGGCCCGACGCGCTCGGGGCGACGCACGAGGATCTCGCGGTGCTCGTGAAGCACGCCACCGTGCTGACGATCACACGCCGGCACGCGGGCGCGGCCGAGGACTGGGTGCGCCACGCGGCCTTCCGCGCCGCCGCCGACGCGACGATGCTCTGGGACCCGCAGCGCTTCCGCTACGACGCGCGCATCTGGCCGACGAGCACGTTCCTCGAGCCGATGCTCCTGCCGGTGCTGCTGCAGGGCCGGCAGAACGCGCTGCCCGGGATCGCCGCCGCGATGCAGCTCGCGCCCGGCGAGGGCGACGCGCTCGGCAGGGTGCTCGAGGCGATGATGCGCAACGACGACCCGCCGTGGCAGGCGCTCGCGCCCGAGCCCAGGCTCCGCTGGGCCAAGGATCTCGCGAATGCGGTGAAGACCGAATCGGTCGCGGCGCTGCTGCGCAACGGGCTCGCCGAGGTGCTCACGGCGCACGACTTGCGCGGGTTCGCGCTCATGACCGGAATGGCGCTCTCTGGCGGCGCTGCATAGACGGCCAGGGGCCCTCGCGCGAGGACCCTCATGTTATGTGACATGACATGATGCCGGAAATGGAAGACCGTCGTCGGAACCAATGAGCCGACCCGGTCCCCGGGGCCAATGCTCCCCGAGGACCGGGCTGCTCATGCTGCGCGCCGTCTTCGGCCGGGAGGCGCAGCGCTGCGACCATCACGCGTGGGCCGTCAGGACTTCGCGGGCGTCGTCGCCGGCGTCGCGGGGACTTGCCCCTTGATCGCCTGCTTCGCCCGCGGGCCCTTGGTCCCGCGCGCAGCGCGCGTCGCCGCGCGCTTCTCGACCGCCGCCGCCTTGGTGGCTGCGTCCGGCGTCTTCCGGGTCGCCGCAGCGAACCCGAAGTCGGCCGTCGCCGCCCCCTTCTGGCCGAACTGATGGACCACGAGGGTCTTCAGCTCGACCAGCAAGGCCAACGCCGCCGCGACCGCCGCGTCTTGCGCGGCGACTGCG
>DATJYG010000804.1:0-3447 GCA_035499695.1 Polyangiaceae bacterium
AGCTGGGGGACCGGCGTCAGGTGCGTGTGTGGCTGACGGACGCGGGGCAATGATGCATCTTGGAGGCGCGGAGCGTGATGCTGCGTGCCATGAGGCGGCTCGTTTACGTGGCCATTTGCTTCGGGCAGCACTGGGACGCGAGCAAGCGCCTGGTGCACATGGAAACGCTGGAGGGCTACCTGAGAAGCCTCAGGTCGAACTTCGGTGACACCGCCACGCTCTACTTTCCGTGGGGGCATCCGGATGACTAGGGCAGCGTCAGACCGAGCTGCTCGGCGAGGAATGCGTCCACGTCGGCGGCCTGGTCGACGCGCTCGTCGAGCGGCGCGTCGAGACCGTGGCCGGTCTTGCTGCTCGTGCGGAGCAGCAGCGGCTGGCCCGAGGCGCTCGCGGCCTGAAGGCGCGCGATCATCTTGCGCGACTGGTACGGCGAGACGCGCGGGTCGTTCGCGCCCGTGAGCAGCATCATCGCCGGGTACTTCGTGCCGTCCACCACGTGGTGGTAGGGCGAGTAGGCGAAGAGCGCGCGGAACTGGTCGGGGTCCTTCACCGTGCCGTACTCGGTCGAGATGAACGCGCCGTTCGGCGCGAGCTCGGACCGCAGCATGTCGTAGAGGCCGACGAACGAGACGACGGCGCGGAAGGCGTCCGGATGCTGCGTGACCTCGGCGCCCATGAGCAGGCCGCCGTTCGAGCCGCCGATGATCGCCAGCTTCTCGGGGCGCGTGTAGCCCTCGCTCACGAGCGTCTGCGAGCACGCGTAGAAGTCGTCGAACACGTTCTGCTTGTGAGTGAGGTTGCCGGCGCGGTGCCACTCTTCGCCCCATTCGCCGCCGCCGCGGATGTTGGCGACCGCGAGCGCGCCGCCCATGTCGAGCCACACGCGGTCAGAGGCGCGGAAGCGCGGCGACTCCGAGATGCCGAAGCCGCCGTAGCCGGTGAGCAGCGCGGGGGAGGAGCCGTCGAGCTTCGCGCCCTTCTTGTGCAGGATGGTCATCGGCACCTTGGTGCCGTCCTTCGAGGTGCACGTGTCGCGCACCACCTCGGCGTCCGAGAAGTCCGCCTTGCTCGTCTGCTTGAGCGCCGTCGGGGTGACGCCCTTGGCCGGCGACCAGCGGTACCAGGCCGCCGGCTGCACGAAGCTCTCGTCCTCGAAGAGGAGCTCGTCGCCGTCGAGCCGCGCGGCGTCGTTCACCGTCGAGACGGCGGGAATGGGGAGCACGCTGTCGAGCTTCGCGGCGCCCGGCTTGGCCGCGCGCGTGAAGATGCGCACCTGCGAGGGGCCGCCGGCGACCTCGAAGGTGACGAGCTTCGTCTTGGTCAGCGAGAAGTCGGTGATGACCGAGTCGCCGGCCGGGACGATCTCCACGGGCGGCGCCGCGGGCGCCTTCGGGTCGACGCGCACGATGTGGCGGCGCGGCGCGTCCTTCTGCGCCAGGAGGTAGAGCGCGTCGTCGGGGCCGAAGCGCCCGTCGACGTAGCCGTCCTTGAAGTCGCTGACCTGCGTCCACGTCTTTGGATCGGCGGCGCGCGCCCACCAGAACGCGAACTCCCCGCCGTCGCCGTTGGCGACGCGCGCGAGCACGAGGGTGCCGTCGTCGCTCGGCCTCAGCGCGATCTCGGCGATGCGCGGCAGGTCCTTGCCGAAGGCCATCGTGTCGCTCGCCACCGGCTTGCCCATCGTGTGGAAATAGACTTGCTGGTAGAAGTCGAGATCCTCCGGCGCGCGCTCGCCCTCGTGCGGATAGCGCGTGTAGAAGAAGCCGCGGCTGCCGCCGACCCAGCCGACGCTGCCGCCCGCGGTGCCGCCGTTGACGCGCGGGATCGGCTCACCGCTCTCCTTGCCGGTCGCCACGTCGTAGACGTGCACCGTGCCGTCCTCGCTCCCGTGCTGCGAGAGGGAGACGGCGACGTACTTGCCGTCGAGCGACGGCCGGTAGAAGTCGATCGCCGTGCCGCCCGTCGGGTCGATGGCCGCGGGATCGAGCAGCACCCGCGCCGCCGCCGGGTCGGCCGCCGCGGTCATCACGACGAGCATCGGCTGCTGCTTGGGCGGCAGCAGCTCCAGCGCGAAGAGCTTGCCGGCGCGGTAGGTGAGATCGAAGTACCGCGGCGACGGCTCGCCGATGAGGCCCGCGAGGCGCGCCCGCAGCGCGGTGCGCAGGGGGATCGCGTCGAGGTGCGTGCGCGCGAAGACGTTCTGCGCGTCGCTCCACGATTGCACCGACGGATCCTTCGGGTCCTCGAGCCAGCGGTAGTCGTCGGTCACCTGCGTGCCGAAGTACGTGTCCACCACCGGCTTGCGCGGCGTCGCCGGTGGAGTGGGGCCGGTCGGCGCGGCTGGCCCCGGAGACGCGAGCGTCGCGAGCGGCGGCGGCGCGCTCGGGGGAGGCGACGACTGCGGCGGCGGAGCGGAACCGCACGCCCCGGCAGCGGCGGCGAACGCGAGCGTGAGCGCGGAGACGGAGAAGACGCGGGCTCTCATGCCCGCGTGCCTTACCACGGCGGCGGGCTACGAGCCGGCGTGCGCGATGGCCTTGTCGAGCGCCTTCTCGAGCTCCTCGCGCGTCTGCGCGCCCACGAAGCGCGTCTCGCCGATCCAGATGGTGGGCAGCGCGAAGCCGCCGGCCGCCTTGAACTCCGCCTTGTCGGCGTCGATGAGCGCGTCGGTCGTCTGGCTCTTCACGCAGTTGCGGTAGGCGTCGAGCGGCAGACCGAGGCTCACCGCCAGCTTCTCGCAACCCTCGGGCGTCAGGTCGTCCTCGGGCGCCGTGAAGAGGGCGTTCGCCATCGCGTCCCCCTTGCCGAGCTGATCGCCGCAGCACGCCGCGCGCGCCGCATCCATCGCGTGCACGTGCATCCGCAGCGGCATCTGCCGGCGCACCACGCGCACCTGGCTCGCGTGCGCCTCGACCAGCGGCTCGAGCTCGGCGTGCGTCATGCGGCAGAACGGGCACTCGAAGTCCACGAAGTCGACGATCGTCGCCACGCCCGCCGGCGAGTGCGCCACCTCGTCGGCGATCACCGGCGGCATGGGCGGCGCCCGGAAGCCGGCGATGAGCGGCACGGCGAGGCTCGCCACCATCGAGCCCGCCCCCGTGTACGTGAACGGCAGCGGCGGGACCGCGTCCTGCGCGAGCCACAGCCGCGCCGACGACGCGAGCAGCGCGCCCAGGCCGCTCGTGTCCGCCACGAGGCAATACGGGCAGAGGTGCCCGAGCTGCGCCTGCAGCAGGATGAGCGACGCGCCGAGCATCCCCGCGCCGACGGACAGGACCAGCTGCACCAGACGCGCGCGCCGCCCCGGCCAGCACGCGGCGACGCCGATCGCGAGGAACCCGAGGAGGCCGAAGAACGGCATCGGGATCCCCAGCGGCGCCGCGTACACCGTGTGCTTGAGCGCGTCGCACCCCCCGCCTTCCACGCAGAAGACCGGGTTGGGCCGCA
>DATJYG010000805.1:0-19471 GCA_035499695.1 Polyangiaceae bacterium
GCCGGCTCGCTGCGCAGCAAGGAAGAGGAGTTCGGCGCCGTCCTGCAGATCGCGATGGTGCACTGGCGCATGCGCAAGAGGCCGGAGGCGGCGGAGCCCTGGTTCGAGCGCGTGCGCAAGCTCGAGCCGGCGCACCCGGGAATGCTCGGGTTCTTCCGCGAGTGGTGCGCCGCGCGCGGAGAGAGCGCGCGCCTCGCGACGGTGCTCACCGAGGCGCAGCGTTCGCTGCCCGAGGGCAAGGAGCGCACGGCCATCGCGAGCGAGGTCGCCAAGCTCGCCGAGGAGGGCGCGAACGCGCAGAAGGCCATCGAGCAGTGGCGCTCGCTCCTGCGGCACGATCCGGGCAACAAGGACGCGCGCGAGGCGCTCAAGCGCCTCTACCGCCAGACCGGCGGGTGGAACGCGCTGACCGACCTGCTTCGCCAGGAGCTCGACAGGCTCCAGCCGGACGACGTGCAGGGCCGCCTCGCGGTGCTGCGCGAGATCGCGACGGTGTACCGCGACAACGTCAAGAGCGACTCGGCGCTCGTGACGGTGCTGACGCAGATCGTGCAGCTCGACGGGGCCGATCTGCCCGCGGTGCGCGAGCTCGTGCGCGTGTACGAGTCGCTGCAGCGGTGGCGCGACCTCCTCACGATGCAGGGGCGCCAGGCGGATCTCGAGGAGGAATCGACCGTCAAGGTGGAGCTGTGGAGGGCCATCGCGCGGCGGTGGCTCGATCAGTTCTCGAACGTGCAGAACGCCGTCGAGGCGTTCGAGAAGGTGCGCGCGCTCGCCCCGGCGGACGCCGAGGCTACGACGCGCCTGAAGGAGCTCTACGTCAAGCGGCGCGCGTACAAGCCGCTCTTCGACCTGCTGGCGCAGCAGGCCGGGTCGCTGCCGGAGGGCGCCGAGCGGCGCGAGGCGTGGCTCGAGATGGCGAAGCTCGCGGCCGAGCGGCTCGACATGGGGGCGCAGGCGGTGGCCCTCTACAAGAAGGTGCTCGACGAGGACCCGTCGGCCGCGGGGGCGCTCGACGCACTGGAGAAGCAGGCGGAGCGCGACAAGGACTTCGCGACCGTCGCCGAGGTGCTCGAGCGGCGCGCGACGGTCGCCGCCGACGAGGCGACGCGTCTCAACGTGCTGCAGAAGCTCGGGGCGGTCTACTCGGACCGCCTGCACGACCACGCCAAGGCGAGCAGCGCGTGGAAGCGGGTGCTCGCGGTGCAGCCGGGGCACGCCAAGGCCCTGCGCGTCCTGCGCGACAGCTACGTGGCCGCCGGCGACTACGACGGTCTGTCGGAGCTCTACGGCCAGAACAAGGACTGGGAGGGCCTCGTCGAGGTGCTCTCGGGCGCCGCGGACAAGGCGAACGATCCGCAGCTCAAGATCGACCTCAGCTTCCGGTGCGCGCGCATCTACGAGGAGCAGATCGGCGCGCCCGACCGCGCCTTCCGCGCCTACGAGCGCGTGCTCTCGGTGCGGTCGAACGACGCGCGCGCCGCAGGGGCGCTCGTGCCGCTCTACGAGAAGGACGAGAAGTGGGGGAGGCTGCCGGCCCTCTACGAGGTGCTGCTCGGGCACGCGAAGGACACCGACGAGCAGCTCGCGCTGATGAAGAAGCTCGTGCAGGTCACCGGGCACCAGCTGCAGGACCGGGCGGTGGCGCTCGCGTGGGCGCGCAAGGCGTACGACACGGCGCCGACGCACGAGGGGACGCTCGAGGGCCTCGAGCGCGCATCGCGCAGCGCGGGCCAGTGGGAGAGCTTCGTCGAGGCGGTCAACGCGCGCCTCGCGACGCTGGAGTCGGCCGAGGAGGGGACGCGGGCCGGCAAGAAAAAGAAGAAGAAGGAGCGCCAGAACGGCGAGAACGGCAAGCGCGAGGAAGTGCGCGTCCTGCGCGCGAAGCTTGCCGAGGTCTACGCCCGCGAGATGGGGCGCGTCGACGAGGCGGTGGCGACGTACCGGGCGCTCGTCGAGGAGGACGACGGCGACGAGCAGTCGATGCAGACGCTCGACCACATCCTTCGCGAGTCCGATCGGCGCGACGATCTGCGCTGGCTCTTCGACCTGCGCGTGGGACGCTCGAACGCGGCGCACAAGGTGGAGCTGCTCACCGAGTGGGCGATCCTCGAGGAGGAGGCGTTCGGCGCGCCCGAGCGCGCCGTGGTGGTCTACCGGAAGCTGCTCGAGGTCGTGCCGCAGCACGGGACGGCGCTCAGGGCGCTCGCCCGGCTGCTGCAGGCGCAGGGAGACGCGGGCGGCGCCGTCGAGGCCCTGGCGGCCGATCGCGATCAGCGCGAGGGCGCGGAGCGGGCGACGCGCGAGATCGAGATCGCGCGGATGCTCGTGGAGCCGCTGCGCAAGCACGTCGAGGCGCTGGCGGCGTGCGAGCGAGCGCTGGAGATCTCGCCCAACGACCCGCGGGTCATCGAGGTCATCGAGCAGCTGCTGCCCCAGCCCGAGACACGTGCGCGGGCCGCGGCGCTCCTCGAGAAGGCGTACGAGCAGACGGGCCAGGCACGGCGGCAGTCCGAGGTGCTCGAGGTGCTCATCGCGACGACAGCCGCGCGCGAGGACCGCATCGCCCTCTACGCGCGCCTCGCCGAGGTGCACGAGTCGAAGCTGAACGACGCCCGCGCGGCGTTCGACGTCGTGGCGCGCGCCGCGCGCGAGTTCCCCTACGAGCTGCACCTCTGGGACCGCCTCGCGGCTCTCGCCGGGCGGACGAACCGCGCGAACGACCTCGTGAGCGCCATCGTCGCCATCGTGCCTCCCGACGGGCCGAGCAACCTGCCCGAGGGGGCGGAGCTCGACCTCGCCGAGCGCGCCGCGACGCTCTTCGACGAGAAGCTGGGCGACGTGGACCGCGCGCGCCCGTATCTCGAGCGCATGCTCGCGCGCCAGCCGTCCAACGAGCGCGCGTTCCAGCGACTGAAGCAGATCCTCACGACGCGCGAGCAGTGGCGCGAACTCGGGGAGCTCTACGAGCGCGTGGTGTCGGCCACGCCGGACGCTGCGCGGCGCGCCGAGCTGCTCGCCGAGGTGGCCCTCGTCGCCGAGGAGATCACGGGCGACCGGCCGCGGGCCATCGCGTACTACGAGCGCATCCTCGAGCTCGATCCGGTGCACGAGCAGGCGATCAAGTCGCTCGACGCGCTGTACGCCTCCGAGCAGCGGTGGGACCGGCTGGCGGCGCTCCTCGAGCGACGCCTGCAGGGGGCGGTCGGCGACGAGAAGCTGGATCTCGAGGAGCGCCTCGGGACGCTGCTCTTCACGTTCATCGGAGACGCGGCGTCGGCGCTGACGTACCTCGAGCAGGTGCTGCGCGAGCGGCCCTCGGCGGGCGACGCGCGCATGCTCGTCGAGAAGATCCTCGACGTCGCCGACCTGCGCTCGCGAGCGGCCCTCGTGCTCGAGGCCGTGTACACCGAGCGCGACGACGTGCCCGACCTGGTGCGGGTGCTCGAGATCCACCTCGAGTTCGCGACGCAGGCCGACGAGCGACGCGACCTGCTCCGGCGCGTCGCCGAGCTGCGCGACGAGAGACTGCGCGACGACGCGGGCGCGCTCGAAGCGTTCGCGCGCCTGCTGCCGCTCGATCCGGACGACGCGAGGGCCCGCGGGAGGACGCTGGAGATCGCGCGCAGGCTCGGCGCCTTCGAGCGCGCAGCCGGCGTGCTCACCGCCACGGCGGCGGCGGCGACGGCGCCGATGCAGCGCGCCGAGATCCTCATGGACCTCGCCCGCATCTACGAGTCGCAGCTCGACGATGCCCGGCGCGCCGACGCGGTGTACATGCAGGTGCTGCAGCTCGCGCCCGACGACGCGACCATCGCGCTGCCGGCGTGCCGTTCGCTCGAGCGCCTCTACGCGGCGTCCGGCGACAACCGGCAGCTCGCCGAGATCCTGCGCATCGAGGTGAAGCTCGAGGACGACAGCGCGGCCCGGCGCGAGCTGCGCGGGAGGCTCGCGGATCTCTGCGAGGGCGTGCTCGACGACCCGCGCGGGGCCGTGGAGGCGTGGCGCGCGCGGCTGGACGACGATCCGGCCGACGCGCAGGCGCTCTCGGCGCTCGACCGGCTCTACGAGCGCACCCAGAGCTGGCGCGAGCTCGTCGAGGTGCTGCGTGCGCGCGAGCGCATGACCGACGACGACGCCGCGCGACGCACGCTGCTCGTGCGCATCGCGACCACGCTCGCCGACAAGCTCACCGACGTGAACGAGGCGATCCTCGCGTACCGCGCGGTCGTCGACGACTTCGGCGCCGATCGGGCGTCGCTCGCGGCCCTCGCGGCGCTCTACGAGCTCGCCGATCGCTGGCCGGACCTCGCCGAGGTGCTGGAGACGGACCTGGGCCTCGCCGAGTCGCCGTCCGACAAGCTGGCGATCCTCGCGCGCCTGGGCGAGGTGAGGCACAAGCGCCTCGCCGACGTGCCTGCCGCCATCGAGGCGTACCGGCAGGCGCTGGCGATCGACCCGGGTCACGCCGGCTGCCGCGCCGCCCTCGAGGCTTTCCTCGAGGACGCCGCCGCGCGGCGCGAGGCGGGGAGCATCCTGCGGCCGCTCTACGAGGCCGACGGGCTGCACCAGAAGCTGCTCCGGGTGCTCGACATCGAGGCGGACAACGCCGATTCGATCTCGGACAAGCTGACGACGATCGCGCAGGCCGCGCAGGTCGCCGAGGGGCCGCTGGGCGACGCGGCGCTCGCGTTCTCGTACGCCGCCCGCGGATTGCGCGAGTCGGCCGCCGAGCCGGAGCTCCCGCGATGGATCGAGCGGGTCGAGCGGCTCGCGGCCGCCACGGGCAAGCACGCGGAGCTCGTCGAGCTGCTGCGCGCCGCCTGCGGCGAGATCGCCGACGGCGACCTGCAGCTCGAGGTCACGCTGCGCATCGCCGACATCGCGCGCACGCGCCTCGGGGACGCATCGCTCGCCAAGCAGCACTACGTCAAGGCGCTCGAGCTGCGCGGCGACGACGGGCGGGCCCTCGTGGCGCTCGAATCGCTGTACGAGGAGACCGGCGACCACGCCGCGCTGCTCGACATCGTGAAGCGACGCGCCGAGGCGGCTCCGACCGAGCAGGAGCGCAAGCAGCTCCTCTTCAAGGAGGCGCGCCTCTGCGACGAGCGGCTCGGCGACGCCGCGGGCGCCATCGGCGTCTACGAGCAGATCCTCGAGCTCGCGCTGGAGCCCGAGGCCATCGCGGCCCTCGAGCGACTCTACGCGCAGGCGCAGCGCTGGGAGGACCTCGTCGGCCTCTACGAGCGGCAGATCGGCGCTCCCGGCGTCTCGGCGGAGCGCAAGGCGGCGCTTCACCACGCGCTCGGCAGCGTGCTCGTCGAGCGGATGCGCGAGGCCGACCGCGCGTTCGAACAGTACGCAGCCGCGCTCGAGATCGACCCGAAGCACCCGCAGACCGTGGCCTCGCTCGAGGCCATGATGACCCGGGGCGAGAACGCCGCGCAGGCGGCCGAGATGCTCGAGCCGGTGTACCTCGCGCGCCTCGACTGGCGCCGCGTGATGACGACCCTCGAGGCGCGCCTCGTGTCCAGCCAGGACCCGGACGAGCGCCGCCAGCTGCTGCGCCGTCTCGCCAAGATGCACGAGGAGCAGGCCGAGGACTACTCGGCCGCCCTCGAGACGACGGCCAAGCTGCTCGCCGAGGATCTCACCGACGAGACGACCTGGGCCGAGCTCGAACGCTTCGCGCGCGTCGCCAGCGCCGAGGGCAGGCTCGCCGAGATCTACGCGGCGGAGCTCGGGAAGATCACGGCCGACGAGCCGGCCACCGCGCGTCTCGCGAAGCGCACCGGGGAGCTCTACGAGGGGCTGCGCGACATCGACCGGGCGCTCTCCTTCTATCGGCGCGCCTACGCGTTCGATCCCGAGGCGAAGGACGGCACGTTCGAGGCGATCGATCGCCTGCTGCGCGACGCGGGGCGCCCGCGCGATCGCGTGCAACTGTTCCGCGACTCCCTCGACTACAAGAACGACCCGCAGGACCGCCTGCAGACGTTGCAGACGATCGCGACCCTCGAGGAGGGGGAGCTTGGCGACGACACCGCGGCCATCGAGACGTACAAGGCCGCCCTGGACGTCGACGACGGCGACCGGCACGCGCTGGAAGCGCTGGGTCGCCTCTACGCGCGGACCGGGCGGTGGCGCGATCTCGCGGAGCTCACGCGAAGGCGCGCCGAGCAGAGCGCGCTTCCCGAGGACGAGGCGCGCTACCGCATGGACCTCGCCAAGCTGCTCCTCGAGAAGCTCGGCGAGTCACAGCCGGCCATCGACGAGCTGCAGGCGGTCGTCGATCTCGCGCCTCCGGCCGCCGGCGGCCCGGGGGCCGACGCGGTGCACGTGCTCGAGGGCCTGCTGCAGGTGCCCGAGCACAAGGCACGCGTCGTCGACATCCTACGGCCCATCTACGAGCGCGCGGACGACTGGCGGCACCTCGTCACGGTCAACCAGGAGCGGCTCGGGCTCGCGAACGACGACGGCGAGCGCATCGTCATCCTGCGCGAGACGGCGCAGCTCTGGGAGGAGCGCGGAGGCGACAAGGGCCGGGCGTTCGACGCCATGCGCGCCGCCTGGACGCTCGATCCGGACGACGGCGACGCGCGCGAGCAGCTCGATCGGCTCGCGAGCGCGACCAAGCGCTGGGACGACCTGGCGGCGGCGTACGAGACGGCCCTCGGCAAGACCGACGGCGTCGCGAAGCGCGAGCTCCTCTCGGCGCTGGCGCAGCTCCACGACAAGAAGCGCGACGACCCGAGGCAGGCGCTCGCGGCGTGGGATCGGCTCTTCTCGCTGGACGAGACCGAGATCGACCCGCTCGAGCAGATGGACTCCCTGGCGACGCTGCTCAGCGACTGGCCGACGCTCGTGCGCGTGCTCACGCGCAAGGCGGCGCTCGTGCCCGACGACGAGACGCGCGCGAGCACGTGGAGACGCGTGGGCGAGGCGCGGCGCGACATGCTCGAGGACGTCGCGGGTGCCATCGACGCGTACGAGCGCGCCCTGGAGCTCGAGCCGGCGAGCGCCTTCACGATGGACCACCTCATCGCGCTCTACGAGCAGAAGAACGACGCCGCGCGGCTGGTGGATCTGTACCGGCGCCGCGTGGAGCTCTGCGGCGAGGACGACGACGGGCTCAAGTTCCAGCTCCTGATCGACGCCGCGACGCGGTTCGAGTCCGACCTCGAGGACCGGCGCGAGGCGATCGAGAGCCTGACGCAGGCGCTCGCGGTGCGCCCGAGCGACCCGGAGGTGCTCCGCCGGCTGGACGCGCTCTACACGCAGGAGCGCCTGTGGCCGGAGCTCCTCGACAACCTGAAGCTGCAGGCGGCGACGGCGGCCGACGACGACGCGCGGCGAGCGCTCAAGAAGCGCATCGCGGCGCTCTACGCGGTGGAGCTGCAGGACCCGCAGGCGGCGCTCGACGCCTATCGAGGCGTGCTCGAATCCGGGTTCGACGCCGAGGCGGCGTCGGCCATCCGGAGCATCGGCGAGGCCCACGACGAGCTGCGGACCGACGCGGCCGACGCGCTCGAGCCGGTGCTGCGCTCGGCGGGCCGGTACGAGGAGCTCGCGGCGATCCTCGAGCTGCGCCTGCGCGCGCAGAACGAGGCGTCCGACCGCGCGCGGACGCTCCGTTCGCTCGCCGAGGTGGCCGAGAGCTCCCTCGGGGACGTGGACCGGGCGCAGTCGGCGCTGCTGCGGGCGCTCACGGAGGAGCCGCAGGACGCCGCGCTCCACGACGACATCGAGCGGCTGGCGGGGCGGTCCGGGGTGGAAGGGTGGAGGCGGTACGCCGACGCCCTGCAGGAGCGCGCCGGGGCGATCTTCGACGCGAACGTCGCGGCGGATCTCTTCGTGCGTCTCGGCAAGACCACCGAGGAGCGGCTCGACGACGCGCCGCGCGCCGCGAAGGCGTACATGGCGGCGGCCGAGAGGACCGGCGACGAGCCCAAGGTGCTCGCCGCGCTCGACCGGCTCTTCGGGCGCCTGGGGGACAGCCGCGCTCTGGCCGACGTCCTCGAGCGGCGCATCGCGCTCGAGGCGCAGCCGATGGACCAGGCCGACCTCCTTCACCGGCTGGCGAGCCTGCAGATCGGCGAGTTCCGCGAGAGGGGGCAGGGGCTCGCGACGCTGCGCCAGGCCCTCGAGCGCGTGCCCGAGCACGTCGCGAGCAGGGAGGCGCTCGAGAAGCTGCTGGACGACGACGCGCTCTTCGAGGACGCGTTCGAGGCCCTCGAGTTCGTGCTTCGCGCGGTGAACGCGAACGAGGATCTGGCGAGGCTCTACGAGCGACGCGTCACGCGGGCGCAGACTGTGCGCGACCGCACGCGGGCGCGGCTCGACCTCGCCCGGGTGTTCGAGGAGCGCGTGGGTGACCGCCGGCGTGCGCAGCAGGCGGTGCAGGCCGCCGTCGCCGAGGATCCGTCCGACGAGGACACGCTCACCGAGCTCGCCCGCATCGCGGAGTCGAACGGCGGATGGGCCGACGCATCCGACGCTCTCGGGGCGGCGCTCGAATCGGTCGCCGAGCTGCCTGCGGCGACGCGCATGGAGCTGTGGGTGCGCCTCGCCGGCTGGCGCAAGGACAAGCTCGACGACCGCCGCCGCGCCGAGGACGCGTTCGGCAAGGCGCTCGCGATCGATCCCGAGAACCTCGACGTGCTCCGTGCCCTCGAGGACATCCGCCGCGCCCCGGGGCGCGAGAGGGAGCTCGTTCACACGCTGCGCGCGCGGGCGCGACTCGAGGGGGACGTCGCCACCAAGCGCGAGCTGCTGCGCGAGGCCAAGGCGCTCGCCGAGGGCCCGGTGGGCGATCCCGAGCTCGCCGAGTCGGTGCTGCGAGATCTCATCGCCGAGGACGAGGGCGACGTCTGGGCCCTCGAGGAGCTCACCACGCTGCGCGCTGCGGCCGGGGACGACGCCGAGGTCGTGCGCCTGCTGCTGACGAGGGCGGAGATCGTGAGCGATGGCGGCGAGGCCGTCGCCCTGAAGCACGAGGCGGCGCGCGTGCTGCTCGATCGCGTGAAGGACAGCGCGCGCGCGACGTCGCTCTACGAAGAGATCCTCGAGAGCGAGCCGTCGGACGCGACCGCCGCCAAGTCGCTCCGTGAGCTCTACTCGAGCGCCGGGCGCCACAAGGAGCTGGCGAAGCTCCTCACGCGGCTCGTCGACGTCGCGACGACCAAGGAGGAGCGCTCCGCGCTGCGCATGGACCTCGCCAGGATCCAGAGCGAGCGCTTCAACGCGCCGCAGGACGCGATGGAAACGTTGCGCGCGGTGCTCGACGAGGAGCCCACGCACCCGGAGGCGGTGCAGACGCTCTCGCACCTCTACGAGCACTCGGGGCGCGACGCCGACCTGGCGGAGCTCCTCAAGGCGCAGCTCGACGCCGCGCGCGAACGCGGCGATGCCGCCGCGGAGCTGTCGCTGCTCGTGCGCCTCGGCGAGGTGCAGGACCTCCGACTGGGCGACCCGACCGCGGCGCAGGAGGCGTACGAGCAGGTGCTCGCGCGCGAGCCGAGTCACCGCGGCGCGCTCGAGGCCGTGGCGCGCATCAGCGAGAAGCGCGCCGACTGGGAGCGGGCCGCCGGAGCCCTGGCGGCGCTGGTGGACCTCGCGTCCGACGCGACGGGGGTCGCCTGGGCGCTGCGGCTCGCCGAGGCGCGCGAGAAGATGGGCGACGTGCCCGGGGCCGAGCAGGCGCTGCAGCGCGGGCTCGCCCTCGAGCCGGGGAACGCGGGGCTGCGCGCGATGCTCCGCGTGCGCTACGAGAAGTCCGAGAAGTGGGCGGAGCTCGCCGAGCTGCTCGTGGGCGACGCGGACCTCATCGCCGCGGCGCACCCGGACGCGAAGGTCGTCGTGCCCGAAGCGCCGCCGCCGAGGACGTCGATGGTGCCCGGGCGCAGCATGCCGCCCGCGGGGTCGCTGCCGCCTCCGCCCGTCGTACCCGAGCCGGTGGTCGAGCAGCTCAAGCTGCTGCGGGCGGCGGCGGACATCCACATGTCCAAGCGCAAGCAGCCCGAGGCGGCGATTCCGATCCTCGAGCGCGCCGTGATGCTCGTGCCGCACGATCGCGACCTGCTCCTGCTGCTGTGCGACGCCTACGGCGCCGCGCAGCGAGGGCGCGAGGCGGCGAAGGTGCTCGAGCGGGTCATCGCCTCCTTCGGCAACAAGCGCACGAAGGAGCTCGCGCTCTATCACCACCGGCTCGCGAAGGCGCTGCGTCAGCTCGGGGACAACGACGTGGCCCTGGCGCAGCTCGACATGGCGTTCAAGATCGACCCCGGCTCGGTCGGCGTGCTGCGCGACCTCGGGGTGCTCGCCCTGGAGACGAACGACCTGGATCGGGCGCAGAAGACCTTCCGCGCGCTGCTCCTCCAGCGGCTCGACGCGAACGCGGGCATCTCGAAGGGCGAGGTCTTCTACTACCTGGGCGAGATCAGCGCGAAGCAGGGCGACAAGGCGAAGGCCGTCCAGATGTTCGAGCGGGCCATCGAGAACGATCCGGCGCTGGCCATGGCGCGGGCGAAGCTCTCGGAGCTCAAGGGTTGAAGGTCCGCGCGCTCCTGGGCTGGCTCCTCGGCGTCCTGGCGCGCGTGTGGCTCGCGACGCTGCGCGTGCGCGTCGTGCGCGATCCGTCGCTCGACGGCGTGGCGGACAGGCCGTGGGTGCTCGCCTTCTGGCACGGGACGCAGTGGCCGCTCCTGGCGTGGAGGCGGCGCCGCCGCACCGTGGTGCTCGTGAGCCTCTCGCGCGACGGGGCGATGCAGGCGCGGGCGCTCGCGGTGCAGGGGCTTCGCGTCGTGCGCGGCTCGAGCTCGCGCGGCGGGGCGCGCGGTCTCGCGGCTCTCGTGCGCGCGATGAAGCGCGATCGGGCGGACGCGGCCTTCGCCGTCGACGGCCCGCGAGGGCCGCTCGGGGTCGTCAAGGGCGGGGCGATCGCAGCGGCGCAAGCCACGGGGGCCGTCGTCGTGCCGATGACGGGCCGGGTGGGCAGGGGCATCGTCCTGCGGCGCGCATGGGATCGGTTCGCGCTGGCGTGGCCCTTCACGCGCGTCGACGTCGTGCTCGGCGCGCCCATCGAGCCCGCGGCGTCGGGCGCGCGCGACGCCGTCGAGCGTGCCCTCCTCGAGCTGAACCGCGATAGCCTCGCGGCATGAGCGAGCGGGGTCGGGTCGTGTCGATCGACGGCGTCCTCCGGTCGCCGGATCAGGCGACCGTCAGCGCCTACGACCGCGGCTTTCTCTACGGCGACGCCGTGTTCGAGGTGTTCCGCACCTACGGCGGTCGGCCGTTCGCCATCGACGAGCACCTGGCGCGCCTGCGCCGCTCCGCCGAGCGCGTGTTCATCCCGATGCCGGTCGACGAGGGGACGCTCCGCCTCGAGATCGAGGAGGCCCTGGGGGCGGCAGGCAACGAGGAGTCCTACGTGCGCCTCGTGCTCACGCGCGGAACCGGGCCGCTCGCGCTGGACCCCGATTCGGCGACGCACCCGCTGCGCGTCCTCTACGTCGAGCCGGTCGTCCCGCCTCCGCGCGATGCCTACGTGCAGGGCGTGGCGGTCGTCACCGTCCACACGCGGCGAGCCACGGACGAAACGAGCGCCGCCGGCGCCAAGGTGAGCAACTACCTCGCGAACCTGCTCGCCCTCAGGGAGGCCAAGAGCAAGGGGGCCCACGAGGCCCTCGTCGTGGACGCACGAGGTCACGTCGTCGAAGGTGCAACCTCCAACGTGTTCGTCATCTCGGGCGGCCGCCTCGCGACGCCGCCGGAGTCGGCCGGGATCCTCGTGGGCATCACGCGCGCCCACATCCTCGAGGCCGCCCGCGCGCTCGGCATCCCGGTAGAGGAGCGCGAGCTCTCGCTCGCCGACGTCCACGGTGCCGACGAAGTGTTCCTCACGTCGAGCATCCGCGAGCTCGTGCCCGTGGTTCGCGTCGACGACCGCGTCATCGGCTCCGGCAATCCAGGGCCGCTCTCACGTGCGCTGCATCGTCGCTTCCGCGATGACGTGGGCATGGCCGGCCGCCCCATGCCCTACGACTGACGCACACAGGGGCAAGAGGCCGACAAGTCTGGCGCGCACAGGCGCAAGGGCCCATCAGAGGAGAGGAAAGAAGATCAAAAGATCAAGAAGATCAAAAAGGGGTTTTGAACAAGCCCTTCTTCTGATCTTTTGATCTTCCTGATCTTCTTTTCCTCTCCTCTCGTCTCACTCGTGCGCCGTGTCTCTCTTCACTTCCGTACGTGTGCGATCACGTCGATCTCGACCTGGGCGCCCTTGGGGAGCGCGGCGACCTGCACGGTGGCGCGGGCGGGGTAGGGGGCCTCGAAGTAAGAGCCGTACGCTTCGTTGACGGCGGCGAAGTGGCCGAGGTCGACGAGGTAGATCGTGGTGCGCACGACGTCGGCGAAGGTGCAGCCGGCGGCGGCGAGAACGGCGCGCAGGTTGTCCATCACGCGCCGCGTCTGCGCAGTGATGTCGCCCGTCACGAGCTGCCCCGTCGCCGGGTCGAGCGGGATCTGTCCGCTGAGGAACAGCAGGTCCCCGCTCTTCACGGCCTGCGAGTAAGGGCCGATGGCGCCCGGAGCGTCCTTCGTGGAGATCGCTTGCTTCATGGGCGCTGGAGTCTACAGCCTCTGGCGCCCCGCGAGAGCGCGTCCCATCGTGATCGGGTCGGCGAACTCGAGGTCGCCACCGTGGGGGACGCCGCTGGCGATGCGCGTCACGGCGACCCCGAGCGAACCGAGCTCGCGCTTGAGCAGGAGCGCCGTCGCCTCGCCGTCGACGCTCGGCGGCGTCGCCACGATGACCTCGGTCACGCCGTCGTCCAGGATGCGTGCGCGCAGGCGGTCGAGCGGCAGGTCCTCCGGACCGATGCCCTCGAGCGGCGAGAGCAGCCGGCCGAGCACGAAGTACCGCCCGCGCATCGACCCGGCGCGTTCGATGGCCATGAGGTCGTGAACCCGCGCCACGACGCACAGCAGCTTGCCGTCGCGCTTCGAGTCCCCGCACACGTCGCACACGGCGCGCCCCTCGTGGATCTCGGCGACGTTCCCGCACCGCTCGCACGGCCCCAGCTCGTCGCGCAGCGACGCCAGCTCGGCGCCCATCTCGCGCGCGAGCGCCTCCTCCGCCGTGAGCAGCCACAGCACGTAACGCTGCGCCGTCTTCTCCCCCACGCCCGGCAGGCGCGAGAGCAGCTTCACCAGACGCCGGACCTTCGGGCTCGACACCGCTCCGCTCTAGACCATGCCGGGGATCTTCACGCCCCCGGTGACCTTCTCGAGCTCGGCCTCCATCTGCTTGTCGGCCTGCTCGATGCCCTGGTTGATCGCGGCGCAGACTCCGTCGAGCACCAGATCGCGGTCCTCGCTCTTGAGCGTCTCCGGGTCGATCTCGATGCGCTTCACGCTGCGGCCGAGCGTCACCGTGACCTTCACCTTGCCTGCGAGGCCCTCGACCACGAGCTCCTTGTCCTTGAGCTCCTCTTTGGCCTGCTCGATCTTGCGCTGCATGCGCGCTGCCTGGCGCATCAGCTCGTTCATGCCGCCGCGGAATTGCATGAGGCTCGTTCTAGCCTACTCTCCGCCGCTCGGCAGCTTCACATCGCGCACGGTCGCGCCGAAGAGCCGCACCGCCTGCTGCACCAGCGGGTGATTCTCGACGGCCGCCCGCGCCTTGGCCAGCTCCTCCGACCGCTTCTCGGCGTCGATCGACGCCACCGTGCGCAGGCCCGACGTGGGCGTCGCCGACACGTCGAGGACCACCTGCGTCGGCGCGCCGAAGTGAGCGCGCACCTCGCGCGTCAGGATCTCCAGCGCCTCGGGCTCGCTCGCGCGCGCCGCGAAGAAGCTGGCCCCCGACTCGAAGCCGACGACGGTGCGCGTCCTCGTCAGCTCCATGGGGACCGCGTGCTGGAGCACCGAGGCCAGCGCCGGTCGCACGACCTGGACGCGCTCGAGGATGGCGCGCCACACGTCGAGCCCGGGCGCGGGGGCGACCTGCACAGGGGGAGGAGGGACCAGGGCCAGGGAGCCGTGCGTCGGCAGCGTCGCCACCGGGACAACGGCCGGAGTGATCGACGGTGTGATCGACGCCTGGCTGATCGACGGCGGCCCCGCGAGCGTCCGCCCGCCACCGCCGCCCCCTCCGCCTCCGCGAGGCGCCGGCCCCGGCGGCGGCGCGCCCCCGAGACGCTTCTCCAGCTCCCCGACACGCGCGAGCAGCTCGTCGAGCGGCAGGAGCGGCGGCCGTCGCGCCAGCCTCACGAGCGCCATCTCGATCGCCATGCGCGGCTGGGCGCTCTTCACGACGTCGTCGAACGCCTTCGAGAAGCCCTGGAAGAGGCGCGACAGGTCGTCCGCCTCGGCGCGCGCGGCGAGGTCCACGACGTCCTTCATCTCCTCGTCGGCCAGGTCGAGCAGCTCCTTGAGGCTCGGCCGGCTGTCCGGCTTGCCGGCGCAGACCTTGGCGACGACGAGGTTGCGCAGGTGCCGCAGGACGTCCTTCGCGACGTGCGCGAGGTCGAACCCCTGCTGCGCGATCCGGTCCACGACGCCCAGGCACCCCGCCGCGTCGCCCCCGACGAGCGCCGTGGCCAGCTCGTGCAGGATCTTCCGGTCCGCCACGCCGAGGACGCGCGCGACGTCCTCCCCCGTGAGCTTCGCCCCGCTGAACGCGATGACCTGGTCGAGCAGGCTCATGGCGTCGCGCATCGATCCGGCCGCCTCGCGCGCGAGCACCTGCACCGCCGACCCGTCCGCCTCGATCTTCTCCAGCCCGAGCACCTGCTCCAGGCGCCTGGCGATCGTCTGCGTCGGGATCAGCTTGAAGTCGTACCGCTGGCAGCGGCTCAGGATGGTGACCGGGACCTTGTGCACCTCCGTCGTCGCGAAGATGAACTTCACGTGCGGCGGCGGCTCCTCGAGCGTCTTCAGGAACGCGTTCCACGCCGCCGTCGAGAGCATGTGCACCTCGTCGACGATGTAGATCTTGAACCGGTCGCGGGCGGGCCGGAACGTCATGCCCTCCTGGAGGCGCCGCACCTCGTCGACGCCGTTGTAGCTGGCGCCGTCGATCTCCTGGACGTCCAGGTCCTGCCCCGCGGTGATCTCGGTGCACGGCGCGCACGCGTTGCACGGCGTCGCCGTCGGGCCCTTCAGTTGCCCGTCCTTGCCGACGCAGCTCAGGCACTTGGCGAGCAGGCGCGCGCTCGTCGTCTTGCCCACGCCGCGCACCCCCGTGAAGAGGAACGCGTGAGCGATGCGCCCGCCAGCGATGGCGTTCGCGAGCGTCCGCGCCACGTGGTCCTGGCCGACCAGGTCCTCGAACGTCTGCGGGCGGTACTTTCGGGCGAGGACGAGGTAGCTCACGGTCTACACGAGCCCTCTACAACGCGTGCCGTCCGGACGCCACGGTCGGCTACGATGCCCGGGCCATGGGAGCATCCGGCCACTACGCACCGGACGGGAGTCCGGTCGAGCTCTACGCGCGCCTCGCGGCCGGAGACGAGCCGGCGATCGTGCACGGCGCCATTGCGGCCGGGGCGACGGTGCTCGATCTCGGCTGCGGCGCGGGGCGAATCGCTCACGCCCTCATCGCGCTGGGGCATCCCGTCGTGGCTGTGGATAACTCCCCCGAGATGCTGGAGCACGTGCGCGGCGCGGAGGAGAAGGTGCTCGCCGACATCCGCACACTGGAGCTGCGGCGCCGCTTCGACTGCGTGCTCCTCGCGAGCAATCTGGTGAACTGCGTGGACGCGATCACGCGCGACGCGATGCTCGCCGCGTGCGCGCGTCACGTCTCGCCCGACGGGTGCGTCGTCATCCAGCGGCTCGCGCCCGGGCGTGCCCTCACCATCGAGGAGGGCGCCTGGACCCGCGGCCAGGCCTCGTTCCACCTGACGAGCCTCATCCGCCGCGGCCGCGTCTTCTCGGCGACCATGGTCTTCGAGCTGGAGGGCAAGCGCTGGCGCCACTCCTTCGAGGCCGAGGTGCTCGACGACGAAGAGACGGACGCCGCGCTCGCCCGCGCGAAGCTCAGGCGCGCGGCGTTCCTCGACGAGACGCGGGCCTGGGTGAAGGCCCAGCTCAGCGCTAACTCTGCGCCTTGAGCTCCTTCACGAGCTCCGGCACGGCGACGAACAGGTCGGCCACGAGGCCGTAGTCGGCGATCTGGAAGATGGGCGCGTCAGGGTCCTTGTTGATCGCGACGATCACCTTGGAGCCCTTCATGCCCGCGATGTGCTGGATGGCGCCCGAGATGCCGATCGCCATGTAGAGCTGCGGCGCCACCGTGCGCCCGGTCTGCCCGACCTGCAGCTCCGGCGGGGCGTACCCCGCGTCGCACGCCGCGCGGCTCGCGCCGATGGCGGCGCCGAGCCCGTCGGCCAGCGGCTCGAGCACCTGCTTGAACTGCTCCTTGAGCGACCGCCCGCCGGAGACGACGACGCGCGCCTCCCCGAGATCGGGCCGCTCGCTCTTGCCGGCCTGGATGCCGACGAACTCGACGCGCGCCGCGGCCGCGTCGTCCGGCGCCTTCGCCGCGTTCTCGACCGGGCTCGCCCCGCCGGCCGGCTCCGCCGCCGGGAACTCGGTCTGCCGCACGCTCACGACGTGCACCGGCGTCGTGATCTCGAGCCACCCGAAGGCGTTGCCCGCGTACTGCGGCCGGCGGTAGTGCCGCTTGCCGCCGTCGACCTTCACCAGGTTGATGTCCGGCGCGTACCCGGCCCCGAGCTTCGCCGCCACGCGCGGCGCGAGGTCCTTGCCGAAGGCGCTCGCGGTCACGGCGACCACGTCGTAGCCCCCGTCCTGCGCCAGCTTCGCCACCGTGGGCGCGAAGCGCTCGACCGCGTAGTGCGCGAGGCTCGCGTCGTCCACGGCGATGACCTTCTGCGCGCCGAAACCCGAGAGCTCCTTGGCCGCTCCGCCCGCGCCCGCGCCGATGGCGAGGATCGCGAACGGCGCGCCGATCTGCTTCGCGAACGTGATGGCGCTGTGGGTGGTCTTCTTGACCTTCCCCCCGTCCAGCTCCGCGACGACGAGTGTTCCGGCCATGTCAGATCACCTTCGCTTCCGTCTTGAGCTTCGTCACGAGCTCCTTCACGTCCTTCACCTTCACGCCGGCCGCGCGCTTCGGCGGCATCTCGGCGTTCGCGTACTTGACCTTCAGCGCCGCGTCGGCCGCCACGTCGGCGAGCTTCATCTCGGCCAGCGGCTTCTTCTTGGCCGCCATGATGGCCATGAGCGCCGCGAACCGCACGCCGTCGGGATACGTGTGCGTCGGCGGCGTGTGCTTCGACTGCACGCTCTTGGGCTTGACGATCTTGTCGAGCACGGTGACGACCGCCGGCAGGGTCACCCGCACGTGGGCCGTCGCGCCCTCGACCTCGCGCCCGACCGCGAGCGACTTGTCGTCCTCGCTCTTGATGGAGCCGGCGAAGGTCGCCTGCGGCCACCCGAGGTACTCGGCGAGCGCCTGCCCGACCTGGTTCGACTCGTTCTCGGCCTGCTGGTAGCCGAGGAGCACGAGGTCCGGCTTCTCCTTCTCGACGATCCCCTTGAGCCCGCGCGCCACGAGGTCGCCGTCGAGCGCGTCGTCGGTCGCCTCCACGCGGATGGCGCGGTCGGCGCCGGTGCCCAGCATCGCGCGCAGCGTCTGCTCGGCGTCCTTGGGCCCGAAGGTCACGACGACCACCTCGCCGAGGCGCGCCTTCGTGTTCGTCCCGTTCTCGGTGAGCCGCAGGGCCGTCTCGAGGGCGTAATCGTCGTACGGGCTGGCCTTCGGCTCGAGGCCCGTCGTGTCGATCTTGCCCTGCGGAGAGAGCTTGATCTTGTTCAGGTTATCCGGGTCTGCGACCCGCTTCACGGCGACGAGGATCTTCATGAATGGCGATTCAGTCGATAGAGGGAGAGGGCCCAAGTGTCAACCCGCGGCAGCCACCCGGGCGTCCGAGGTCGCGCGTATAGTGGGCACATGAGGTCCCTTCGCTTGGCGGCCGCCTTGGCGGGGCTCGTGGTGGCCGCCGCAAGCTGCACATCCATCCTCGGTGACTTCTCGAGCGGCACTGGCTCCGGCCACGACGGCGGCACCGGCTCGGACGGAGGGACCGACGACGGCACGACCGATGGCCCGCAGATGGGCGATTCGACGAATCAGGACACCGGCGGCGGCGACGGCCCGAACGGGGGCGACTCCGGCGACGCGGGCGAGGGCGGTGGCGGCGAGGGGGGCACCATCGTCGGCTGCCAGATCGTCGGCGGCGGCCAGCGCATCGTGACCGGCGGCGACGGCGGCACCATCTCCGCCGACCACCTCTACGTGTACAACGCCTCGCAGACGAACGTGCTCGCCCTCGCGAAGACGAGCGCCAATCCCAGCCTCGCCTTCCTCTTCCGCTCCGACCGCCCCGGCGACGCGCCGAACGTCCTGCAGCTGCAGGGCCCCAACGGCAGCCTGGCGTCTCTCGCCGCCTCCACGCGCTCGGTCGCCAACAACGCGACCTGGGTGTTCGGCAACGACAGCGCGGGCGACGCGGTCCTGTGGAACTGGCAGGACGGCATGGGCTTCAACAGCACGCCCACGTGGGCGAACGAGGGGTTCAACTACCAGGCGACCACCATCCAGGCGACGACGGGCGGCCTGTTCTACGCGTCCGCGTTGAACAACGGCCCGACCGACGGCGGCTTCGGCGGCATGGGCGTCTACGTCGATTTCCCGTCGTCGCCGCCGCAGCTGCCGAACGTCAACTCGAACGACGTGATCTCCCCCGAGGTCGACACCGGCCTGGGCGACGGCGCGCGCGCCTATCGCCTCAGCGACGACAGCATCTCGCTCCTGTACTACGCGGGAGACCTGACGCTCCACCAGGCCCACTTCCCGCAGAACGCGACGACGCCGACCAGCGACCGCCAGTACTACGCCGGCAAGATGCAGCCCGTCGGCTGGCAGGCCGACGGCACCGGTGTCGACGTCGCCGCCGCCGTCCCCGTCGACGAGGCGGGGACGCAGTACACACTCGCCACCGCGGTCGTGCCCGAGTCGCAGCTCTTCACATTCGACCCGACGACGGCGCTGCAGCCGATCACGATCGGGATGCCGATCACCCAGCAGCCGTGCCTCACGTCGTTCCCCGGCAAGATCCTCGTGATGGTGCCGGACAGCGCGGGGATGGACCTCCTGGTCATCGACATCGCGAGCCACAGCGTGGAGTACTCGCTGACGGGCGCCTCCACGCTCCTGCACAGCGACACGTCCATCGTCACGTGCGCCCTGGGCAACGCGACCTTCGCGGGCAACCAGCTGAACTTCGAGCTGATCTGGACCGACAACGTCGGCAACGGTCAGCAGAACCTGAACTACGTCCCGCTGCAGTGCACGACGCAGTGAAGCGATGAGGCGCTCCGTTGCCGCGCTCGTCGTCCTCCTCGCCGCGGCCTGCGGCGGCGGCTCCTCGCAGGGGGCTCC
>DATJYG010000806.1:0-2388 GCA_035499695.1 Polyangiaceae bacterium
CGAGCCCTCCTTGCCGTCACCGGTCGGCGATGCGCACCCATGGCGCATGGTCGTGTGCCTCACGCTGCTCACGATCGCGCTGGGCATGGTCGTCTCGCTCTGGCTCGTCCCGCTGATCATCGGGTACCACGGGTGGTACGCGCCGGAGGACGCATGGCCGTCGCTGCTCGCGGGTCAGTACGTTGCGTCCGGCGCCTTCGGGTTCGTGTACTCGTCGAGCATCTTCTACGTGATGACGCCGCTGCTGGCGGTGATTCTCGCGCCAGTGTCGCTGATCGGCGACCACTTCAACCTGACGTACAACTGGCCCTTCCAGATCCCGCACCCGACCGTGTGGCTGATCTACGGGCCATACGCGTTCGCGCTGTGCGGGGCGATCTTCTGGACGGCGCGCAAGCTTGCGTTCCAGATCGGGCTCGGGGCACGCGCCGCCGTCGTCCAGTGGGGGACGCTCGTCATGGCCGTCATGCCCATGGCGGTGCTGTACGGGCACTTCGAGGACGTCTTCGCCCTGGCCTGCGTGATGCTCGCCGCGACGATGATGTTCCGGGAGAAGTGGCCGCAGGCCGCACTGGCGCTCGGGTTCGCCATCGCGTTCAAGCAGTGGGCGCTGATGGGGCTGCCGCTGCTGGTCGCGTTCGCGCCCAAAGAACAGCGGGTTCGCGCGGCCGTGCGCAGCCTCGTCGTCCCCATGCTCCTGGTCGCCCTCCCGCTCGTCCGCGACTGGCACAACGCGACCCAGGCGCTGTTCGCCGCCAAGTCCTATCCCCACAGCTTCGAGCACAGCGCGCTCTGGCTCCGGCATCCCGGCGCGGTCGTCGTGGGAACGCCCGGCCGCGCGGTCGCCATTCTCTTCGCCCTCGTGGTTGCGTGGTGGATGCGCGATCGCGACGAGGTGCCGCTCATCCTCGCGGCGCTCGGCGTCGTGTTCCTCTCTCGGCTGCTGTTCGAGCCGCGGCTCCTCTTCTACTACCTGGCGCCAGGGCTCATGTTCCTCTGGCTGCACGAGCGACTCACGACCGGGCACTGGTGGCGCGTGCCGGTCGCGGGATGCCTGTTCATGGCGTACTTCAACGTGCACCTCGTCCCCGTCCTGTGGTGGCCGGCGGGGTTCGCGTTCATCGGGATCCTCGGGTGGCCGGCCGCCCGCGACGTCATCCGGCGGGGTACGTCGCCGGAGCCGTCGGCCGACGAGGAGCCGCTGCTCGCCGCCTGACGCGGGGCGCGGGCTCGCCGCCGCCGGCTGCGTTCGCCCGCACGCCCCCGATCGCTTCCCCCGCTGTCGGCAAGGCCGTGTAGCCTGTCTCGCGCGCCCGCGGAGGGCGCGAGGGGGAAATCGTCGTGCCGCTGCGAACCAGGAGAAAGGGCCGCTTCTTCGAGGTGCCGGTCCAGGAAATGGTCCTGCGGGTGGCCGGGCCGGAGGAACTGTACGGAGAGGCGCGCGCCGCCGGAATGAGCTTCTGGGAGCAGTTGCAGGCGTACACGATCCGCAACCCGGAGTTCCGGACCAGCAAGCGACCGATGAAGCTGCCCGAGGATCACCCCGCCACCGTGCGGCGCATGGCAGCCATCGCGGCGCGAGCCGGCGTCGGGCCCATGTTCACGTTCCAGGGCGCCCTGACCGAGGCCGTCGGGGCGTCCCTCGCCCGCGGGACGAGCGAGGTCATGGTGTCTTGCGGCGGCGACTACTTCGTCGTGCCGCGCAAGCGCGCCCGTCTGCACGTGCATCCGGGCATCGGCGGTGAGCCGCTGTCGGTCGTCGTCAAGCCCGAGCTCGGTCCGCAGGGCATCTACACCACGACCGGGCGGACGTACCTGCCGGCCGACACGGGGGACAGCGTCGTGATCGTTGCGTCCTCGTGCATGCTGGCCGACGCGGCGGCGGCCGGCACGCTCTCGATCCTGTCCAAGCCCAAGTCGCTGCGCCCCGCACTCGAGTACCTGCGGCGGCTTCCCGGGGTACACGGGGCGATGATCGTCCGGGGCGACCGCGTGGGCCTGGCCGGCAACCTCGAGCTGGCGGCCTGAGGCCCGACGGCGGCGTGGGGCGGTCGGCGAAGGCGCGCTCGTGAGCCCTCGAGCCAAGAAGACCGACACGGCGACGAGGCGGCGAACGCCCGAGGAGCGGCGGCTGTCGGACGCGCGCAAGCGGGTCGACGAGCTCCACGAGCAGATCAACCACCACTCGTACCGCTACCACGTGCTCGACGATCCCGAGGTCTCCGACTACGACTACGATCAGTTGGTCAAGGAGCTGCAGGCGCTCGAGGCCGAGTTCCCCGAGCTGATCGCCGCCGACAGCCCGACTCAGCGCGTCGGGGGCGCGCCGACGGATCTGTTCGCTCCCGTCACGCACCGCGCGCAGATGCTCTCGCTCGACAACGCGTT
>DATJYG010000807.1:0-3728 GCA_035499695.1 Polyangiaceae bacterium
AGGCCGTTCGCCGCGAGCGCGCAGCTTTCGGAAACGTATCCGCGCTGGCGCGGACGCCGACGTTCGCGGATCTTGCGCTCGACGTGCTCCTTGCCGAACGTCTCCTCGGCGTGCAGTCGATTGTGCGCGCGGCAGCGGACGCGCAGGTTTCCGGCCTCGCTCGTGCCACCGCGAGCGCGAGCGACGACGTGATCGAGCTCGAGCCACGTGGTGGCCGGGCATCGATGCCCCTGGGCATCGATGAAGGTGCAACGCTCGCCGTCGCGCTCGAAGACCGCGCGCCGCGTCGCGCGCGACACGCTCGCGGGGTCGCAGCCCTGCGCCGATTGTCGCGGGCGCGAGACCTTCCCGAGCCGCTGCTTCTCGAGCTTCTCAAGCAGGAGATCCACGGCGCGCTCGACGACGACGGAAAGGTCGCCTCGCGCGTTCGCATGCCGCATCAAATCCTGCGCCCGCTCGAGCTTCTCGCGGAGCTCGTCACTCGCCGTGAACTGCACCGCGTGGCGCGACTCCGAGAGCGGCACGAGCTGCGGCCCTGCCGCTCCCGCGGAAGCTCCTGCTCGCGCGACGCCCAGGGCGGGAATCGCCGACTGCACGGGGATGGCCGTGATCGCCGCGGGCACGTCGGGCCTGGGAGAGGCTTTCGCGAGGAGCGCCTGCACCTCGGCCTTCGTCTTGCCCGAAGCCGCGTGCACGAGCTCCTCGTAGCTCGTCTCGGTGAGCGCATCCTGGAGGAGCGCAATCGTGGAGAGGGTGAGCTCACCCCGCTCGATCCGCACGAGCAGATCGGGGAAGCGACGCGCGAGGCGAGCGGCGTGGATACGCCTGCACGCCTCGTCCTCGGACATGCCCAGCCTCTGCACGCAGAACTGAAACATCGACGGACAGGAGGCTTCGAGATGCAGACGGCGCTCCTCGACCTCGACGAGATGGGCGAGCAGGCGCGCGAGCACCACGCGACCCTGGCCACAGAGCGTCTTCAGACCGTCGAGCAGCTGCGCGTCGGAGAGATCGGTGAGCGTCATGCGCGGGTTCTACACCGCGAATTTTCGCGCCCGTGGGCGCCTCGTGGGCGCTCTCTCGCGAGAGAAAACGCTTCCGCCCATCTGGCGCTCGCAAACGGCGGAGGCGCCGCAACGTCGGCGCGCGGATGGCTTCTCGCAGAGACGTTCGCGCGCAAGCGCGGGCCGGGCCCCAGGATCTCGTCAAGCAAGATCGATGGTCCGGACCTCCCGAGCGTGCGCGCCGCCGCACGCCGGAGTGCAATCGAAGCCGTATGGAGTTGCTCGTTGGCCGGACAAGCGAGCGTGGCGCCCGGGTTCCGCCGGGTTCCGAAAGCGAACCATTCCGACGCGTTGCACGCGTCGAACCCGAGGTGGCGGCCCAGTTCGATCGGGTCCGAGCCGCAACGACGAGATCCGGGCAGGTCTGACGCCCTCGCGGCGTAACATGGCCTGTCCACATGACCCATCCTCGCTCTCTCTCCGCGCGTCGCGCGGTGCTGTTCTCCCTGGTCCTCGCAGGCGCCGGATCGCTCACCACCGGCTGTCACGTCTGGAACCGCCTCTGGGGCAAGGACAGCATCGACCTGTCGAAGGCCGACGTGAAGTCGATGAGCGTCGACATCCGGAAGGACCGCAAGACGATCTGCCCGCGCGAGCAGGTGCAGATGGCGGTCTTCGCCGACGCGGTCCTCGACGGCGAGAAGGACAAGAAGAGCTACGAGACGTGGGCCGGCAAGTCGGGCGCGAACAAGAACGACAAGCTCGACTTCGTCGACTTCGCGTTCCACTCGGAGCAGGGCGCCTTCGACAAGGATGGCTGGTTCCAGCCCAACGCCAACGTGCTCGCGACGACCGACAAGGAGTTCGAGATCAAGACGGTCTTCAAGAAGCAGCCCGACAAGTTCTCCTTCACGACGAAGTACAAGCCCGATTACCAGTGCATCAAGGGCGGGGGGCGCGACGGGCAGCCCGGCGGCGGCGGCGACAGTGGACCGAGCGGCGGCGCCGGACACGACGGGCAGATGGGATCCGACTCGCAGGCCGGCGGCTCGGGCACGAGCGGCGGACCGGGAGGCTCGGGTAGCGACGGCTCGGCGGGCGGCGCCGGACCGCACATCGTGGCGTACGCGACGATGGTCAAGACGCCCTATTACGACAAGCTCGTCGCCATCAAGCTGACCGGCGACGTGGACGACTTCCTGCTCGCGCCGGTGGACCAGCCGGTCGTGCTGCGTGCGACGGGAGGGGCCGGCGGACCGGGCGGCGCCGGGGGCTCGGGCGGGCGCGGAGGCAGCGGCGGAAGCGGCAATCCCGGCGGCCAGGGCGGTCAGGGAGGGCAGGGCGGCAACGGCGGCAAGGGCGGCAGCGGCGGTGCCGGCGGCAGCGTGGAGCTGATCTTCGACGGGGCGTACGCCGACCTGGCGAGCGCCATCAAGGCGGATGTCTCGGGCGGGCCCGGGGGCGATCCAGGCTCCGCCGGGCACGGTGGAGACGGCGGCGGCGGCGGGAGCGGCATCACCCCCAGCGGCAGCACGCAGGCGCCTCAGAGCGGCCAGCGCGGGGGCGACGGACCCTCCGGCGCGCAGGGCGCCGCCGGCCAGCGCGGGAGTGACGGGCACGCCGCGGCGCACCCGGGGCGCGTGAGCGACCAGTTCGCGAGCCTCCAGGGCATCACGCTTCTCGAGCAGGATGCCCCCGCGGCGGCGCCTCCTCCCGATGCGCCGCCGGCGAAGGCCACGCCCACGAAGAAGAAGCAGGCAAAGGGCAAACAATGAAGCGGCGCACCTTCCTCGGGGCGCTCGGCACGGCGCCCGTGTGGCTCGGCGCGTGCGCGCACAAGGAGGAGACGCCGCTGGCGCACCTCTACGGCACCGACTGGGTGCACGGCGCCTACGAGCTCTACGCCGGCAAGTACGCGAGCATCCAGACGTCGAGCGAGCAGGCGACCAAGAGCGCCTACGCGATGCTCGCGCAGAAGGGCGTGACGGCGCTCGACGCGCTGCAGACGCGCGAGGTCCCGTTCTTCATCCGCGTGGACCAGAGCGAGCAAGGCTTCTCGGTGCAGCGCGACGTACCGGAGCGGCTCACCTTCACGTCGGACATGTCGCAGTCGGACCGCGACGCCGCGCAGGCGCACTGGGAGAAGGCGCGCGAGAGCATCCAGACCGACTACGAGCAGATCCGGCGCCTCGACTGGGCGCTGACGACGCTGCTCTCCCAGACGCAGCACGTGCGGAGCGCGATCGACAACGGCAAGATCGAGCAGTATCGCCTCGTGCGTCAGCTCTCGGCGCTGGCCGAGGGGGACAAGCCGCCCTTCGACCTGCCGTACCAGGTGACCCCGGCCGACTACCGCGACGTGCTCCTCCTGCTGCTCGAGCGGCTGGACGACGACGCGACGCGCCTGTCTCGCGTCGAGTCCGACATCGTGACCGTGGGCCTCACGGCGCGCGCGACCGACGCCGGGTCCGGAAGCCTCGCGGCGAACCTGAACAAGGTGCTCCTCGCGGTGGTGACAGACGCCGACGCGACGTCGCCGCGCGCCGCGACCTACCCGACCGAAGGCGACGCGCGCGCGCAGTACGTCACGCACGGCAAGGCGCTCTACGACTCGATCAAGGCGAGCCCCGAGTACGTGAAGTGGGAGAAGCACGAGAGCACCAAGGCGTTCGACCAGCTCGGGCAGATGCTCTCGCTGGTGGACTCGATGACCGGCCTGCACGT
>DATJYG010000808.1:0-11526 GCA_035499695.1 Polyangiaceae bacterium
GTGCGATCGCGATCTGGGCGAGCAAGTCCGCCGCGCTCTCAGCTCGGTTGCTCTCAACATCGCCGAGGGCAGCGGCAACGAGGGCGGGTCACGCCTCGCTCGGTTCTCCACCGCCGCCGGGTCCAACGCCGAAGTCCGCGCCGGCCTCCGCATCGCCATCGCTTGGGGCTACGTAGACGTCGCCGACGTCGAGTCGGGCGAACAACTCCTCGACCGCATCGCCGCCATGCTCCACAAGCTCGGCGCTCGTCGCTGAGCCGCCGGGAGAGCTTCGACTCGTCTTCGACTCACGCCGGCAATAGCCGTTCGCTGCGCCCGCCGGCGAGGAACACCTTCACCTGCGTGCCGTCGGCAGGAGCGTCGTTGCGAAACACACCGACGTACGGCTCGCCTCGGAGCATGTCGGCCAGCGCTTGCAGGTCGCTGGAGGATAGGCCGCCCGAAACCCACAACACGTTTCGCCTCTCACCGATTGCCAACCGAAATTGGCGAGCTGCAACGGCGGCCGCCTCGCCAAAGACCTGCTCGGGCCGCGCCCCGGGCGTCTCGGCGACGAGAGGCTCGACGAACAGTTCGGGGCTCGCGACGACGAAACCGAGCGACGAAAACGCGGCGCGTATGCCTTGCATGCGGTCCATTGGAACCTCGTTGTCCACGAGGTAGGCGACCCGCAGGCCGCGCCCCTTCGTCACGGCTTCGAAGGCCGCGCCCACCGAGCGCATGAAGAGGAACGACGACCCGTCGAGCGCGTCGACCTGGTTGACCAGCCGATAGAACTTGTCGGCATGCCACACCGCCATCTTCTCGAGGCGCTCCGTGTCGCCGCTCTCGCGCTCGAGTAGGCGCAGCGAAAGCTCGAGGATCTCCTTGCTGGCCTGTTCCGCGTCTGCAGCCGACAGCCGTGACAGCTGAGCCACGGTCGACGCGTACGCCTCGACGAGCGAGAAATAGTCGACCGGGCGACGCATTCGGCCATCGTACCCCCTAAAGGATTTGCTTCTGATCTTCCGATCTTTTTGTTTCTCTTCTCCCGCAGATGACCGAGGCGATGGAGCAAGTCGAGCACGGGGACGGGCGCGTGGAGCTGGCCGAGGGGATCACGCTCTCGGACGCGCGGCTCTACAACGAGGACCTCGCGCCGACCAAGCTCGCGCGGCGGACGTGGACCACCTACGCCTTCGCGGCGCTGTGGATCTCGATGGCCCACTGCATCCCGACGTACATCCTGGCGTCGGGGCTCATCAAGATGGGGATGAGCTGGTCGCAGGCGATCGTGACCATCCTGCTCGGGAACTCGGTCGTGCTCGCGCCGATCCTCCTCAACTCGCACCCGGGGACGAAGTACGGGATCCCCTTCCCCGTCTTCGCGCGGGCCAGCTACGGCGTGTTCGGGGCGAACGTGCCGGCCGTCATGCGCGCCATCGTGGCGTGCGGGTGGTTCGGCATCCAGTGCTGGATCGGCGGGCACGCGCTCGACCGGTTCGTCGCGTCGCTGTGGAGCGGGTGGCCGACGGCGCTGGGGGACGTGAAGCTCGGCGGGTACCTGCCGACGCAGTGGCTCTGCTACGCGGTGTTCTGGGGGCTCAACATCCTCATCGTCTACCGGGGCATGGAGCTGCTCCGGCGCGTCGAGAACTGGGCGGCGCCGTACGTGCTCGTCATGACGACGCTGCTCCTCGTGTGGATCGTGCGGCGGGCGAGCGGCGTCGCCGGCGGAGGCATCGGCGCCATCGTCTCGCAGCCGAGCAAGTTCCCCGACCTGGGCTCGTTCCTCCCGGTCTTCGTGCCGAGCGTGACGGCCATGGTCGGCTTCTGGGCGACCCTCTCGCTCAACATGCCGGACTTCACGCGCTACGGCCGGTCGCAGCGCGAGCAGGCCGTCGGGCAGGTGGTGGCGCTGCCGACCACGATGACCGTCTTCGCCGCCATGGGGGTCTTCATCACGAGCGCGAGCGCCCAGGTGTTCGGCGAGGCGATCTGGGACCCGATCGACCTCGGGGCCAAGCTCGAGTCGCGCGGCCTCGTGGCGATCGCCGAGCTCACGGCCGTCATCGCGACGCTCGCCATGAACATCGCGGCGAACGTGGTCTCGCCGGCCAACGACTTCTCGAACCTCGCGCCCTCGCGCATCTCCTTCCGAACGGGAGGGCTCATCACGGGGCTGCTCGCGACGGCGATGATGCCGTGGAAGCTCCTCGAGAACAGCGACCGCTACATCAACGGGTGGCTGCTCGGGTACTCGGGCGGCCTCGGGTCCATCGCCGGAGTGCTCATCTGCGACTACTGGCTCATCAAGCGCACGCGCCTCGCGCTGCCCGACCTGTACCGGCGCGACGGCGTGTACGCGTACGGCTCGCCCATCGGCACCAACTGGGCGGCCATCGTCGCCACGGCGGTCGGCTGCTCGGTCGCGTGGATCGGCATCTTCGTCCCCGCGCTGCACTGGCTCTACGACGCCGCCTGGTTCACGGGCACGCTATCTTCGGGGCTCGTGTACGGCATCTGGATGTGGGGGCGACGTGACTAGGGGCGCGCTGTTCGGCGGGATCGTCGCTGCCGTCGTGGTGGCATGCGGCCGGCCTGCGGGGTACCCGGCGTCGGTCAGCCCGCCGCATCCCCTCTATGGCAAGCCGATGCCCGAGATTCACCACCGGACGACGCTCGACGGGCAGCCGTTCGACAGCGCGCAGCTCGCGGGCAAGCCGGTGCTCGTGAAGTTCTTCGCCGACTACTGCGTGCCCTGCCGCGAGACCCTGCCGGCGGCGCAGCGCATCCACGAGGCGCATCCCGACGTCGTGTTCCTCGGAATCGACGAGGACGAGAGCGCCGAGACCGCCCAGTCGCTGGCGAAGCGCTACGGGCTGACGTTCCCCGTGGTGCACGACGAGAGCAACGTGCTCTCGGGGCGATTCCGCGTCAGCGCCCTCCCCATGACCTTCGTGACCGACCGCACGGGCGTCGTGCGCTGGGTCGGTGCCGACGGCCAGACCGAGGCCGACCTGAGAAGCGCCGTCGAGACGGCAGCCCAGGGTCCCTGAGCCATCGATACTTCGCGCTACAATTTCACTTCGTGCGCAACACTCGATGCGCAGCCCTCGCCGGTTCTCGCGGCGATACGAGTGCGGAACGGCCGTTGCTTGGCGCGGCCTCCGTGCGCATCGTCGTCTTCATCCTGGGAGCATCGCTCGCCGTGGCCTGCGGCAGCGGCAGCGCGGGCTCGTCTCCGTCGAATGACGGGGGCCTGGAGGCTGGTCCCTCGCCGATGGACTCGGGCCCGCAGGACGCTGCGCCGGCGAGCGATGCAGAGGCCGGGACGAAGAAGGGAACGTGCCTGCCGAAGTACACGACGGGAGCACCCGCGAACGCGATGGCGTGCCCGCCCTCTCCTGCGTCGCAGGACACGCTCGATGCGCTCCTCGGCAGCGTGGGGCTCGGCCGCTGCTACCACATGCCCGCCTGGGAGAGCCTCTTCCCCGACGGGCCGAACGACTTCCGCGTCGGCTACTTCGATGCGCTGCACGACACGCCGCTCTGGACGCCGAGCTACGCGCACGCGCTCGCCGCGGACCTGGACACGGCTGCAGCTTCGATGCGGCCCGTCTCGGAGGTGCTCGCTGCGGCTGCCGCCCGAATCGGCGTGACCCTCACCGCGTGCGATCCGGACGCGAGCCTCGAGGCACCGGCGGGAGACACGGCGCCGTTCGCACACGCCGTGGAGAGGCTCGTGACGACCGCGGGCGGCAAGCCGGATACGAGCTCGATCGAGTCGCAGGCTGCGGCGATTCCGATGGACCTCCAGCAAGCGCTGGTTCCCATCGTGAACCTGCTCGCGCAGGCGCCCGCGGTGAAGCAGAAGTACCTCGGGCCGTACACGGCGAAGGCCGCACAGCTCGCGCTGATGCCCTTCGTCAGCTTGCCGAACGATCTCTACCCTCCCCTGTCCGACGCGACCTTCCAGAAGGCCGTCGCGTCGATGGACACCTCGGTCATCGGCTCGTACGGCGCGCAGCTCACGATGGCCATCGAGTCGGCGAACCTCGCGCGTTTCGCGGGCCTCAGCGGCTTCTCGTTCTCGGCGCCGACGCCGCTCGGAGCCATCGTGGTCGGCGATTCCAGCGCGCACACCTACCTGCCGACCGACGCGAACCTCGGCGGCAACGTGCTGCTCCTCGTCGACACCGGCGGCGACGACACGTACCGCGTCCCGGCGGGAGGCACAGATGGTCAGCCTGCCGCCGTCGCGATCGACCTCGGCGGCGACGACCAGTACCTCTACGTCGAGGTCCCCATCCCCAGCGACAAGGGGCTGCTGCCCTCGGATGCCGATGGCCGGCTCACGCCGCAGCAAGGCTACGGGCCGGCGAGCCTCTCGAGCACGCCGCGTCAGGGGGCCGGCGTGCTCGGCGTCGGCCTGCTCTACGACTACGGCGGCGGGAAGGACCACTACCGCTCGCTGCGCGTGTCGCAGGGGCTCGGCGCCTTCGGGGTCGGCGCGCTCTACGACGACGGCGGCGACGATCTCTACGAAGGGGAAGCCGCCGTGCAGGGCTCTGCCAGCTTCGGCCTCGGGGTCCTCGTCGACGCGGGCGGCAACGACACGCGCAGCACCTTCACCCAGTCGCAGGGCTTCGGCTTCACCGGCGGCGCCGGCGTGCTCGAGGACCTCGGGGGCGACGACCAGTACCTCGTCGACGTCGGCGATCCCACCCTCGGGGGCACGCCCATCTACTACTCGCCGCAGCTCCCCGCGGCCGGCAACTCGAGCCTCTCGCAGGGCACCGGCGAGGGGCTGCGCGACGACACGGACTCGCTCTACTGGAGCGGCGGACTCGGCGTGCTCCGCGACGTGTCGGGTGGCGACGTGTACACCGGCTCGGTCTTCGCCCAGGGGACCGCGTACTGGTTCGGCATCGGGCTGCTCTCGGACGGCGCCGGCGACGACCACTACGACGCCCTCTGGTACACGCAGGGCTCGGCGGCGCACGGCGGGCTCGCCTTCTTCGCCGACGCGAGCGGCGACGACATGTACCAGCAGAAGTGGGCGCCCAAGTCGGGCAACCTCGGCTGCGGCCACGACTTCGGCGCGGGCGTCTTCCTCGATCTCGCCGGCAACGACGCGCTCACCGGCGGCGGCCTCTCCCTCGGCGAGGGCAACGACCAGGGGTTCGGCCTGTTCGTCGACGTCGGCGGCACCGACGTGTTCTCGGGCACTCCGGGCATGGCGACGGTCGACACGGGCAGCGGCTCCACCCTCTCCACCTACGGCCTCTTCGTGAAGACCGGCCCCCTGGCGGGCGACGGCGGCGTGGACACGATCAACGGCATGCCCGCCGCCGGCGTCACCACCTGGCGGAACCCGCCGGCCGCCGACGCCGGCACCCTCGTCGGTGCGGGCATCGACGATCCCGACGGCTCGGTGATGTTGGCGAGCCCCGACGCCGGTCCCTGATAAACTTTCGTGCATGCGCCTAGCGGCATGCGGCCTCGCGCTCGGATTGCTGGCGTGCGGAAGCGGATCGAGCGGGGGCTCGCAGCCTGGTCCGGATGCCGGAAGCGACACCGGGATCGTCGAATCCGGCACGCGGGACGGCGCCGGGCAAGACAGCCCGAGCTCCGCGGACGGTCCCTCGAACGACGCACCCTCCGCGTCCGACGGCGGCGCGGGCGTCGCCTTCTGCGACGCGACCTACGGCGCGCGCAAGACGGCCTTCGAAGGATGCTGCCCGTCCGGTGACACGACGACGAACGACTACATCTTCGTCGACGCCGTCCTCGGCATCATCCTGCAGGCCTGCGAGAGCTACCTCTCGAATGCCATAGAGCATGGGCGCGTCCGCTTCGACGCGAACGCGGCGCAGGCCTGCGAGGCATCCTTCCGCCAGACGATCTCGCAGGGCGTGTGCTGGCCGCAGATCGACACGAACCAGCCGGGCGGGCCGACGTTCGGCGCCAGCGCGTGCACCGGCGTCGTCACGGGTCTGCAGGGTGCGGGAGCCCCGTGCGCGGTCGACTTCGAGTGCGTCGACGGCCTCACGTGCGTCGGCTGGGCGCAGGGCGCCGACGGGACGTGCACGATGCCCGGTGGACCCGGCGCCGCGTGCGAGCGAGCCGCCGACGCCGGCGCCGGCCTGTACGTCGACTGGGGGTTCGGCATGCACCCGTCGTGCGCTTCGGGCGCCTACTGCTCGGGCGCCAAGTGCGTCGCTCAGGGAGGCTCGGGAGCCACCTGCACCACGGACGATGCGTGCACCAGCGGGCTCACCTGCCACGTGGGCAAGTGCGGTACGACGGGCCCCGCCGCCACCGGGGGCGCATGTCAGGGCAAGAGCGACTGCCAGGAGGGGCTCTGGTGCGATACGAGCGGCAACACGTGCCAGCCTCGCTCGGTCGCCGGCGGCGCGTGCACCTCGAACAGCGACGTGTGCAAGGGGTTCTGCGCCGTGCCCGACGGCGGGACCAGCGGCGTGTGCACCTCCGTGTGCGGCTCGGGCTGATTGCCGGAAGCGACGCTTGACGGCGCGACCAGCGCTGGAACAATGCCTCTCATGATGCGCATCCGCTTCGTGGTCGGGTTCGGCGCGGCGATGGCGCTCCTGGCGTGTTCGGCCGCACCGAGCGAGGAGAGCGCCGAGCTGCAGCCGGTGGCTCCGCACGGTCCGTCGGGCTTCGTGAAGATCCAGACGCGCGACCGGAGCATCACGCTCTTCACGGCCGACCACGGGGTGCGCCGCGTCTCGGTCCAGGACGAGAAGGGCGTGCTGCTGCTCGACCGCGTCGACATGGAGCGGCTGCCGACGCTCGACGCGCGCGCCTACGACGTGGTCCGCACGAGCGTCGCGGGCGTCGGCCCGCGCGAGGACGAGCGCGGCGACGTACGGGGAGACATCCAGGGCTTCTAGACCCTCCCGCGGGCGGCGATGTTCGACGTCATCGTGGTGGGGCTCGGGGCCATGGGCTCCGCCGCGGCGATGCACATGGCCCGGCGCGGAGCGCGGGTGCTCGGGCTCGATCGATTCGGGCCGGCGCACGACGAGGGGAGCTCGCACGGCGAGAGCCGTCTGATTCGCAAGGCGTACTTCGAGAGCCCCGCGTACGTCCCGCTGCTCGAGCGCAGCTACGCGCTTTGGGACGCGCTGGCAGCCGACACCGGCGCAACGCTCCTTCATCGGACCGGCCTCGTTCTCTTCGGCAAGCGCGCCGCCGCGGCCTCCGCCGTCGCCCGGGATCACGGCGTCGTCGTCGAGCGTCTCTCGCCGGCGGAGGCGCGTGCTCGGTTCCCGGGCCTGCGCGTCGACGACGAGCTCGAGCCAATCTTCGAGCCGGGGGCCGGGTGGCTGGAGGTGGAGCGATGCGTGAGCGCGCACCTCGACGCCGCTCGCACGGCGTCGGCCGACCTGCGCTTCGACGACCCCGCCCTCGCCTGGCGAGTCCACCCGTCGAGCGGCCACGTGGAAGTCGAGACCGCGCGCGAGCGTCATCGCGCAGGACGCCTGGTGCTGGCGGCCGGGGCATGGGCTCCCTCGTTGCTGGCGCATCTCGGATTGCCGCTGCAGCCGCATCGCGTGCTGCAGATGTGGTTCGAGGCGACCCCCGCCCACGAGGCGCCTTGCTTCGGGTTCGATCTGCCCGGCGCCTTCTTCTACGGCTTCCCGCGCGCGGGCGGGCGCGTGAAGGTGGCCGACCACATGGCTCGACAGCCCATCGCGCGGCCGGAGGACGTGCGCCGTGAGATCGACGCCGAGGACACGCGCCGCGTCGAGGCCTTCGTGCGCGACCGCCTGCCGGCGCTCCGCACCCCTCCGGTGCTCGCCAGGACGTGCCTCTACACGATGACGCCGGACGAGCACTTCGTCATCGACGTGCATCCGCGACATCCGCAGGTGACGTTCGCGGCTGGCTTCTCCGGGCACGGGTTCAAGTTCTCTCCCGTCGTGGGCGAGATGCTCGCCGACCTGGCGCTCGAGGGCCGAGCGCGCGCCGACGCCGACTTCTTGCGGCACGAGCGCTTCGCAGCGCGCGCCTGACCGACGAGACGCTCAGGGCGCGCGGAAGCCCACGATGCCGAGGCGCGCCAGCTGCGCGAAGATCTCGATGCCCTCGGGGATGGGCGTGTGCGTCGCCGCCAGGATCTCCTCGACGATCAGGTCGCCGTCGACGATGGCGACGATGGCGCGAGCGCGGTCGTCGAGGTCGAACCATTCCGTGTCGTCGCGGCCGACGAGCGACACAACGACCGCGCCGAGCGTCGGCGTCGTCGCGATCGACGCATCGCTGGCGGGCTGCTCGCCCTGCTGCGGAGCGATGGCCGCGCGCAGGTCGCGGCAGCTCTCGCGAAGGTTCGTGTGCTCGGGAGGCGGAGGTACGGTGTCGCGCCGTGAATCGGGCGTGATCTCGATGCGTGCCTCCGACTCGCGCGCGTAGCGCTCGACGTCGAAAGGTGGGCGCTCCGTCCGGGCGCGTTCGGCCATCACTAACAAGCGTACGGGCGGTCCGCGCGCCTCTCAAGAAATCGTCGCAACGGCGGCAGGGTACGTGCGCGCCTTACACGCCTTGCTGGTTGCTGGCATCACCATGGCAACACCTCCGACCATGGCGAGGAGACATCAGATTTCGCCCTTCGGGCCGGGAGCTACGATCGGCCCATGGCACCCGGAAGCGGAGCAAAGGCGCTGGCGGGCGTGCTTCTCGTGTCGACCGGGGCCCTCGGCCTCTATTCGTTTCAGCAGCGCACGTCGGGCGAAGAGGTGACCGCCGCAAAGACGGCGTGCATGGGCAAGCTCGACGAGTGCACGCGCGCGCGCGACTCGCTCGAGAAGGCCGCGAGCTCCGCATCGGCGGACCTGGGCGCGTCGCGCGCCGAGCTGGAACAGCTCCGGCGCGAGAAGGAGGAGCAGGACCAGCGCCTCGAGGTGTTCAAGTCGGTCACCGACAAGTTCCGGCAGATGATCGACTCGGGCAAGCTGCAGGTCGTCATGCGCCACGGACGCATGGTCGTGAAGCTCCCCGCGAGTGTGCTCTTTCCCTCGGGGAGCGCCGACCTCTCGAAGGACGGCCAGACGGCCCTCGCGGAGGTCGCGAGGATCCTCCGCCAGTTCTCCGATCGGCGCTTCGAGGTCGCGGGCCACACGGACAACGTCCCCATCGGGCCCCCGTCGACCTTCAAGAACAACCTCGAGCTATCCACTGCCCGCGCGGTGACGGTCACCGATACCCTCGTCGAGAAGGGGATGAACCCGGCGCATCTCTCGGCAGCCGGCTACAGCGCGTATCAGCCGGTCGCGACCAACGCGACCGAGGCCGGCAGGCAGGAGAACCGCCGGATCGAGATCGCCCTCGTGCCCAACCTCGCGGAGGTGCCCACGCCCGATCTCGACGCCGGCATCGCCGCCGGCGGCCCGGACGCGCACTAGGGTCTGACCTCAGTACGGATTGTCGCCGGAAGGTGGGCGCCTCGTCGGCGCCGACCCGGCGCTCGGAGGCGCGGCCGGCTTTCGCGGCTTGGCGCTCGCACTTCCGCTCGCACTCGGGCGGGCCGCGGCGGAGGCCGACGGTGCGACCGAGGCGGACGGCGCGACACTCGGCGGCGTCGTCGCGCTCGTCACGCTCGGCGCGACACTGACGGTCGCCGGAGGCGGCTCGGCCGTTTGCGCCGCCTGAACGGGTGGCGGCGGAGCCGGCGGAAACGCCGCCAGCATGATGCGCGAGCGGAAGGCGTAGCCGATGCCCCCGATCGCCAGGAGCAGCAGGAGCATGATCCACACGCCGCTTCGACGTCGAGGGACGCCGGGGTCCGCGAGGGATGCCTCGCTCGGTGGCGCCTCCACGACCACGGGCTTCGGCTTCGGCTTCGCCTCCGGTTTGGGCGCCGGCTTCGGCTCGGGCTGCGCCGCCGGCTTCGACTCCGCCTTCGGCGCGGGCTCGGGTTCGGGCTTCGGCTCGGGCTTCGGCAGCTCCCAGTCCAGCTCCTGCTCCGACGGCTCTCGCTCGATGCGCGGGACTTCCACCCGACGCGTCGGCGCCTCCGTATCCGTCTTCTTCTGGGCCACCAGCTCGATCGGAATGCTCATCTCGCGGCCAGCCGGCTCCGCCGACGGTGAAGCTCCGATGCCCAGCTGCGTCCTCTCCCTCGCCGGGGCCGCCGCCACGATGGGCGCCGCTGCCACCGCCTGCTCGTCCGACTTGCCGACGCCCATCATCGTGCGCTCGCGCGCCGGGGCCTTGCTCGCGCCCGTCCCGGGATCGGTCGCCTCGCGAGACGCGACGAGCTTCGAGATGGCGGCGACCATGTTGTCGTCGGCGTCGATGAGCTTCATGCCCATCCCCGCCGGGCCCGCGTCGCCGCCTCGCTCACGCACCCAGATGACGCGCGCGAGCACCGTCCACTTGCTGCTGCCGCCCGCCAGCGTGATGTCCACCGAGACCCGCTTGCCGACCGGGATGACTTCGTCGGCGAGCACGAACAGGCCGCCCGCGCTCACGTCGAGCGCCTCGCTCTCGACCCGCCGCCCGGTGGCGTCCTCGTAGGTCACACGCATTCCGTGGAAGCGTGCCCTGCGGTGGGATCGTCGCTCCTCGTGCATGACCCGATTCTACGCGGAAGGTCACCCGGGCGCGGCCGCCGACAGCTCTGATGTGCACGCTTTGCAGCGCTTCGCCTTGACGGGAATGACCTCGCAGCAGAACGGGCACTCCTTCGTGACGACCTCAGCCGCCTTCGCGAAGCGCGCCTCGGCGCCCTTCACCAGCTTGCCGACGACGATGAAGAGCACGAGCGCGACGATGAGGAAGTCGAGGACGTTGCCCGCGAGGTCCCCGTACTTGAGGATCACGTCGTCCTTCGCGTTCTCCGCGTGACGGAGGACGAACCCGCTCTCGCGCCAGTTGCCGCTCGGGAGCAGCAGCGCGACGACCGGCATGATCACGTCCTGCACGAGCGCCGTCACGATCTTGCCGAACGCCGCGCCGATGACGACGCCGACGGCGAGATCGATCATGTTGCCCTTGAAGGCGAACGTCTTGAAGTCGGAGAAGAACGACATGGGGCTCTCCTACTGGCACGCGGGTTCCTTCGGCGACGGACTGGCGAATGCGTAGATGAGCGAGAACGTGCCCGCCGAGTCGAGGTTCACCTTCCCGGCCAGCGGCGCGCTGTTGTACTTGGCGGTGACGCCGAAGCCGAGCGAGAAGCCGCCGCCGACGTGCGCCGCGAGCAGCGCGTCGAAGTTCAAGCGCGCAGCCGTGAGCGAGATGGGCACCAGCTCGACGTTGGCCGCCTGGTAGCCGGGCGGCACGGCCGGCGTTCCACCGCCGGAGCCGCCGAAGCCCTGCAGGTACTCGAGGCCCGCCGTCAGAACGACCTCCTTGTTGAACTGATGGCGCACCCCCGCGAAGAGGCGGCTCGAGTGAATCGTGTCGGTCTGCTCGATGACGTACGTCTTGTTGTTCGACGGGTCCGTGGCTGCTCCGCCGGAGCCGTTCTGCTCGACGCCGTTGCCGTCGGTGTAGTTGTCGTCGAACTCGAAGTCG
>DATJYG010000809.1:0-5451 GCA_035499695.1 Polyangiaceae bacterium
CTGCGCTCGCGCGCGGGGAGAAACTGATCGCCTCCATGCCCCACTACGGCGAGCCGCAGGACTGGCCGACGGTGAACGCCCTGCTCGACGTGGGGCTCATCGTCGGCAAGGTGGCGCCCATCGCCGATGCGTTCGCGCGCCGCTTCGTCCTCGCGGACCCGCCACGGGTCGCGCTCGACCTGCCGGACAGCCGGTACGTGCCCGATGCGTTCGCGCGGGTCTGCGCCAACGCGTCGCGCGACGTGGCGAAGGCCTGTTTCGTCCAGATCGGCGAGATCGTCGCGCACCGCCACCTCCAGGCTCCCTCGGATGCGGACAAGGCCGACATGATGGGCCTCGAGCGCTTCGGCGCGGGCGATCTCCGCGGGGCCGCGGGCGCGTGGCGATCGATGGTGGCAGGTGACGTGGACCGGCGGCTGTACCCCGTGGCCTTCGACGCCGCGGGAGACGCGGATCTCGCCGAGCGGGTGGACGAGCGGCTCATCGCCGCGAAGGACGGCAACTACGGGGGCGCGTCGCTCTCGCACGTGCGGTCCGCGCGTCGCGCGATGGCTCGCGGCGATCGCGCGCGCGCGAAGCAGCTGGCGCAGCAGGTGGTGGACGCGTGGGGCGCGGCCGACGTGCCGGTGCCCGCGGTCGCCGAGATGAAGGCGCTCCTGGCGCGCCTACGCTGACCCGCGAGGCGCGTGCGCGTCGACGAACGCCGCGAGCTCCGGCCACCACTTCTCGACCGGAAGCGCATGGCCCTCCGACGCGAGGCGCGCCGCGACGACCGCGCGCACCTCTTCGACCAGCAGCGGGCGCCCGGCGCGCTCGTACGCGAAGGCCCGCAGGAACGAGAAGTGGGCGCGCGTCGTCTCCGCCACCTCCTCCGCGCGCAGGTACGCCTCGATGCTCACGATGGCCTCCTCGTATCGCCCCTGCCGCAGCGCCAGCAGCGCCTCCGGAGACGCCAGCACGCCGTGCCGGCTCGCGGGCAGCGCCGTGCGCGCCACCTCGAGCCACTTGCCCGCCAGGTCCACCTCCCCGCGCGCGCAGTGCAGCTGCGACAGCCACGGGTACAGCCACGCGAGCCACACGGGCCTGCGCGCGAGCCACCCGGCGCGTTGCACGACGTAGAGCAGGTCGAGCGCGCCATCGAGATCCCCCCCGCGCGCCCGCGCGATCCCGAGGAACAGCAGCGCCACCGAGTGGAAGCCCGGGTACGGCCGCGAATCGGCCACGACCGCCTCCAGCGCGCGCGACACGACGAACGGCTCGCTCCCGCGCGCCAGCGTGCCCGCGATCGCCTTGAGGCGCCCGTTGAGCGACCGCGCGTGCAGACGGTCGCTCACGATGACCGCGAGCCCGTAGACCACCGGCGTCACCAGCAGCCAGAGTCGTCCCGTCCAGAGCGCCGCGAGCGTGAGCAGCACCACCGGCACCACGCGCAGCCACCGGCGCAGGCGCTCCTGCTTCCGCGTGAGCGGGACGTAGTGCGGCTCCGGTCCGGGCTCCTCCCGCGGCGGCGCGGGCTCCCGGTACGGCGCCATCACATCCTGACGATCGCGCTCCCCCACGAGATGCCCGCGCCGAGCGCGCACATGAGGACCGTGTCGCCGTCCTTGACCTTGCCGGAGCGCCGCGCCTCGTCGAGCAGGATGGGAATCGACGCGCTCGACGTGTTGCCGACGCGGTCGATGTTGAGGAGCACCTTCTCGGCCGGCACGTCCACGCGCTGCATCACCTGGTCGATGATCCGGCGGTTGGCCTGGTGCGGGCAGAGCCAGTCGAGATCGTCCTTCGTCATCTGCGCGCGCTCGAGCGCGCTCTTGCTCGCGCTCATCAGGTTCTTCACGGCCACCTTGAAGATGTCCGAGCCCTTCATGTGCACGTACTGCAGGCGCTCGTCGACCGTCGCGTGCGTCGTCGGGTTGACGCTGCCGCCGCCCGGGATGTCGAGCGACCTGGCGAGCGTGCCGTCGGTCTGGATCGACGTCGACAGCACCCCGCGCGGCCTGGGGTCTCCGTCGCGGGCGCCGCTCGGCCCGAGCACCGCCGCGCCCGCGCCGTCGCCGAAGAGGATGCACGTCGTGCGGTCGGTCCAGTCGACCACGCGCGAGAGGAGCTCCACGCCGACGACGAGGATGTGCTTCATCTGCCCCGAGGCGATGAACTGGTCGGCGATGGAGAGGCCGAAGACGAACCCGGCGCACGCCGCGCTCAGGTCGAACGCGGGGCACACGCCGGCGCCGAGCTTCTGCTGCACGAAGACCGCGGTCGCCGGCATCGGCATGTCGGGCGTGACCGTCCCGACGATGATCATCTCGAGGTCCTGCGGGCGCAGCCCCGCCATCTCGAGGGCGTTCTTCGCCGCCGCCGCCGCCATGTCGCTCGTGTTCACGCCCTCGGGCGCGATGTGACGCGACTTGATGCCGGTGCGCTCCGTGATCCACGCGTCGGACGTCTCGACCATCTTCTCGAGGTCGAGGTTCGTCCTGACGCCAGGCGGGAGGTAGTGCCCGGTGCCGAGGATGCGCGAGCGGGGAACGGGGTGAGCCATCGAGACGGGGCGGCCAGTGTAGCCGCGAGGGACCAGGTACGCCCGGGAAGTGAGATGAACAAAAAGATCAGAAGATCAGAAGGTCTTCTGACCTTCTGATCTTGCTGTGAAATTCTCGGCTCGAGCCTACTCGGTGGCCGCGGTGCCGCGCTTCACGGTGCGGCCCTTGTAGTGGCCGCAGGATCCGCAGGCGCGGTGCGGGACGATGGGCTCGCCACAGTTGGGGCACGCCACGATGTTCGGCGCCGCCACCTTGTCGTGATTGGCGCGGCGCATGTTGCGCCTCGAACGGCTCTTGCGTCGCTTGGGGGTGGCCACGGGTACCTCTCTTCTACTCCGGGGGACGGCTGATACCCGGACATGCCTCGGAGCACAAGGGGATCATGGGGACAGCCAGCAACAGTTCATCCCGCACGAGGTCGTCCAGGACCAGGGTCTCCCCGTCGTAGGCGATCATGTCGGCGTCCGGGGGCGACTCCTCGTCCTCGTCTCCGTCCCCCGCCCGGGAGCCGTTCCGGCCCTTGGAGCCCCGCTTGCCGCGCGCTTCGTCGCGCATCTTGGACCGCAGGACCGCCAGGGCGCTCAGGTCCTGCTTGACCGAGACGCGGGCCGGCTCGAGGCAGCGGGCGCAGGGGACGACCAGCTCTGCCGCGAGCTTGCCGCGGAGCACGACGTCCGTCCCGCTCTTGGAGACGCGGACCTCGAGCGAGCCGTCGCCCGCCGCCGGCTGCACCTCGGACTCCTCCAGGGCCCTGCGCATCCACTCCTTGCGCAGTGCGAAGCTGACCGCCTTGCCCGCCGCGTCGAGGTCGCGGACGAGGATCGAGAATTCGTGCTCCTTGCCCATCTACGCTTTGTACTTCTTGCCGAGCTCCTCGAACGTCAACGCCACCGCGAGCTGCCGGCCGACCTCCTCGGCGCCGGCGCGCGTGGTGCGCTCGAGCTCCTCGAAACCTGCCGTGACGCGCGCGTAGAGCTCCTGGCGCTCGTGCGCCTCCAGGAGCTGCTCGGCCATCTCCTTGAACCGGGCGCGCTCCGCCTCGGGGATCCTCTCCATGAGCGTCGGATCGTGGATCGCGGCGCGGAGCTTCACGTAGTCGACGTCCCAGTCGTCGTCGTCGTCCCCGTCCTCCTCGATGAGGGTGTCCGGCTCCCCGTCGGCGGCTTCCTCTTCCTCCTCGTCGGCGAGCGTCGCGTCGAGGACGGGCAGGGGCTCCGGCGGGGGAGGGAAGAGCGCGTTCACCTCCTTGCAGAGCGAGGCGATGCGGTCCTTCGCGCGCGTGGACTGCTGGGGATCTCGCAGCTCGTCGGACGCGAGCTGACGCGCGACGCGCAGGAGCTTCTCGGCCTCCTCCACGCGCTGGCGCAGCTCGTCGAGGGTCAGGTCGTGCGGAGGTCGAGTCAGGTCCATCGGGGCCAGACTCTCCTACAACGGGGCCGCCGTCCGCGCATCCCCGGGTGCCGGCACGTCGTGGGGACCCTCGGTACCAGCGTGACCGAGCTCGGTCCCATCGGGACCGAGGGTCCTTTTCGAAATACCGGTGGGTCCCGACGAGGAGAAAGGCGGCTTCCCGGTCTGGGAAGTACGGTGCCACGGGAACGACGTACGCTGTCACGAGAAACCGGGGCCTTCGTACGCCCGGACTGGACGCTCGCGCCTCGATCGGGCGCCCTCGGACGTCCGGACGGGCCGGTCCCACCTCGGATCGACCCTCTCGCTGCTCTCAGGGACCCTCGGTACCGACGGTACCGGGTCCTTCCACGCTGGTACCGAGGGTCCCCACGAAGGGACCGCAGGGTCCCCGGGCGCACCCACATCGACTTGCGCCGGAAGGTGGCTCACGCTTATCCACGGCGGAGGAAAACATGCGTTCTTGCTTGAAATGGGCGGCGTCCGCCGGGGCGCTCGGGGCGCTGCTGCTCGTCGTCGACTGCGGCGGGGCGAGCAACGCGACCATCGGCGGGGGCGGCGACGCGGCCGCCGACGGCAGCGACGACGGGACGACCGGCGGCAGCAGCGGGAGCGCGTCCGGCTCCGGTTCGAGCACCGGCGGCAGCTCCGGATCGGCCTCGGGCAGCTCGGGATCCGGATCGAGCAGCGGCGGACAGGGATCGAGCAGCAGCGGGTCCGGGTCCAGCAGCGGCGGTCACGGATCGAGCAGCGGGGGCAGCAGCGGCTCGTCGAGCTCCGGATCGGGCAGCGGCTCGAGCTCGGGCTCCGCCTCCAGCAGCGGGTCGTCGAGCGGCGGCAACGTCGACGCGGGCGGCGACGCCGGCAAGACGTGCATGCTCTGCACGGTCGAGGACACCTGCTGCGGCGACACGTGCGTGGACCTGAAGAACGATCCGCAGCACTGCGGCGACTGCAACACGAAGTGCGACGTCTCCAAGGAGGTCTGCTTCCTCGGCAAGTGCGTCACGCCGGCCTGCCAGATCACCAGCTGCACGCAGCAGCAGCTCTGCTGCGGCGCCGTCTGCTGCGACAAGGGCCAGATCTGCTGCTCGACCACCGGCGCCGTGACGCAGCTCTATTGCTTCACGCCGACGTCGACGCTCGACAGCTGTCCTCCGTGAATCAGCGGCGCGGCCCGCTGCCCCGGTAGGCGACTCGAGGGTTGACGGAGGCCCGGTCCACCCTATTATTTCGCACGCGAAACATCTCCCCGGAGCCCCGCGTGCCCCCCGCGATACCGACCGACTTCAAGCCCGAGGTGGACCAGATCGTCGAGGCGATCCTCTACCTCTACACGGAGAGCCGACGGCTCACGAAGGAGCTGGCGCGCAGCGTGGACCTCACGGGGCCGCAGCTCACGGTGCTCAAGATGCTCGAGGGCGTCGGCGATTTGTCGCTCTCGGAGCTGTCGGAGCGCATCCGGGCGCAGAACAGCACGGTGACCGGGATCATCGAC
>DATJYG010000810.1:0-6800 GCA_035499695.1 Polyangiaceae bacterium
CGCGTCGAGGGGGTTGCCCGCCGTGACGGCGGCGGCGGCCATGCGCTCGAGGGCGGCGCGCGCACGCGGCGCCAGGACCGCGCGGCGCTCGGGGGTCGCGTCCTCGAGGCGCGCGCTGACGAGCGCCAGGAGCTCGTGGCCACGGCCGAGCGACTCGAGCAGCGTGAGCAGCTCGTCGGCCACGGCGTCGTCGGCGGGGTTCGCCTGGAGGCGCCGGGTGAGATCATCGACGCGCACCGCGCCCTCGGTGTCCTCCTCGCTCGCAAGCGATAGATCGAGCTTCGGAAGGGCAGGGGCGTCCGTGATCGGGCGATGGTGCGTCGCGGAGGCTTCCTCCGACTCGGGGAAGTCGGTATCGGCGCGTCGGTCCATCTCGGGCTGCTCGGTGCCGCGGCCGGCGATGAGGGCACCCACCTCGCGGTACGCGCTCCGCAGCTCGGGGTCCTGCGGGCGCAGGCGCAGTGCGGCGGCGAGGTGCCGCTGCGCGCCCAGCGGGTCGTGCATGCGCGTGCGCTCCATCTCGGCCGCTTCTGCGAGCATCGTGGCGATCGTCTCGCAGCGCCGGTGCTCGGCCGGGCTCTGAGGGACGGGGATCGACGCCGCGAGGTCGCGCAGCCGCGCGAACGCCAGCGCCGCGCCCGCGAGGTCCCCGAGGCGCGCACGCCAGCGGCCCTCGAGGCCGCGTGCCTCGGCCGCCTCCGCAGCCTCGATGGGGATGGCCGAGACGCGCGCGATGGCGGCCGGCAGGTCCTCGAGCGCCCCCGCGAAGGCGCGTCCGAGATCCAGCAGCAGACGCGAAGACGGTGCCCGCCGTGCATCGGCGATCTCGCACGCCCTCGTGAGCACCGCGACGCCGCGCGCCCGCTCGCGCGCCGCGCCGTCCTTCACGAGCGCCGCCCCGAGCCCCGCGAGCGCTTCGGGCTCCTCCGGTGCGTATCGCAGCGCCCGCTCGTAGAGGGCCCCCGCGCGCGCCGACAGGCCCGCCGCGTCCCACGCGCGCCCCGCCCGCAGCCACACGGCGTATCGGGCGCGGTTGCCGCGCCCCATCGCTTCCAGGTGCTCGACGTCGGCGAGCGCGTCCTCGAGGCGCCCGAGCTCCAGGCGCCTGCCGACGCGCGCCCAGCGCGCCGACACGGACCGCGGCGTCCTCGCGATGGCGCGATCGAGCCACACCCCCGCGTCCAGCGGGTCACGCGCGAGGTCGGCCGCGATCTCGTACGCACGCGCCGCCAGCGCGGGCGCCTCCTCGGTCTGCCCGGCGCGCTCGAGACTCGCGAGCGCCGCCTCCGTGTCGCCCGTCTCGGCGAGCAGCTCCCCGGGCGTCGTGCCGAACCGCGCGTGGTCATCGCCGCCGCCGCGCAGCTCGACGAGCATCGCCAGCGCCGCCTCGGCGCGCCCACCGGCGCGCGCGTCCACGTCGAGGATGCGCCGCACGATCTCGGGGTGCCTCGGCGCGTGCTCGAGCGCCTCGACCGCCTGCGCCCGCGCCGCCTCGAGGTCGCCCTCGACGAGGACGTCGTCCGCGTCACGCAGGATCACCGCCGCCTCGCGCGCGCGCAGGGCCTCCTCGGTCGGTGGCGCCGAGAGCGCACCGGTCTGTGCCACGAGCACCCACGCGTCGGCACCGTGAGGCGTAGCCGCGGCGGGAGCCCATCGCGCGTCGGTGGCGTCCGGCACGCGCGCGCCCGCTTCCGGGAGGAGCGCCCGCGCGAGCGTGTCGGCGGCGCGCCGGAAGGTGAACATCGCGCCGCGCCGCTCCGCCGCTCGTCCCACGAGCGCCTCGACGCACGCGACGGCGAGCGCGCTCGCCGGCGCCGGCAGCCCCGTTCCGCGCGCGCCCGCGACGACGAGCACGAGGTCCCCCTCCTCCGTCATGAGGTGCACGTCGAACGCGAGTACCGGCAGTCCTCGCCGCCCCGAGAGCTCCTCGACGCCCTCGACCGGCGCCGGCGCGGCGATGCACATCGTGGCTCCGTCACGCCGCGGGCCGACCCACACCTCGGGCGTGCGCGTCCCGACGACGCCGCGAAGTCGCGGCGCGGCCCATCGCTCCAGGGCGCGTGCCCCGAGCTCCAGCACGATGCGCGTGAGCGCCCCACGCCGGTGCCGGAACCTCGGCACGCCTCCCGACACATCGATGGGGAAGCGCAGCCCGGGGAGCGTCGCGGTCAGCTCCGTCACGAGGAGGCACCCGATGCGCGCCGGCCGCGCGAGCTCGAGGCCGATGCCCTCCCGCCCGATCGCCAGCTGCAGCGCGACGTCCGCTTCCTCGCCAGCTCCGGGCGCCCGCGACGGCGGCCGCGCGGCGGCGCGTTCCGGCGCCGGCGCCGGGTGCGGCGGCGGCGGATGCGGCGGGGGAACGAGACGCGGCACGGCTTTCGCTGATCGTACCAACGGCTCCGGGGACGGGCGACTTTGCGCGGCCTGGCTCGACACGGCCCCGTCCGTGGGTAATAGAGGTTCGGTTGGCCTGGGGTAGGGGCACGGGGCCAGCCGCTCGCCGAAGTCCATGCCCACGACCCCCCCGCCCTCGACCGAGCCTCACGCCCGCGCCAGCGTGGTCCACGGATTCCGGGCGGCGATCCTGGACCTGAAGGGGGAGGAAGCGCTCACCCGGCTGGCCGCGCGCCTTCCGCTCGAGACGCGCACGGCGACGATCGACGCCCTGCTGCTCCCCTTCGAGTGGGTCCCGATCCCGCACGTCATCGCGTGGCACGAGGCCCTCTGGAACGGCATGTGCGGCGCCGACGAGCAAGAGCTCGCGCGCCTCGTCGGGCGATCCATCGGTCTCGGTCTCGGGCGCTTCAAGGCCGCCTTCTTCCACGCCGTCACGGCCGACCGACTGGTCGCCCGCGCCCACGACCTGTGGCGATGGCAGCACACGCACGGCGAGGTCACCGCGCGCGTCGAGGGCGGCACCGGCGTCGTCACCCTCAAGGGGCATCCCTATGTGGATAACCCCGTCTCGCGTCGCGTGACGGCGGAATCCTATCGACAGATCGTGACTATCGCTGGCGCGCGAGACGTGCACGTCGCGTGGGGAGGGACTCGCGAGCTGACCGTACATCTCTCGTGGCGATAGCGTGTCGCCGCCTTGACCTGAGCGTTGCGGCATGTGACATACCGGGGCTCGCTTCGGCTGCGTGCGGCGTCCGAACGGGGGAGAGAAACACGGCGATGATCTCGAAGGACACGATCGCCCTGGTGCGAGACCGCACCGACATCGTGGCCGTCGTCCGTGAGAGTGTCCCCTCCCTGAAGAAGGCCGGCCGCCGCCTCGTCGGCTTGTGTCCGTTCCACAAAGAGAAGACGCCCAGCTTCAGCGTGAACCCGGACAGCGGCGTCTATCACTGCTTCGGGTGCGGCGAGGGCGGCGACGCCATCAAGTTCGTGATGAAGACGGAGGGGTACACCTTCCACGAGGCGGTGCGCGCCCTCGCCGAGAGCCACGGCATCCCCATCGAGGAGGAGCGCAGCGGCGCGCCCCCGAGCGACGCCGAGCGCCACAAGAAGGAGCGCGAAGCGCTCTACGGCGTGATGAGCATCGCCGCCGGCTGGTACGAGGAGCAGCTGCAGAAGCACCCGCAGCGCCAGTACGCGGTCGACGAGCTGGCGCGGCGCGGGCTCGACCCGTCGCACGAGGCTGTGCGCGCCTTCCGCATCGGCTACGCACCGCCCGGGTGGGACGGGCTCGCGAGCTTCCTCAAGAAGCAGGGGATCTCGCCGGCGGTCGCCGAGAGCCTGGGCCTCGTCGCCCCGCGATCGAGCGGCAGCGGGTACTACGATCGCTTCCGCCACCGCCTCATGTTCTCGGTCATCGACGCGCGCGGGCGCGTCGTCGCGTTCAGCGGGCGCGCGCTCGCCCCGCTACCCGGAGACGAGGAGCGCCCGCCCGGCGAGGGCCAGTACAACAAGCCGCCCAAGTACATCAACTCGCCCGAGACCCCCATCTACGTGAAGGGGACGAACCTCTTCGGCCTCTGGCAGGCGCGAAACGCCATCCGCCAGACGGAGCAAGCGATCCTCGTCGAGGGGAACTTCGACGTCGTGTCGCTCCACGCCCGCGGCGTCGACAACGTCGTGGGCCCGCTCGGCACCGCCTTCACCCTGGACCAGGCGCGACTGCTCCGGCGCAGCACCGTGGACCTCACGCTGCTCTTCGACGGCGACGCCGCCGGCCGCAAGGCCGCCCGCGCCGCCGCCCAACCATGTGAAGAGGTGGGGCTCGACGCGCGCGTCGCCATCCTCCCCGACAAGACCGACCCGGACGACTTCGTCCGAACGCGCGGCGAGGCGGCCCTGAAGCACCTGCTCGGCCAGGCGCGCGGCATCCTCGAGTACCTGATCGACTCCGAGCTCGACGAATCTTTCAACGCCGCCGACTCGCTCGAGAAAGCCGCCCGCGTCGAGCTTGTCCTCGGCCTCATCGCCAAGCAGAAAGACCCGATGCGCCGCGAGCTCCTCGAGTCTTACGCAGACCAGGTCGCCGGCCGTCTCGATTTGGTACGCTCTGCACCCAATGCGCTGGCCACCCTCAAGCGCCGCTTCGTCGGTGCCCGAAACGCACGGGTGGTCGCCGGGCCCCGCCCCTCGGAGGCCCGGGTCAAGCCGCCCAGCCGCCTGGGGGGCGAGGAGCGCCGGGCCATCGTGGAGGCGCTCCTGGATTTCCCCGCACTTCTCGACGATTCCGAGACGCAGGAGGTCCTTCCGCTGCTCGAGGGCGAGTCGGCACGGATCGTGGCGGCCATGACCCGCTACCTCCGTACCAACGAGCGGGGAGAAAAAGTGTTGGACAGTGCGGAATTCCTTGCGCAAATGCCCGAGCCGATCCATTCCTTCGCGTCCGCGCGACTGGCAGCCCCGTCCCACGAGACGATCGGGGAAGCGCGTGAAACCCTGACGAATGCGCAGAAGAGGCTTCGTGAGATCAACGTTGCGCGAGAAGCAAGCGAGCTCGCTCGTGAACAACAGAAGGTGGCCGGCGACTGGGAGTCGGAAGTCGTGCTCCTTCAGCAAGCCAAGGAGCTCGTGTCGAAGCGCTTGAAGGGAACTTAGCCGGGCAAGCGGAAGGGGCGCGCGAGGCGAGCTATGAGGCACGCGTCGCGCGAGAAGTGGGGCCAGAAGCACCGAGGTAGCGATGGCGACGAAGAATCGAGACCGTAAAGAAGTGCAGCAGCTGATCGAGATGGGGAAGTCCAAGGGCTTCCTGACCTACGACGAGGTCAACGACGCGCTGCCCGCCGACATGGCGCAGCCGGAGCAGATGGACGACGTCCTCGGCGCCCTCGGGGACGAGGACATCGAGATCGTCGACGCAGCGACGCAGGTGAAGATCGCGCCGAAGCGCATCGTCGACGAGCAGGCGGAGCAGAAGAACGCACGACACAACGGCGAGCAGGCGCCGACGTCGTCGCCGCCGAAGGCCGAAGAGGACGTCGACGGGTACTACTCCAAGAGCAACGACCCCGTGCGCATGTACCTGCGCAAGATGGGGAGCGTCTCGCTCCTGACGCGCGAGGGCGAGGTCGAGATCGCCAAGCGCATCGAGCAGGGCGAGCACATGATCCTCTCGGCGATCCTCAACTCGCCGGTGGCGGTGCGCGAGATCATCGATCTCGGCGACAAGCTGAGGAAGCACAAGATCCGCGTCAAGGACATCATCCGCGACGCCGACGACGAGAACGCCGAGTTCGACGAGGAGGAGGCCGATCGCCGCATCCTCCGCCTCATCGACAAGGTGAAGCACCTCGAGAAGGTGGCGACGGATCTCAAGGAGACCCTCGAGACGTGCGCGGCGTCGCGCCGCAAGGGCATCGAGGCGGAGGCCGAGGCCAACCAGCAGAAGATGGTCGAGACGCTCGAGGAGATGCGCCTCAACAAGAAGACCATCGACAAGGTCGTCGCCAAGCTCCGCTCCCTCATCCAGAAGATCGAGCGCGCCGAGAGCGGCGTCCTCGATCTGGCGAAACGGGCGGCCGTCGAGGCGGACGTGCTGCGCAAGGAGGCCCGCCAGTCGCGCGGCGACGCGAACGCCGAGCGCAAGTACAAGCGCAAGTACGGCGTGACGCCGGATGACGTGCTCGGCGCGCACTCGGCAGCGCAGAAGAACCTGAAGAAGGTGGAAGAGGAGCTGCAGCTCGACGTGAAGGAGCTGCGCACCACCTACGATGCGATCCGCGACGGCGAGCGCCTCGCCGACAAGGCGAAGGCGGAGCTCGTCGAGGCGAACCTGCGCCTCGTCGTCAGCATCGCGAAGAAGTACACGAACCGCGGCCTGCAGTTCCTGGACCTGATCCAGGAGGGCAACATCGGCCTGATGAAGGCGGTCGACAAGTTCGAGTACAAGCGCGGGTACAAGTTCAGCACCTACGCGACGTGGTGGATCCGGCAGGCCATCACGCGCGCCATCGCCGATCAGGCGCGCACCATCCGCATCCCGGTGCACATGATCGAGACGATCAACAAGCTGATTCGCACCAGCCGCTACCTCGTGCAGGAGTACGGCCGCGAGCCGACGCCCGAGGAGATCGCCGAGAAGATGGAGCTCCCGCTCGACAAGGTCCGCAAGGTCCTGAAGATCGCGAAGGAGCCCATCAGCCTCGAGACCCCGATCGGCGAGGAGGAAGACTCGCACTTGGGCGACTTCATCGAGGACAAGAGCGTCGTGTCCCCTGCGGAGGCCGTCATCAACATGAACCTCGCCGAGCAGACGCGGAAGGTCCTCAAGACGCTGACGCCGCGCGAGGAGAAGGTCCTCCGCATGCGCTTCGGCATCGGCGAGAAGAGCGACCACACCCTCG
>DATJYG010000811.1:0-12954 GCA_035499695.1 Polyangiaceae bacterium
CCTGCTGTCGCACCGAGGCGATGGCCGCGCGCACGCTCGCGCCGGTGGCCAGGCCGTCGTCGACCACGACGACGTGACGCCCGCGAACGTCCAGGAGCGGTCGCCCTCCGCGGTACGCGCGCTCGCGCCGCTCGACCTCCCGCTTCTCTCGTTCCGCAACGCGGTCGATGACCGCCTTCGGCACTTGCAGCGGCCGGATGATCTGGTCGTTGAGCACGAGCGCTCCGCCCGGACCGATCGCGCCCATGGCAAGCTCCTCCTGGCCTGGAAGGCCGAGCTTTCGCACCACGAGCACGTCGAGCGGTGCGCGCAGCTTGCGTGCGACCTCGTAGGCGACGGGGATTCCGCCTCGCGCCAACCCGAGCACGATCACGTCGCGGCCGACCTCCGACCTCAGCGCAGCCGCGAGGCGCCGACCCGCGTCGCGGCGATCCCTGAACCGGACCATGGACGCCTCTCGCGATGGATCATCATGCAGCATGCATCGTGCCGTCGGGGGCGCTGCTGCGTCACGGTCGACGCGCTGCCGCCGAGGCCAGTGCGCGTCATGCCCGACGCAGTCACTCGCGCGAGAGCATCGGCAGCCGCGCATTCGCTCGAGGCACACCCCGTGCACTCCGCGTCGCGCATGCGAAGCCAGGCCCTCGGCGTGGCGATTGTCGCCGCCTTCGCCGCGGTCTCCGCATGCGGGAGCAACGGCACCAAGAGCGGATTCGGAGCCGGAAGTGGGGGAAGCGGCAACGGCGCCCCCAGTGGCGGTAGCGGCGGGAGCTTCGGCGGAGGCTCGGGCAGTGGCGGCAACACGGGAGGCGTCGCCTGTCCCTCGGGCCTCCAGTGCAACGTGTCGTGCTCGAGCGGCGCGACGACGACCATCACGGGCAAGGTCTACGATCCGGCCGGCAATGACCCGCTCTACGGCATCGCCGTGTACGTGCCCGCGGTGCCGCTGGTGCCGCTCCCCAGGGGCGTGCCGACGGGCGCCGACGCATGCAGCTGCGCAGCGCTCTTCGAGAGCGGCGCGGTCGCCAGCACCGTCACGGGAGTCGACGGGTCGTTCAAGCTGTCCAACGCACCCGTCGGCAGCAACGTCCCGCTGGTCCTGCAGGTCGGCAAGTGGAGGCGCCTCGTCAGGATCGACGTCACCGCTTGTCAGGACAACCCGCAGCCGGACAAGTCGCTCACGCTGCCGTCGACGGTCGCGCCGGGCGAAACCGACGACAACATGCCGGACATCGCCGTCTCGACCGGATCTGCGGACTCGCTCGAGTGCCTCATGCACCGCATCGGTCTCCCCCTGACGGAGTTCGTGGGCGGCTCCGGCGGATCGGGCCACGTGCACGTGTTCGCCGGCGGGAACGCCGGCGGCGTCGGCGGCATCGCGGGCCAGCCCGAGTTGCCGGCGTGGGCGGGCGCGCCCCCCGCGTACACGAGCCTCTGGGACTCGCAAGCGCACATGATGCCGTACGACATCACGCTGTTCTCGTGCGAGGGCGGCGAGACGTCCGACGCGAACCCCGCCGTGCTCGAGCAGTACCTCGACGCAGGCGGGCGCGCCTTCGCGTCGCACTTCCACTACGCGTGGTTCTCCGGCCCCATCCACTCGGGGCAGTCGTACTCGGCTCCGGCCGACTGGGGCAGCAATCTGGCGACATGGAGCGGCGCGGGTGGCCTCGGGTTGCAGGCCAACGGAAAGATCGTCCAGACGCTCAACGGCTCCGCGCAGCCCTTCGCAAAAGGCGTCGCACTCTTCGAGTGGCTCGGGCTCCAGGGGGCGCTCGGCGTGAACGCGGCTCCCGCGATGGAGCTGCCCATCCTGCAGCCGCGGTTCGACGCCGTCGTCGGCCCGGGCAACAAGCCGTCGCAGGCGTGGATTCAGGACGATGCGTCGCCGAACACGATGTACTTCTCCTTCGACACGCCGGTGAACCAGCCCGCGCAGCCCGACGGCGGGCCGCCCGACTACTGCGGCCGGGCTGTCTTCAGCGACCTCCACGTGAGCGGCGACACGAAGGACCCGGGCGGCACCTGCAACGACGGGCTGCTTTCGCCACAGGAGAAGGCGCTCGAGTTCATGCTGTTCGACCTTTCGTCCTGCGTCATTCCGGACACCATCCCGCCGTCTGACGCGGGAATCCCCGTCGCGAACTAGAACACCCTGCGCACGCGTGCCGGCCCCGACGTCTGGGCCTGGACGAGCGAACGCGGACTCCTACGTTATCCGTGCGAAGGGGCGAGCCGCTGAGCACGCAGGAGTCTGCCGACCACCTGCGCGACGTGGACCACGTCGCGCGCATGTCGCGCGAGGAACTGGAGGCTCACGCCAAGGCTCTTCGCACGATCCTGCTCGTCGCCGATGCACTGCTCGCCGTGACCGATCCGAGGGAAGTACCGGTCCGGGCCATGGACGCCATCGCCCGATTCACGCACTTTCCGGCCGTCGCAATCTTCGATCTGGACGAGGCAGCCGGGCGCCTCGTCCTCATCGGCTCGCGCGGTTTCGGCAAGGGGTCGGTACTGTCGGCACGGACACTTCCGCTCAGCGGCAGCCTGACGGGCGTCTCGGTGAGCCGGCGCGAGCTCGTCACGAGCGACGACGTGGGTCAGGATCAGCGCACCGTACCCAGCGTCCGCGAAGAGCTCGCGAAGGAGGGCTTCACCGGCATCGCGTCGGTGCCACTCGTGGCGGGCGAACGCGTGTTCGGCGCGATGAACCTCATCTACAAGGGAGCCGTCGGGCTCACGCCACGCGAGCGCGATCTCATCGTCGCGATCGCCAAGGTGCTCGCGCTGAGCCTCGACCGCCTGCGTTACATGCGGCGCACGGAGGAAAGCGAGCAACGTCTGCGGCGCGCGGAACACTGGCTCTCGTTCCTGTCCGAAGCGAGCGTCGTGCTCGCATCGTCGCTCGACTACGAGGCGACGCTGGCGCAGGTCGCGCGGCTCGCGGTCGTGCCGCTGGCCGACTGGTGCTACGTCGACGTGGTCCAGGCCGACGGCACGATTCGCCGGCTCGCCGGGGTTCACAACGATCCGGCGAAGCAGGGGCTGGTGGACGCCCTGGTGCGAGTCGCGCGCATCGATCCCGACGCGCCCGGGGGCGTGGCGCTCGCCATCCGGAGCGGTCGCACGGTCGTCCGAAACGACGTCCGCGAAGCGGACCTCCTGCCCGGCTCGGGCGTCGTCGCCACGCAGGATCCGGAGCACCTGCGCCTTCTGCGTGAGATCGGCATTCGCGCGTTCATGTCCGTGCCGCTGCCGGCGCGCGGCAAGATGCTCGGAGCGATGACGTTCGTGTCGCACGAACCTCACCGATTCGGCCCGAATGACGTGGAACGAGCCGAGGAGCTGGCCCAACGCTGCGCGCTTGCGATCGACAACGCCCGGCTCTATCGCGAGGCCTGCGACGCGGTCATCGCGCGAGAGGAGTTCCTCAGGGTCGCTTCACACGAGCTGAGGACGCCGGTGCAGGCGCTGCGTCTCACCCTCAGCGCGCTCGAGCGTGCGGGGCCAGCGTCGCTCGCGCCGCTGCTCTCGCGGGCGAACAAGCAGGTGGATCGCCTCAACGCCTTGAACGAGAGCCTGCTCGCCGTCTCGCGGATCGCGACGGGTGACTTCACGCCTCTCTCCGAGGAGCTCGACCTCGGTGAGCTGGTCGCACGCGTCGCGGCTCAGTCCAGCGAAGACGCCCGCCGCGCCGGCAGCACCTTCCGTGTCGACGCTCGGCCGGTTCGCGTCCGCTGCGACAGAACGAAGATCGAGCAGGCCGTCTCGAACCTCATCGCGAATGCCATCAAGTACGGAGCCGGCAAGCCCATAGAGGTGACGGTCGACACGGTGGGCGCCATGGCGCGCGTCACGGTGACCGACCACGGCATCGGCATCGCGAAGGAGGACCTCGGCCGCGTCTTCGATCGATTCGAGCGTGCCGTGTCGGTCCGTCACTACGGCGGCCTGGGGTTGGGGCTCTACGTCGCGCGAGGGATCGCCGAAGCCCATGGCGGCAAGATCACCGTCGCCAGCGAGCCGGGTACCGGGTCGTCGTTCAGCCTTCTGCTGCCGCTCGGATGACGCAATCCTTGCGTGCCAAGACGCAGGAGCTGCACGTCGCAAGCTGCGTGGCGACTGCACGGCGCGTGGTAGGTTTTCTCAGCGCCCGATGACTGCTTCGCTGCGCGATCCCGTCCGTCAGTTCGAGCACTCGCACGCAGTCCTCACCAGGCGCGCCGTGGAGATTCGCGAGATGCTGCGCGGACCGTCGCCCGCCGCGCAGCGCAGGCAATTGGCGGAACACCTGGAGTCCCTCGGCAACGAGCTGCTCCATCATTTCGCCCGCGAGGAGGAAGGGCTCTTCCCCTTCGTCCGTGCGAGCCTCCCGGCCAAGTCGGACGCAGTCGATCGTCTCGTCGAGGGACACGACGTGATCTGCGGCGCGATCCTCCGCCTCGTGCAGTTGGTCGACGGCGATCTCGGGGCAATCTCCACCCACTACGAGCGCTTCGAGCTCGCGTACGCGAGGCACTCTCAGGAGGAAGCAGCGCTCCTCGAAGAGCTGGGACGAGTCCTCGACGATGGTCAGCGCCGCGAGCTGGCAGAGATCCTGCGCGGTCTCTGACGATCACCGCCGTCGCGCACGCTTGACCTGACACGATACGCATGTAATCCCAAGCGACGCTTCAGTCTGCGCCGAGTCTCGGCGTGTGAGGCCGCCGACATCGGTAAGGGGTAGAGCCCGCAAGCGCTGCGGGCTCCCGAGGAGATCTGCACCGCTCAATCCGGAGGGGCTCGCGTGGACAGTGCCGTTTGGATCTTGGACGAGAACGAGGGCAACCGAACTCTGACGGTCGAAGGCCTGGCGAAGGTCGGCGTCCGGGCGACGGGGTTTGCCTCGCCACGCGCGCTGCTCTCTCACGCGCGCAGAATCGGACCGCCGAGAGCCGCGGCGATAGACGCCTGGACTGCGCAGGGGAGTGAGCGAGAAATCCGGGGAGCCATCCCGTGGAGGATCACGGTGCTGATGACGTTGCCCGGAGAACAGGTGTCGCGCTGGATGAGCCTCGGCGTCTCTCGCTTCCTGCTCAAGCCGTTCGACTTTCCGCTGCTCGTCGAACACGTCGGCTGCGCGGCCTGAAGGCATGATCGGACGACTCGCAGCCCGGTTTGCTTGGCGTGTCCTGTGGCGAGCGCTTCAGGTTCACACGGTCAAGGTCTCTACGAACATCGTCGTGCCCGCTTCGGCCGTATCGACCCTGGTCGACTCGGTCGTAGCGCTCCTGCTCCCGACGGACGAGGAAGAGAGCGTGGCCGAGAAGCCTGCGGCCCCCGCGACCCGTGCGACTGCCAGATCCCGAACGCCGCGAGGCCGCAGCCCCGACGTACGTACGGCGAAAGCTCCCCGGCGGCGCAAGCCTTCGCTGACCCCGCGCCGACGCCTGGAACCGCACCGCCGGCGCGGTTAGCGGTCGAACGTCTCGTGTGCCACATGGATCTGCTGAAGGCGTACGTCCAGTTCGTCGCCGACGAGAATGCCGACCAGGCCGCGTCCATCATCGAGAGCGCCGGCTTGAGCGTGAAGGGCCGCAGCTAGGAGATGAGCACGGACCAGGGGGAAACCTGGAAGGCCCTCGAGCCGACCGCCCAGGCCAAGAAGCTCGTTACCGGGCTGGTGCCGCAAAAGACGTACTGGTTCCGCTACCGCGCCGTCGTCCGCCGCGGCCCGCGCGACTGGAGCGACCCGCTATCCATCATCGTGCGATGAGCCCCAGGGCTTCTGCGGTTGGTAACCCCCGCCGAGTGCCATTGCCACCAGCGCAACCGTTGCTGTCTTGTCGAGACGCATCGCCGAGCAGTTGCACGAGGACGTACCGCGCACCCATTCGCGCGGTTGTTGCACCGTGGGACGGACCGAGGAGAAACACCATGGCACAGCCGATTAGAAACGTGATGAGCAGGAACGTGCTCACGCTCTCGCCCACCGCGACTCTCGCGGACGCAGCACGAACGATGCGCGACTCGAACGTGGGAGCAGTCATCGTCGAGGATCAGGGAAAGCTCGTCGGTCTCGTCACCGACCGCGACATCGTCGTGCGAGCCGTCGCGCAGGAGCGCGATCCCAAGAGCACGCAGCTCTCCGAGGCGTGCAGCAAGACGCTCGTCAGCCTGACACCCGACGACGACACGGATCGGGCGGTCGAGGTGATGCGGGAGAAGTCCGTGCGGCGGCTCCCCGTGGTCGAGAAGGGGAAGGTAGTAGGCATCCTGACCCTGGGTGATCTGGCGCTCGAACGGGACCGAAAATCGGTCTTGGGATCCATCAGCGCGGCACCTCCGAACAGGTGACGCCGCTCACCGATCAGCCGCGACCGTAGTCTCGGCAAGCCTTTGCGATGAGCTTCTGGGTCGATTGCGTCCGTCGTCGGCCGCCGTCGCCGTTCGGCGTCGCCTCCACCGCGATGGCCGCCGTCGACGCCTCGGGGTTCCTGGCATGACTCAGGCATGAGCGATGCAGCCCAGTCCCTGCGGAAAGGAGGTGGAGATGCCCGCACCGACCCGCAGGCCGAAGCTGCTCTGGGACCTGCCGCGCGCCGATCGCGCCGTGGTGCCGCAATCGATCCGTCTGGCCATCCTGGCCGCAGCTCGCGAAGAGAGTGACTACGCCGCCGCGTGCCGGCTGTTCGCCGGTGACCTGGACGGAGTCGCGTGCGGCGACCCGCCGGGAGCGAGGCTCGAGCACGCCGTGGCTCGCGCCATGCTCGACGCCTGGGAACACGGCGCGGCCACGGCCTGGGATGTCGGAGACGCCTACGCGGACCTCGCGCACCGGCTGCGAGAGTGGGACAGCCGGGCGTGACAGAAGGGACATTTCATCCCGATGGTCCATGCGAGCCCATGCTCTTTCAACGAAGGAGGTTCTCGAGATGACCTTTCACTCGTTCCCCAGTGCTTGGTGTGTTGCCGTCGCCGTGGTCGCCGGGTGCGGCTCGTCGACGTCGTCCTCCACGGTGTCCGCGATCGGCATCTCGCCCGATCCGTGCGCGGTCGGCCGGACCGACTCGATTCAGATGAAGGCGCAAGCGACCATGCCCGACGGCTCCAAGCAGGACATCACCACGGCGTCCGGGGTCCAGTGGTCGTCCGGCAACACCAGCACCCTGACCGTGAACGAGTCGGGCATGGTCGTGGGCGTCAACGCTGGCATCACGTCGGTCAAGGTGGCCTACTCGGGCGCGACTGGGAGCATCGACTGCACGGTCGGTCCGTGAGTCTGGAGCGGACTGGGGCGGAGCGGCGCGCGCGACCTGGGCCCGCTTCGACGGGGTGATGTCGTCGATTGCGACGAGCACGCTCGGCTTCGCGCCGGCGTGGACGGAGGCGACGAGGCGCACCTGGAGCGCTTCGGTGCCCGTGCGCTCGAGGGAGACTTCGAGGCTGGCGCTTGCCTGGCCGGGGCCATCCTGGAGGACCTCTGCACGAACGCCCGCAGCGCCGCGCGCTGTTCGCGATCGACGAACGATGTGAAGGACCAGCCCCTCAGCTCCCCGCGGGGCACCCCGACCATGCGCGCGAACTCGAGGTTCCCCTCCAGAATGGCGCCGGTCTGGTCGAGCACGACGTAGCCGACCGGGGCGAAGTCGAAGAGCTCCGCGTAACGCTGGAGGCCCTCTTCGACCTCGTGCCGAGCGCCGCGCAGCTCGTCGTTCTGCATCTCGAGCTCGATCTGGTGCACGTGGAGCTCGTGAACGAGGTGCGAGCGCTCGTCAGGCGGTCGCTGCGCTTGCGCTGGAGATGCCTTGCGTGCCGAGCGCCCCTCCAGAGCGAGGGTGAGGCGCTGAGGAGTCTCGGTGGATGCCATGGGCGCGTCACTCTCTGCGCCGTCACGGCGTGACGCTCGGTCTGTCGGACGGTACGCCGCCGCGTCGGACGATCTGCCGGATGCGCTCGGCGTCCAGAGGCTTCTCGAGACACGGCCTCGAGACGTTCTCGAGGAACGCACGCGTGCGCGGCGTGAAGGCGCCCGCCGTCATGAAGACGAGGCTCCCCACCGCGTCGGGTGCGCGCTCGACCGTCCCCGCGTAGACGTCGACGCCCGAGCAGTCCGGCATCATCAGGTCGCAGAGGACGATGTCCCAGCGTTCTCCCGCGGCGAGCCGCGCGAGGGCCACGCGCCCTTCCGTCACGAGCTCCACGTCGGCCTCGCTGCTGAGCACGCGCGCGATGGCCTCGGCCACCTGACGATCGTCGTCGATGACGAGGACGCGCCTCCGCGCGGGTGGCTCGGCCGCGGCTTGCCACCGGCCCGATTTCGATCGCCATCGCTTCGAGGCGGGTAGGGTGACGCGGAAGCGCGTCCCGATCCCCACCGTGCTCGCGACGTCGATCGTGCCGCCGAGGCCCGCGATCGTTCCGTGCGAGATGGAGAGCCCGAGTCCCATCGAGGTGCCCGCCGTCCTCGACGTGAAGAAGGGATCGAAGATGCGTGGCAGGATCTCGGGCGAAATGCCGACGCCCGTGTCCTCGATCTCGACGATCGCGTTGCCCTCCGCGCTGGTCCACGTGGCTACGCGCACCGTGTGCTGCGACGGGGTGCCCCCCTCGGGGATGGCGTGCGCGGCGTTGACGAGCAGGTTGATGAAGACCTGCCCCAGGGCCGCCTCGTTGGACTCGACCGGCGGGACTTCGCCGAACTCGCGCACCACGCGCGCCCGTTGCGCGAGCTCGTGCATCGTCATCTGGATCGACGACTCGACGATGGCGCGCACGTCGACCAGCGAGCGTGTGTCGAGCGCACCGCGCGAGAACGTGAGCAAGTTGCGCGCGATGGCCCGGACGCGCTCCATCCCGTCCTGCGCCAGCTCGAGCGCCCGGATCATCGCAGGGAGGACGTTCTCGTCACCGCCCAGCGGCAACACTGCTCCCTCGGCCGCCGCCATGCGCATCTGGCGCAGCGCGTGATCCACGTTGAGGAGCGCGTACGTCAGGGGGTTGTTGATCTCGTGCGCCGCTCCTGCCGCGAGGGTGCCGATGCTGGCCATTCGGTCGGCGATGAGGAGACGCTCTTGTGCGTCCCGACGATCGTGCTCGTCACTGGCATGTCGACGCTCGGCTCGCATCGTCTCACGGCTCGAGGTGCATCGGACGTGCCCGCATCGCCCACTGTCCGTCGCTCGTCACGCGCCAGCCGCAGCCGACGTGGGCGAACGCGAAGTCCAATCCGAGCGGCAGGTGCGTCTGCGAGCCGAGGCGGACTCCGAATCCGCCGCCTCCGTCGAGCAGACTGTTTCCTGTGGTGGGGAGTGCTCCCATTGAGGCCGATGGCCGTATCGCCCGCGGAGGCGCCTCGCGCCCACGCTGACGACGGTCACGACGATGACGGCGCACCGCCTCGCCACACTTCGTGGCGCGAATGCGTGACAGTTCGTCACGCGCCCCGTTGCGAGGGGCTACGCGCGTCGGCTCGTCGAGCTGTAAGCGAGGCAGGCGCCGACGACGGCGGCACGGAGATCGGACGCATCGAAGGGCTTGCGGAGAACGCCCACGGCTCCGAGCCTCCTCGCGACGAGGTTGATCGAGGGGTCCGCGAGCACCGTCATCAGGACCACGGGAACGTGCACCTGAGCCCGCCTGAGGGCATCGAGCACGCCGATTCCCGTCAGCCGCGGCATCATGATGTCCGCCACGACGACGTCCGGCCGGATCGCCGGGTTGTCGATCGTTCGCTGCAACTGGTCCAGCAGGTCCTGGCCGTCGCGCGCCTCCATCACCCTGTAGCCGTCCGTGCGCAGGAACGAGCTCACCAGGGCGAGCATGTCCTCGTCGTCATCGGCCACGAGGATGGTGTTCGGCGAGTTCGTGCTCCTCGAAGAGGTCCGGGCCACGGCGGCCTCTGGTGCACGGTGCACGCCAAGCGGCGCCGCGGGAGCATCGTGGCAAAATGTCGCGCGCCGCCATCCCGTTGCGGATAGGTCGGACGACGTGCGCGAGGAACGCACGAAAATCAACCTTTGAGCTCGCAAGCCAGGCGCGGGTTGATCCATCCTAAAGCGCCATGGGAGCCCAACGACCTCGTGCTCGAGTCCTCGTCGTCGACGACGACGCCAGCATGCGCGAGCTGCTCGGCGCCGAGCTCACGTCGCGAGGGTACGAGCCGATTCTCGAGAGCAGTCCCGAGCGTGTGCTCGAGTCCGTTCGCCAGGACGCGGTCGACGTGGTCGTGACCGATCTGAAGATGGAGGGCATCGACGGTGTCGAGCTCTGCGACCGGATCGTCGCGGCTCATCCCGAGGTGCCGGTCGTCGTTCTGACGGCCCATGGCTCCGTGGATGCGGCCGTCGCCGCCCTGCGCGTACGCGCATTCGACTTCCTCACCAAGCCGCCCGACTTCGACGAGCTGACGTCGGTGATAGAGCGCGCGGCGCACCAGGGCCGCCTCGTCGAGGAGATCGAGGGCCTCGACGAAGAAGCGGGTGGCGCGGCCTCGCGCGGATTCGAAGGACTCATCGGCGCCAGCCGGCCGATGCGAGACCTCGTGCACCTCGTCGGGCGCGTCGCCGACCTCGACACGGCCGTGCTCGTGCGCGGCGAGAGCGGCACCGGCAAGGAGCTGGTGGCACGAGCCCTCCATCAGCGCAGCCGCAGGCGTAGCGGACCGTTCGTGGCGCTCAACTGTGCCGCCATCCCGGAGAACCTCCTCGAGGCAGAGCTGTTCGGTCACGTGAAGGGCGCCTTCACCGACGCGCGCACGAGTCGCGAAGGCCTCTTCGAGCGCGCGCGCGGCGGAACGATCTTCCTCGACGAGATTGCCGAGCTGCACATCGCGCTGCAACCAAAGTTGCTCCGGGCGTTGCAGGAGAAATCGATACGTCCTATCGGCTCTAACTCGGAGATCGAAGTGGACGTACGGGTCGTCACGGCGACCAACACGGATCTCGCGAGTGCGGTAGAGCAGAACCGCTTCCGCGCGGACCTCTTCTACCGTCTCGATGTGATCCAGATCGTGGTCCCTCCGCTCCGCGAGCGGGGGCGCGACGTGCTGCTCCTCGCCCAGCACTTCCTCGAGCAGTCCGCGAGAGGCATGGGCCGCGACGTCGTCGGACTGACGGCGTCGTGCGCGGCGCGCCTGATGGCGTACACCTGGCCCGGCAACGTCCGCGAGCTCGCCAACGTCATGGAGCGCGCGGTGGCGCTGACGCGTACGACGCGCCTCATGACGGAGGATCTCCCCGATCACGTGCGGGAGGCTCGCCCCGTCCCCCGCGGTGCGCTCGAGCAAGTCGCCGAGGAGGAGCTCGTGTCTCTGGAGGAGATCGAGCGCCGCTACATCCGTCGGGTCATGGCTGCGACGGGCGGGAACAAGACGCTCGCCGCGCAGATTCTCGGAGTGGACCGCCGCACGCTGTACCGCAAGGAAATCAAGGACGCCCAGATCAAGGACGCCCAGATCAGGAGGACGTCATGAGTACCGACCCCAGGCCCTTGGTCGCGCGCTCGCCCGCCGCGGCGAAGCTTCTCCCTCGCTTCGTCGCCCATCGTGCCGACGACGTCGCCAACATCCGCCTCGCCCTCGAGCGCGGCGACTACGCGCTCATCGCTCGGCTGGGCCACAACATGCGCGGCAACGGCCGCAGTTACGGCTTCGCCGACATCGCCACGATCGGCGAGCGGATGGAGGCGGCGGCTGTCGCACGGGACGCGACGGGCGTGCGAGAGCAGGTCGTCGCACTCGAGGACTGGGTCGTCCGGTCCGCGCCGCTCAAGGACTGAACGGAGGGGACCGATGAACAAGACGAGCCATGTCGCGAACGGGCACAAGCGAACGAAGCACGGGCCCCTCGAGACGAACGGAGTCAACGGCGCGAGGGTGACGGCCACCGAGGGGGAGCGCCTCTCGCGTGCGAGCCGCGCCGAGCTCGATCAGCTCGTCGAGGTGCTCAAGTCGGTCAAGCAGGGCGACTTCGGGGTTCGCGTCCCGCCGCAGAAGGACGGGACCCTCAACCGCCTCGGCGAGCTGCTCAACGACATCATCGGCATGAACGAGCACATGACCGGGGAGCTCGTGCGCGTCGGCAAGGTCGTCGGCCAGGAAGGCAAGATGCACGAGCGCGCGTCCGTCGGCCCGGCGAAGGGGTCCTGGGCGAGCGGGATGTCGTCGGTCAACCAGCTCATCGCCGACCTCGTGGCGCCGACCAACGAAGTCGCGCGCGTCATCACGGCGGTCGCCCGCGGCGACCTGTCGCAGAAGATGGTGCTGGAAATCGAGGGGCGGCCCGTACGCGGCGAGTTCCTCCGCATCGGTACCACGGTCAACGGGATGGTCGATCAGCTCAACTCCTTCGCCGCGGAAGTCACGCGCGTGGCCAAGGAAGTCGGTAACGAGGGGAAGCTCGGCGGGCAAGCGGACGTCAAGGGCGTGTCCGGCACGTGGAAGGACCTCACCGACAACGTCAACGGTCTCGCCGCCAACCTCACGGCGCAGGTGCGCAACATCGCCAAGGTGACGACGGCGGTCGCCAAGGGCGACCTGTCCCAGAAGATCACGGTCGACGCCAAGGGCGAGATCCTCGAGCTGAAGAACACGATCAACGTCATGGTCGATCAGCTCTCGTCCTTCGCGGCGGAAGTCACGCGCGTCGCCAAGGAAGTCGGCACCGAGGGCAAGCTCGGCGGCCAGGCCGACGTCAAGGGCGTCTCCGGCACGTGGAAGGACCTGACCGACAACGTCAACGTCCTCGCCGGCAACCTCACCGCCCAGGTGCGCAGCATCGCCAAGGTGACCACGGCGGTCGCCAACGGCGACCTGTCGCAGAAGATCACCGTCGACGCGCGCGGCGAGATCTACGAGCTGAAGAACACGATCAACACGATGGTCGACACGCTTCGCTCTTTCGCGGCGGAAGTCACGCGCGTCGCCAAGGAAGTCGGCACCGAGGGCAAGCTCGGCGGCCAGGCCGACGTCAAGGG
>DATJYG010000812.1:0-2689 GCA_035499695.1 Polyangiaceae bacterium
GACGACGTTCGTCGTACGACTCCCGCTCGACGGCGAGCGCGGGGCCGCGCCTCAGACACTCTGAGACCGGATACGCGACGGATGGGCGGTCTCGGCGGGGCGAGGTAGGTTCGCGTCCAGGGTGATGCAAGCCGTACTCGAAGCGATACGCAAGACGTGCCTCCCGGGGGTGTGGTCTCAGGGAGTGAAGCTTGCGCGCGACGCGGCCGTGTCGGGCGGCCCCGCCACGCCGGATGAGCTCACGTTCCGAGTCCGGGCGCCAGGACATGCGATCGCCCTCACGGTCACTCTCTACGTGGAGGGTCCGGAGTGGACCTGCGACTGCGAGGGCAGGGTCGACCCATGCGCTCACGTCGCGGCTGCCGCCATCGCCGCTGCGCAGGCTGCGGAGCGCGGCGAGTCGCTCGCCACTGCCCCGACCGCGAAGTCCGCGCGCCTCGTCTATCGGCTGGGCACGAAGAACCAGCTGCTCACCGTCGCTCGCGTCCTCGTGCACGGGGATGGCCGCGAAGAGCGGCTCGCCGATTCGATCGCCTCGAGCGTGGCGCGGGGCCGCACGCCCGACGGTTGGACGCCGGCTCACGAGGACCTGCACGTCGAGCGCATCCTCGGAACTCCCGCGCGCGAGGTCGTTCAGCCCGGACGCATCCGCGATCTGTTCGCAGCATTCGCGAACGACGCGGAGGTGACCCTCGACGGCGGAGCCGTCCGCGTGACGGCCGAGACCGTGCTGCCGCACGCTCGCGTCGAAGACGGCCCCGGTGGGGGTTTCATCCTCCGTCTCGATCGCGATGCGGCCATCTCCGCGGTCGTGGCCAAGGGCGTCGCGCGGTGCGGCGACGAGCTGCGTCCCATCGGAGAAGCGTCGACGACCGGCGAGCTGCTCGAACGGTTGCCACTCGAGCGGACCTTCGGGCCCGCCGAGGCGGCGGATCTCGTCACCACGGTCCTCCCCGAGCTCCAGCGCAAGATCGAAGTCCACGTCGCCACGAGCCGCCTCCCACGCCCGAGGGCCGATGCTCGTCCGCGCATCGAGATGGACCTCTCTCACCAGGGACACACTCTGTCCGTACTGCCCACGCTCGTGTACGGCGATCCTCCCGTCGCGCGCGTCGACGGGGACACGATCGTGGCGCTCGGCGACTCCGTTCCGACGCGTCGTCCCGGGGAAGAGCGCGAGGTCCTGCGCCAGCTGCGCGACGAGCTGAACCTCGTGCCGGGACGCCGGGTCGACCTCGACGGCACCGAGGCCATTCGCTTCGCTGCCAAGCTGCGGCAGTGGCAGAAGCGCCACCAGGGAGCCACCCACGGCGACACCTTCACGGACCGCCCGCTCAGCCCGCGGATGGTCGTGGATGGCGGCACGTACGACGTCGTGTTCGAGCTCGGATGCGACGAGAGCGACAGCGACGGTGACGGCGAAACCATGAAGCGCGCCGAGGCCGCTGGCGTCATGCGCGCGTGGCGAGACGGGCTGGACGTGGTGCCGCTCGAAGGGGGAGGGTGGGCGCCGCTGCCGGCGGACTGGCTCGCCCGTCACGGGCACCTGGTCGCCGATCTGCTGGCCGCGCGTGGCGCGGACAAGAAGCTCGGCCCTGCCGCGGTGCTCGCGCTCGGGCCTCTCTGCGATGCACTCGAGGCGCCGCGTCCCGCGGAGCTCGCGCGCCTCGCGCCGCTGTTCGGGCAGTTCGAGGGCATCCCTCGCGTACCGCTGCCGGACGGACTGCATGCTTCGCTCCGCCACTATCAGCAGCAGGGCGTCGACTGGCTCGCCTTCCTGCGCGACGCGGAGCTCGGCGCCGTGCTGGCCGACGACATGGGCCTCGGCAAGACGCTGCAGACGATCTGCGTTCTTCGCGGGCGCGTGCTCGTCGTGTGTCCGAAGAGCGTCGTCTACAACTGGGTCGACGAGATCAACCGCTTCCGCCCCGGTCTTCGCACGGCGCTCTACGAGGGACCGAAGCGCCAGATCGACCGCGCCGCGGACGTGACGCTCATGACGTACGCCGTGCTCCGCATGGACTCCGAGCTGCTCTCGACGGAGGACTGGGACATCGTCGTGCTCGACGAAGGACAGGCCATCAAGAACCTCGGCAGCCAGACGGCGCGCGCCGCCTTCGAGCTGCGCGGAAAGTTCCGGCTGCTCCTGAGCGGCACGCCCGTGGAGAACCGTCTGGAGGAGCTCTGGAGCGCGATGCACTTCGCGAACCCGGGGCTGCTGGGCGGCGTCAGCCACTTCCAGGAGCGCTATGCGAGCCCCATCGGGAACGGCAACCCCGAGGCCGCCGCGCGACTGCGCGCGAAGATCCGCCCGTTCGTGCTGCGCCGCACGAAGGGCGAAGTGCTGACCGAGCTGCCGTCCCGCACCGACACGGTGCTCCACGTCGAGCTCGACGAGGCGGAGCGCAGCGTCTACGACGCCGTGCGAGTCGCGACCCGCAAGAGCGTGGCCGAGAAGCTCGCGCAGCCGGGGGGTGGCGGCGTGCTGGCAGCGCTCGAGGCCCTGCTGCGGCTCCGGCAGGCAGCCTGCCACGCGAGCCTCGTCCCGGGCCAGCAAGCCGACACGTCGTCGAAGGTCGAGCGGCTCGTCGAGGCGCTCGAGGACGCGGTCTCCGAAGGCCACAAGGCGCTCGTCTTCTCCCAGTGGACGTCGTTGCTCGATCGCATCGAGCCCCGCCTGGCGGCAGCC
>DATJYG010000813.1:0-4066 GCA_035499695.1 Polyangiaceae bacterium
CGGAACATCTCGAGGTTGCCCGGGTTGGAGCCGAAGCTCGTGACCTGCTCGAGCGTGCTGACCGCCGACGAGGTGCTCGCGGTGCTCTCGCCACGCGGCGCGGCGTCGGAGCACGACGCGAGCGGGAGCGACACGAGCAGCACCAGACCCGCGGCGCTCGCCGCGCGTGCCAGCACGCCGGAGGCGACCGTGAGCCGCCGTCCGCCGAGGACGACGGCCGCGAGCGCCAGCTCGCACACGCCGGCGACGAGGAAGACGGCGACGCCGAGCGACACGTGCGCGCGCGCCGCGAGCGTGGCCGTGAGCGTCGGCACGAGCGCCGCGAGGGCGGCGCCCACGTGGTAGACGATGCCCACCATGCGGGCGCGCACGTCGGCGTCGAACATCCCCGTGAGCAGCATCGGCACGACGCCGCAGAACCCGGCGCCGAGAGCGCCCGTCGCGAACGCGCCCAGCGCCAGCGCGCCCGGCACGGCGCCGACGTAGAGCGGCAGCACGAGCACCGACGCCGTCGCCGGCACCGCGATGGCCACTGCGACGCCGCGGCGCGAGGCGAGCAGGCCGCACGCGACGGATCCCGCGAGCATCCCGACGTTGAAGAGCGCCACGAGACGCGCGACGCCGCTCGCGTCGGCGCCGAGCTCCGCCTGCAGGAGCGTCGGATAGAGCGCCGTGATCGCGTAGTAGGCGCCGAACCCGAGGGCCATCGCCGCCGAGGCCCACGCGACCTTGCGCACGGTCGGCGCGTCGAACGCCGGCCGAGGCACCGGCCGCGCCGCGCGCGCCGCCTTCCACTCGTCGCTCTCGACGATCCCGAAGCGAATCGGGATGACGAGGATCGCCGGCAGCGCCGCGCACACGAAGAGCCCGCGCCAGCCCCACACCGGCAGCACCACTGCCGAGGCGCCCGCCGCGAGCAGGTAACCGATCGCCCAGCTCCCCTGCAGCAGCCCCGACGCGATGCCGCGGCTGCGCGCCGGCCAGTTCTCCATCGCGAGTGTCGTCCCCGACGTCCACTCGGCGCCCATCCCGAGCCCGAACAGCGTGCGCAGCACGAGGATCCACGCGAACGACGGCGCCAGCGCGACCGCCCCGTCGCACACCGCGAACCAGAGGATCGAGATCATCAGCGGGAGCTTCCGCCCCCACCGGTCCGCCGCCGCGCCCGCGACGAACCCGCCTGCGAGCCGCGCGAACAGCGTGAGCGTGATCGACCCGGCCGTCGCCACCGCCGCGACGTGGAAGTCGCGCGCGATGTTCGGCATCACCAGCATGAAGACGGTGAAGTCGAACGCGTCGAGCACCCAGCCGGCCCACGCCGCCCCGAACGCGCACCACTGCGCGCGCGTGGGCTCTCTCCACCACGAGACTTCGGACATCGCGACCTCCAGCGGGTCGGCCCTTCAGCAACGGCCAGACCACCGCGGAAGTCGCGTGTTTTCGTGGACTTCGGTCGCGCGCGCGTCACGCGCGACGCATGCAACCAAGCGAAAGGGCCGCGTCACGGATGACGCGGCCCTTCGCCGATTCGTCGCGGCTCGGACTCAGGTCTTCGGGCAGCCGTCCTTCGGATCCGGCGCCTGGCCGTCTTCCTTCTGGCCGTTGCACTTGTCGGCGCTGTCCGGAACGCCGTCGCTGTCCGAGTCACCGGCAGCGCCCGCAGCGGCAGAGCTGGCGGAGTTCGCGTCCGGGGTCGCCGGCGTCGGTGCGGCGCCGCCGCAGGCCGAGAGCGTGAACAGCGCTGCAACCGAGAGCAATGCGAAGCATGTCTTGATCATCGAGGCACCCTCCTAGCTTCCAGCAGTGCTATCGCGCTGTAGGACGGCCCGTCAATGCGTCCACTTCCGCCCAAGCAGAAGCCCCGGGGAAGCCTGCTTTCGCAGCTCCGCGAGAGCGCAAAGCACGTCCGGATGACGCTGGCGCTCGTGTGGCGGTCGTCCCCCGGGATGACGGTGGCGCTCGCGGTGCTCACGCTGGTCGGCGGCCTGGTGCCGCTCGGCGTGGCGTACACGGGGAAGCGCATCGTCGACGCCGTCGTGGCGCACGACCGGCGGACGACGCTCTCGTGGGTGCTCGTGGAGCTCGGGTTCATCGTGGCCCTGGCGGTGGTCCAGCGGGGCCTCGGGCTCGTGCGCAGCGTGCTCGGACTGCGGCTCGGGGTCGACATCAACGTGACGATCCTCGAGAAGGCGCTGGGGCTGGACCTCTCGTACTTCGAGGACTCGGAGTTCTACGACAAGCTGACGCGCGCGCGGCGCGAGGCGTCGTCGCGGCCCATCGCGCTCGTCACCGAGAGCTTCGGCCTCGTGCAGAGCATCATCACCCTCGGCGGGTACGCGGCGCTGCTGCTCCGGTTCAGCCCGTGGGCGGTGCTCGCGCTGTGCCTCGCGACCGTGCCGGCGACGGTCGCCGAGATGCGGTACTCGAAGCTCGCGTTCAAGATACGCAACTGGCGCTCGCCCGAATCGCGACGCCTGCTGTACCTCGAGTACGTCCTCGCGAACGACGAGCACGCGAAGGAGGTGAAGCTCTTCGGCCTGGGGCCGACGCTGCTCGAGCGATACAAGCGGCTCAGCGAGGAGTTCTACGAGGAGGACCGGCGCCTTTACGTGAAGCGCGCCGTGTGGACGCAGGTGCTCTCGCTGGTGGGCACCGGCACCTTCTACGGCGCCTACGCGGCGATGGCGATCATGACGGCCGCGGGGCTGCTGACGCTCGGCAACATGACGATGTACGTGCTCGCGTTCCGGCAGGGGCAGCAGTCGTTCCAGTCTGCGCTCGGGGCCATCGGGAGCATGTACGAGCACAACCTGTACATGTCGAACCTGTGGGAGTACCTGCGGCTCGCCGAGGGAGCCCCGCTCCCAGGTTTGTCGGCTGGGGCCCCGGCCCCAGCCGGGATCGGGTCAGCGAACGGCATCGTCTTCGACGACGTCGGCTTCAAGTACCCCGGCAAGGAGACGTGGGCGCTGCGGCACATCAGCCTCGCCGTCCCGCCGGGGGAGAGCCTGGCGCTCGTGGGCGACAACGGCGCGGGGAAGACGACGCTCGTGAAGCTGCTGACGCGCCTCTACGAGCCGACCGAGGGTCGCATCCTCCTCGACGGGCGCGACCTGCGCGAGTGGGATCCCGCCGCGCTGCGCAAGCGCTTCGGGGTCCTCTTCCAGGACTTCAACCAGTACCAGCTCAAGGTGCGCGAGAACGTGGGGCTCGGCAGCGTCGACCACCTCGAGGACGAGCCGCGCATCGAGCGCGCGGTCGAGAGCGGCGGCGCGCGCGAGGTCGTCACGGCGCTTCCAGGCGGTCTCGATGCCGCGCTCGGCCGCTGGTTCCAGGACGGCACCGAGCTGTCGGGCGGCCAGTGGCAGAAGATCGCCCTCGCGCGCGCCTTCATGCGCGAAGAGGCCGACATCCTGGTGCTCGACGAGCCCACTTCGTCGCTCGACGCCGAGGCCGAGCACGCCGTCTTCGAGCGCTTCCGCACCCTCGCCCGCGGCCGCACGACCATCGTCATCTCGCACCGCTTCCCCACGGTGCGCATGGCCCAGAGCATCGTCGTGCTCGACCACGGCACCATCGTCGAGCGCGGCACGCACGACGAGCTCGTCGCGCGCGCCGGCAAGTACGCGCGCATGTTCGCCCTGCAGGCCGAGGGCTATCGTTGAATCGAGGTCGCGCGCCAGTGATTGCAGCTCATCCCGTCGCTCGCGCGAGCGTGCTCTCGCTGGCGGCGGCCGTGGCGTGCGGTCCATTCCCAGGGGCTCGTCCTGCGGGCGCCACGGCCGACGGTGTCGCCAGTGGAAGCGCCGACGGCGACGTCCCTCCCGCGTCGGTCGCGTACTCGACGGACGCGGCGCCCGGCGGCGTCCTCGGCGGACCGGTCTCGGACGGCGCCGAACGGCAAGTCCTGGCCGCTCTCGCCGCGCGCGGCGATCACCCGACGGCCGACGGCCACCTGGCCCTCGCAGCGCAGTGGGCGGTGAGACGTCGCCTGCGGCAGGACGCCGTCGATGCCGAGGGCCTCGACGCGATCGCACACCGCGTCGGGTTCGTCGGGCCCACCCCG
>DATJYG010000814.1:0-4630 GCA_035499695.1 Polyangiaceae bacterium
GCGTAGAGGCACGTCGATGGCCGCGAGGCTCCCCTGCGCGGCGAGGGCGTCACGCTCCTCGTCGAAGTACCCGTCGGCCCACACGCGCACGTGGTGCTTGCCGGGGCTCACCTCATCGATGAGCGGCACGTCCTCGGGCGCGCCGCCGTCGAGCGCGGCCTTCGCGCCGCTCGTCTGCGACGTGACCATGAGGCGCGTCTTCTGCTCGGCCGCCGGCGCCTGCGCCGCGCTCCCCTCGGAGGGAGACAGCCGGGCGGCGATCGGCTCGAGCTCCGTGAGGGCATCGGCGGCGTCGCCGCGCCTCCCGCCGGTCGGCACCTGATCGAGGTAGGCGTGGTAGTGCGCTATCGCGTTTCGCAGGTCCTGCGGGCGCTTGTCGACGTAGTACGCCTTGCGCTCGGCCTGGGCCATCGAGAAGAGGATCGCCGGCCGCGGTGCGATCGCGTACGCCTGCTGGAACGCCTGCACCGCCGTCGCGAAGCGCCCGGCCTCGTACGCCTGCGCTCCCGCGTTGAAGAGCATCTTGGCTTGCTCGATCTGCGCCGCGTCGTCGCCGGCCGCCGCGGCGGGGGCAGCGAGCGCCGTCGCCAGGGTGAACGCCAGGAGTGCGGACGAGACTCTCACGGGCACCTCACTCGAGCACCGGGATGTCGCGCAGGACGGTCACGTTCCCCTCGTCGGCCACCGCGAGGTCCTCCACGCCGTCGCCATCGACGTCGCCCGCGGCGACGCCGGTGGCCGAAGCCGTCGTGAGCAGCGTCGTGCGCGACGAGATGCTCCGGCCCTTGGTGTTCACCGTGGCGAGGATCAGCGCGTGCCGTGTCACGTAGGCGATGCGCGGCACCCCGCTCGTGTCGGCGGTGACGAAGGCGAATCCCTCGGGCGTGTCGTTCCCCGAGTTGACCTGCAGCGCGCTTGTCGTCGCGAAGTTCCCCATGCCGTCGTTCCACGCGACGTAGATGCTGCGCGCCCCGACGTTCGCGCCGGTCAGGAGGACGGCGTCCTCGGCGCCGTCGAGGTCGACGTCCCTGAACTCGAGCTGGCCCTCGGGCGACACGTCCACGTCGAACGGCAGGACCGAGCCCGCGGCGATCTTCGGCGGGGTTCCCGGCGACGCCTGCCCGGGGAGGAACGCCGCGCTCGTGATCGACGCGTTCGGCGCGGCGGTGACGAACACGGGGGCTCCGCCCGGAGTCAGCTTGCCCCACGCGGTCAGTGCCTCGTCTCGTTGCGCGTCGCCGACGGTGATGTACGGCTGGAACCCCGCCGGCAGCGTGCCCGACGCGACGGCGGCCCCGAACTGGGCCTGCCCGGCTCCCGGCGCGATCCAGTAGCGGAAGGCGAGTCCCTTGCTCGCCGACTCGTACCCGACCGCCGCAATGTCGACGTGCGCCGTGCCGAGGAAGGGCGCCGCCGCGATGGCGATCGCCGTGTCGTCCGCGAAGCCCGGCTGCGTGAGGAAGTAGGGCGCGATCGGCTGCCGGCCGCCGTTCGCGAGGAGCTCCGAGATGAGCGACGTCGTCGGGGCCGAAGCCGGATGCCCGACAACCGCGAGATCCGACAGCGTGGTGAACGGCCGCGGCAGCGCCACGGTCTGCGTGACCGTGGCGAACTCGCCGACGCGCGCGGGCGGCAGCGGCTGCGCGTCGGCCTGCCCCCACGCGATGCTCACGTCGTTCGGCAACGCCGTGTCGGCGGGGACCTCGGCGATGGCCAGATCGTTCACGCGGTCGCCGTCGAAGTCGCCGACGGAGAGCTGCGATACCTCGCCGGTCGTCGAGATCGTGAACGGGTTGAGCGCCAGCGTGCCGTTGCCGACGTAGAGGTCGACGTCGAGCTCGGAGTTGCTCGCGGCGACGACGTCCGGCAGGCCGTCGCCGTTCAGGTCCGCGATGGCGCCCTCGGTCCAGAGGCCCGTCGTCTTCTGCACGCTTCGCACGTAGGCGGGCGGGGCGAACGGGTTGCTCACGTAGATGCCCGAGGGCGCCACGAAGTCGGCGATGTGGTCGCCGTTCAGGTCTCCGACGGCCACCGGGAGGCGGATCGACGTGGTGATCGCGGCGCCGGTGTCCACGAGGAGCTTGGTGGCGGCGCCGAAGCCCCCCTTGCCGTCGCCGCGCGACCAGTAGGTCGTCAGGAGATCGGTGCCGATGAGCAGGTCGAGGTGTCCGTCGCCGTCGACGTCCCCCGCGCGAACACCCTGGGTGACGGTGAGCACGCCGGGCAAGGACACGTGCGCGACGGGGCCCGCCGTGTTCGGGACGATGTTCGTCCCCTGGAACTTGCACGGCGAGTAGACGTCGGCGCCGTCGGACCCGGTGAACGCGAGCACGAGCTGGTCGCACGCCTCCACCGTCGGATCCTCCACGAACTGGGCCGTGATCATCGGGCCGGCGAGGTCGGCGGGCCCTTGCGGAGCGGGGGAGAACAGGGTGGCACCCGACGAGCCGCTGCTCGTGGTGAGCGTGACGACCGAGTTTCCCCCCTGGCTCGCGAAGAACACGATGTCCGCCACGGGCGTGACGTTGTGCTCCGTGATCTCCGCGATGGCGACCTGCGTCGCGGCCAGCGTGTACGCGGGGTACGCCACCGGGGAGAGCGTGCGGTCCGTCTGCCCGAGCATCACGTCGATGCCCCCGTCGATGACGCAGCCGAGGTCGGTCTTCCCGTCGCCGTCGAAGTCGGCGAGGGCCGGCGAGGCGATCTGCGCCGGGAGCACCAGCGTGCTCGCCAGCGCGATGCTGTGGTCGGGGTTGGAGCTGTAGTAGTGGACGCGCGACGAGGACAGGCCGGCGGCGTCGATGGCGGCGCGCACGAACACGTCCTGGCGGCCGTCGCCGTCGAAGTCACCCGTGAGCAGGCGCCACGCGTTGGCGGCCACGGGGCCGTTGGCCTGGCGAAACGTGCCCGTCGGCTGTCTGCAGATGCCGTCGGTGCCGCAGCCCCAGCCGCTCTGGCACGCGTGGCCGCTGCCCGTCGTGCAGTCGAGCCGGCACCCGCCCGCCGGTGACCCGGGCGGGCGGCAGTACGTGCCGGGGCTGACCGGATACGTGTCGCAGTCCTCGCCCGTCTCGACGATGGCGTTGCCGCACACGCCGCTCTGCAGCTGGGGGAAGTCGGTGCACTGCAGGAGCGACGCGACGAGGACCAGCGGGGTGAGTCGGAGCGCGCGCATGCGAGGTCAGAAGGGGTTCTCGAGGTCCTTGCTCACGCGGCGGCTCGTGCCGGACGTGGCCGGCGCGACGTTCTTCGGGAGCGTCACCGCGACCACGACGTCCTCGGTGGGCATCACCTGCACGTTGGACGCGACGTATCCATCCGCCTTCACCGTGAGCGTGAGCTCGTCCGAGCCTCGCGGGAGCGAGATGGGGCCCGGCGCGTCTCCCAGTCGTCTGGCGGCGAGCCACACGCTCGCGTGCGGCGCGTTCGCCTCCACCCTCAGCGCCACGGTACTCGACGCGGGCGACGCCGACGGCGGCGCGAGCGTCACGATGCCGATCGACGCGGGGGCCGACGCGGTCGCCGGCTCGGCGGACACGGTGAGGCGCGGCGCCCGGTGCGACACGAGCACGACTCCTCCCGCGCCCGCGGCGAGCCCTCCGACGACGAGGGCCGCGACGAGGAGAACACGCCGCCCTCCACCACGCGCGACGTCGCTCTCCGCCGGGTTGAGCGTGCGGCCCGCCGCCTCGGGCGTCGGGACGGTCTTGGCCCGCCCGAGCTCCGCGGTCGGCGTCGCCCCCGGCGGCACCGAACGGATGCGCGCGACGGGCAGCGCCGGCGCGTCGCGGCTCGACACGGGAGGCACCTGGATGCCGGCGCGCCCGGCCTCGGCGACGAGCGACTCGACGGCCTCCCCCGTCGACGCCGGCCGGTTCTGCGCGTCCTTCTCGAGCATGTGCAGCACCGGTGAGTCGAGCCCCGGCGGGAGCTCCGGGCAGTGCGCGCTCATGCGCGGCGGGGGCACCGTCATGTGCTTCACGAGGATGTCCATGAGCGACTCGCCGTCGAACGGGAGCCTTCCGGTCAGCACCTCGTGCGTCATGACGCCGAGCGAGTACACGTCGGTGCGCTTGTCGACCGCCTTCCCGTGGCACTGCTCCGGAGACATGTAGTTGGGCGTGCCGAGCGGAGCGCCGGTGCGCGTCTTGTGCCCGCCGCTCGACTCGCCGAGCAGCTTGGCGATGCCGAAGTCGAGGAGCTTGGGCTGCACCGTGCCGTCCTCGTCGAAGACGAGGAACACGTTCTCCGGCTTGAGATCGCGGTGCACGATGCCCTGCGCGTGCGCGGCGTCGAGCGCGCGCGCCACCGACCGCAGGATGGGGAGGGCCACCTCGGGCGCGAGCCGTCCACGCGCCTTCAGGAACGCGTCGAACGGCTGCCCGTCGAGCAGCTCCATCACGTAGTACTGCCGCCCGTCGGGGAGCGCCCCGAAGGCGAAGATGTCGATGATGTTCTTGTGCCTGATCTGGTTGACCGCGCGCGCCTCCGCGATGAAGCGCGACACCATCTGCGGATTGCTCGACCACTGGCGCGAGAGCACCTTGATCGCGGCGGTCTTGCCGATGACCGGGTGCACCGCGCGGTAGACGGCGCCGAAGCCTCCCTCGCCGAGCTTCCCCTCGACGCG
>DATJYG010000815.1:0-4708 GCA_035499695.1 Polyangiaceae bacterium
TCACGGCGCACGGAACGATCGACACGGCGGTCGAGGCCCTCAAGAGCGGTGCGTTCGACTTCGTTACCAAGCCGTTCGACAAAGACGAGGTTCGCCAGATCGTCGCAAAGGCCCTGAAAACGCGCGACCTGCGCGCCGCCGACGCGACGCCCGCGCGCGACGCGCGTGACGCGCGCTTCGGGATCATCGGCCACAGCCAGGGGATCCTCGACATCTACGCGATCCTCGAGCGCGTGGCGGACACGCCGACCACGGTCCTCATCAGCGGCGAGAGCGGCACCGGCAAGGAGCTCGTGGCGCGCGCGCTCCACGAGCACTCGAGCCGCAAGGACAAACCGTTCATCAAGGTGAACTGCGCGGCGATCCCCAAGGAGCTCATCGAGAGTGAGCTCTTCGGCCACGAGCGCGGCGCCTTCACCGGCGCCGTGTCGAGCAAGCCGGGGCGCTTCGAGCTCGCGAACGGCGGCACGCTCTTCCTCGACGAGATCGGCGAGATCCCCATCGAGATGCAGGTGAAGCTCCTGCGCGCGCTGCAGGAGAGCGAGTTCGAGCGCGTCGGCGGCATCAAGACGATCCGCGTCGACGTGCGGCTCGTCGCGGCGACCAACCGCGACCTCAAGAGGCTCATCGCGTCGGGCTCCTTCCGCGAGGACCTCTTCTACCGGCTCAACGTGGTGCCCATCCGCCTGCCCGCGCTCCGCGAGAGGACCGGCGACATCCCGGTGCTCGTCGAGCACTTCCTCGGCAAGTTCAACGAGCGCCTGAAGAAGAAGGTCGAGGGCGCCGAGACCGAGGCGATGGAGGTGCTCGTCGCGTACCCCTGGCCAGGCAACATCCGCGAGCTCGAGAACGTCATCGAGCGCGCGGTGCTCTTCTGCGACGCGCAGAAGCTCCGGGCGAGCGACCTGCCGCCCGAGATCCGCGGCATCCCCGCGATGGCCAACGTGCCGCTCCCCGAGGCGGACCTGACGGCGGCGCTCGCGGGCGAGGGCGGACTCAAGGAGCACGTGAAGGTGGCCATGAGCCGCCTCGAGAAGGAGCTCGTGAGCCGCGCGCTGCAGCAGACGGGGGGCAACGTCACCCACGCGGCGCGCCTCCTCAAGATCTCGCGCAAGGGACTGCAGCTCAAGATGAAGGAGCTGGGCCTGCGCGAGGGGTCGAGCGACGGGACGCCGAGCCAGCGCCCGCCGCCGCCGCCCGCGACCGACAGGCACGAGTAGATGCGCGCCGCGGGGGTCGCAGTCCTGGCCCTTGCGCCGCTGACGATCGGTTGCCGCCGATCGATCGGAGCGGATGCGGATGCGGGGCCGGCCGGTGCGGTGGTCACGGCGCCGAGCACGGTGGCACCTGGAGCGCCGCGGCCCGGCATGGTGTGGATCCCGGCGGGTACGCTGCGCGCGGGCAGCGCGCTCGAGGACGTGCCGCGCGTGGCGGACGCCGAGATGCCGGGAGTCGACGTCGCCCTGGGCGGCTTCTACATCGACGTGCTCCCGTTTCCCGACGAGCCGGGGGCGATCCCGTCGACCAACCTGTCGCGCGACGAGGCCGCGACGCTCTGCCAGAGCAAGGGCAAGCGCCTGTGCTCGGAGCTCGAGTGGGAGCGCGCGTGCAAGGGGCCGGACAACTCCCGCTACGAGTACGGCGCCACGTACGACGCGCACGTCTGCGGCACCGACCTCACCGCGCGGCGCCCGAGCGGCGCGCTCACCGCGTGCCGCAGCGCCTTCGGCGTGCGCGAGATGCACGGCGGCCCGCGCGAGTGGACCGACTCGTCCTGGAACCGCGGCGGCACGCCCGGCGTTGACGGGTCGCGCGGCGTCCTGCGCGGGGGCAACGACGCCGCCGGCGAGGTCGCCACGCGGTGCGCCTTCGCGCGCCCGATGGCGCCGGCGGCGCGCTCGCCGATCACCGGCTTCCGCTGCTGCGCCGGGCCTCGCAACGACGACGAGGTGCAGCTCGCCGTCCACACCGGCGTCGCGTTCCAGAAGGCCGAGCAGAACGCGCGCAGCTCACCGCCGCTCGACGCGCTCGGCGGCGTCGCGTGCGGCCCGCCGGTGTCGCCCACGCCGTGCTTCCTCTCGCGCGCGTGGACCTGGCGGCCCGCGCCCAACGTGGAGCTCTCGCTCGCCGGCGGGTGCATCGGCCACGACCCGACCGCGCAGTGCGCTCTCGCCGTGTCACGCACGCTCCCGCCCCTCGCGGGGCAGACGGGCGACCGGATCGAAACGCTCGCGCAGATCGACACCGGACGCGAGGTCCCCGAGGTCGTCCTCGTCGATTCCCCCGACCGCCGCATCCGCGTGCGCGGCGCCGACATGCGCGCGCAATTCTTCCGCGAAGTGATCTTCAGCTACGGCCGCGTGGACGTGAAGGAAGTGCACTGAGCCGCGAGGCTCACATCTCGCAGGAGCAGCGGTGCACCTCGCAGAAGGCGCGCCCGTCGCGGCCGGGGAGCTTGGCGCTACGCCACAGCTCGACCGGTGTGTCGTTGATCGTGGCGTGCATGTACGTGCGCGCCGTGTCCTCGATGTGGCCGATGCCCAGGTGGTGCCCCAGCTCGTGCACGGCGAGGGCGACGTACTCGCCCGCGTCCTCGATGCGCGGCGCCACGATCCAGATGCGCCCGCTCTTCGTCAGGCCCACGTGCCTCGGCCAGTCCGGGTCCCACGGCTGGAGCTCGTCGGACTTGTCGAGCCGCTCGACCACGAGGTCGTCCCCGCCGGGCGTGAAGCAAGCGCGCCCTCCCGTGCCGCGCTCCCACACGCCCATCGCTTCCTCGATGTACCCGCGCTCCGCTTCGCTGAACCTGGGGTCCAGCGTGTAGCGGACTCGGGCCTGACAAGCGCCGAGGCATGCGGCTGGGTCGCGCACGGCATCCCCGCTCCCTGCCCCGAGGGTCCCCAGCAGGCACGCCATGGTCAACGCTCTTCGCAGCACTCGGCTGGCGAGGAGCGAAGCGAGCGTCGTGCCGTGTCAGAGAGTGCCCGGCTCGCTACTCATCTTCCACATCGCCCGCGGGGCCACCGAGCATCCCCATGACGGCGAACTCGTGCCCGTTCGGGCAGCGAACCTTGCCCTTCTCGGCCCGTTCCTGCGTCGTCTCGAACTTCGCGCCGCACTCGGGGCACTGCAGCTCGACCTTGTCCGTGCCTTTTCCTCGGAGCATGGCGCTTCTCCTCGCGTGTGCGACGCGCGCTCAGTCATAGCACTCGCGGTCGAGGTGCACGGGGAGGGACTTGAACCCTCACGCCTCGCGGCGGCGGAACCTAAATCCGCTGCGTCTGCCAGTTTCGCCACCCGTGCCCGGTGTCGATAGGCATTTCTACCATGCTGGGCTAGTAGGAGCCCACGCGATGGTTCCCCAGGACACACTGCGCAAGGCGCTGCCGAACTGCCTCGACCACACGGACCTGGAGGCGCTCGGCGCCAAGTACGAGGGCAAGGTCCGCGACAACTACTCGACGAAGGACGGACGCCGCTTCATCGTCGTGACCGACCGCATCAGCGCGTTCGACCGCGTGCTCGGCACCGTGCCCTTCAAGGGGCAGGTGCTCAACGGCATGGCCTCGTGGTGGTTCGAGCAGACGAAGAACGTCGCCCCCAACCACGTCATCCGCACGCCGGACCCCAACGTGCTCGAGTGCGTCGAGTGCACGCCCGTGCTCGTCGAGATGGTCGTGCGCGCCTACGCGACGGGCACCACGTCGACGAGCCTGTGGACGCACTACGAGAAGGGCGTGCGCGTGTTCTGCGGCCACAAGCTGCCCGATGGGCTCAAGAAGCACCAGAAGCTGCCCGAGCCGATCCTCACGCCGACGACGAAGGCGCCGAAGGGCGAGCACGACGTGTCGGGCTCGCGCGAGGAGATCCTCGCGACCGGCAAGGTGACCGCGCGCGACTTCGACGAGGCCGCCGACATCGCGATGCGCCTGTTCTCGGCCGGGCAGCGCATCACCGCGGAGCGCGGGCTGATCCTCGTGGACACCAAGTACGAGTTCGGCCGCACCAAGGACGGCGAGCTCGTGGTGATCGACGAGATCCACACGCCCGACTCGTCGCGCTTCTGGCAGGCGCGCACCTACGAGGAGCGGATGCGCGAGGCGAAGGACCCCGACCCGCTGGACAAGGACTTCGTGCGTCGCTGGTACATCTCCCAGGGCTACAAGGGCGACGGTACGCCGCCGCCGATGACCGACGACGTGCGCATCGGTGCCGCCGAGAAGTACATCGCGGCGTACGAGCAGATCACCGGTCGCGCGTTCGAGCCGGACACCGAGTCGCCGCTGCCGCGCATCCGCAGGAACCTCGCGGCCGAGGCGAAGCGATGAAGGTCCGCGTTCTCGTCCGGCTGAAGACCGAGGTGCTCGACCCGCAGGGCGACGCCGTGCGCCGGGCCCTGGGCAAGCTGGGCTTCGAGGGCGTGAAGGACGTGCGCATCGGCAAGATCGTCGAGATCGAGGTCGACGAGGAGCACGCGAAGGCGCCGGACCTGAAGGCGCGCCTCGCGAAAATGGCCGACGAGATGCTCGCCAACCCCGTGATCGAGGATTACGAGCTGCAGATGTAGACTGAAGGGGGAGCCCCCTCCGGCTTCTCCTTGTCATGCCTACGTGCCCCACCTGCCGCGGGACCTTCGGCGACGACGTCGCGAAGTGCCCGATCGACGGCGACGCGCTGCTGCCGGACGAGGCGTTCTCCGGGGCGGACG
>DATJYG010000816.1:0-3313 GCA_035499695.1 Polyangiaceae bacterium
GTCTCCGCATATGTCGGCGAAGGCCTCAACCGATGGCCCGCGGTCCATCGCCTGGACGCGGCCCACCTCTTCAGGTTGGCCCTCGAAAAGGGGTCGGCGGGAGCGAGGTATCATGCGATCGGCGACGAGGGCGTTCTCGTCTGCGACATCGCGCAGGCCATCGGCCATGGGCTCAACGTGCCAGTCGTCGTCAAGGCGCCGGAGGAAGCGGAAGCTCATTTCGGCTGGCTCGCGCATTTCGCTTCGGCCGACATGCCGGTCTCCGGCGCGCGTACACGCCAACAGCTGGGGTGGCAGCCGAAACAGCCAAGCCTCATCCTCGATCTCGAGAAGGGGCGCTACTTCGCCACCTACGTAATGCGCGCATGAGCGTCTACTCCGATGAGTAAATGCTCATCGCTGGCCTTCCGCCGTGAGCAAGGCGTATAGCGGTCCGATCTTCGTCGACGGGAAGGACTCGCTTCCGGCCTTGAACCTCGACACCTGCGCGCGCTCGACGCCGAGCTTCCGCGCGAGCTCGGCGCCGAGCCCGCGGCGTTCGGCCATCCTCTTCCGAAGGAGGGCCCGCACCTGGTCCTGCGAGACGGGCGACGTCGCCGCCGGCGACGGCTTCGCCACCGGCGCGGCGGGCGGCCGTGGACGTTCGTCGCCGGCGACGTCGACCGCGGCTGCCTTCGCCGCGGCCCGAATGAGCTTGCGCATCACGCTCGAGAGCGAGACCTCGACGCCGAGGTGATCGAGCGCTCGGCGTTCGTGCTCGACGAGCTGCTCGAGGAGCGCACGATCGCGGACGCTCAGGCGCAGCGTAACGAGGACGGAAGGACCGTCCGCCATCACACGAGGCCCTTCGCGGGGTTGTTCTTGAAGACCGTCGCGTGCTGGATGTACCCGCGCGCCACGCGCTCGGACTTGTGCCCGGTCTGCCGCATGATCGCCTCGAGCGGGCGGCCCTTCTCGGCCGCCGTCGTCATGAAGCCCGAGCGCAGAGAGTGCCCGCCGTAGCGTGAGGGGTCGAGGCCCGCGGCGCTCGCCGCGCGCTGCACGATCCGCGCGACGGAGCGGTCGGAGAGCCGTGTCTTCGACACATGCCCGTATCGATCGACTCCTCGGAAGATCGCGCCCTCGGTGATGCCTGCGGCGTCGAGCCACGCCTGGAGCGCGCGCACGGCGCATAGGGCGGGTGCCGACGCGTAGGGGATGCCCTTGTCGTAGCCCTTGGCCTCCTGGTCCCCCTTCGAGCGCCGCACATGGACGAGGAGGCCTTCGACCTGGAGCTCGACGTCGGCGACGTCGAGGGCGACGAGCTCAGAGCGGCGGCAAGCGCTGGACCACCCGAGCGTGAGGAGCGCGCGATCGCGGAGCCCCGAGAGGTCCTCGCCGAGCGTCGCGATGAGCGCCGCGAGCTCGCCGTCGCCGACGGGCGCCTTCTTCGACGCCGGCGCGGTCCCGAGCTTGCGACGGATGCCGGCCATCGTCTCGCGCACAGCCGGCTCGCCGCGCGGCCACACGTGTCCGTGCGAGCGGTGCTCAGATGGTGGGCATTCCAGCATGAACGGACGCCGCTAACGCGCAGTTCGACCGTTATGTGACTCGCACCGCCGCTTGCTCGCCGCAGACACCAAGGAACACCTTCTCGCCTTCTCGCTCTCGCCGCCTTCACGCTTCTCGCCGGCTGGCGCGTGTGACTTGGCCCTTCCTGCCAGGCGGCATCTCGCCGGCCTGGCTTCGTTCTGGCCGACGCGCCTTCGCTATCGCCGACGGACCTTCGCTCTCACCCCGGTCCGTCGCTCTCACCCACGGGTCTCCGCTCTCGCGCACGCGCCTTCGCTCTCACGCACGGGCCGCCGCTCTCGCGCACGGGCCGCCGCTCTCGCGCACGGGCCACCGCTCTCACCCGCCTGTTTCTGCTCTCGCCGATGGGCGTTCCCTCTCGGGCAGGTGCCGCCGCTCTCGCGCGCGGCCCGCCGTTCTCACCCACGTGCTTCCGCTCTCGGCCACGTCCCGCCGCTTTCGCCGACGGGCGTTCGCCCTTGCCCGTGGGCCTTGTCCCTGGCCGACGTGCCTTCGTTCTCGCCAACGTGCCTTTTCCCTGGCCCATGTGCCTTCGCTCTCGCCCACGGGCCCTCTTCCTGGCCGACGTGCCTTTCGCGCCGCGAACGTGCCTTCGCCATGGCCCACGTGCCTTCGCTCGCACCGGCGGACCTCGGCAGGGGCCGAAGCCTCATCGTCCGAACCGACGCCACCTCGCTCGAGACGCCGGGAAGTGGCGCAGGTGCGCTCGCGGTGGCTACGATCCACGCATGGCTCGCGAGGTGAAGTTGACCTGGCGCGGACGGAGCGATCCGACCGCCGCGATACCCGCTCCCCCGCGGAACGCCTGGGCCACGTCCGACCGCGCCGGGTGGCTGCTCGAGGGAGACAACCTGCCGGTGCTCGCCGGGCTCGCCGCGTCGCACGCCGAGCGCGTCACGCTCGCGTACATGGACCCGCCCTTCTTCACGAACCGCGAGCACGCGGCGTGGCTCCGGAAGGCGGGGGCGCCGCGCACGTCGCGCACGCGCGTGCCGGCCTTCGACGACCGGTGGGCCGACCTGCCCGCGTACCTGTCGGCGCTCGGCGAGCGGCTCGAGGCGGTGCGGCCCCTGCTCGCACCGCACGGGTCGATCGTCGTGCACGTGGACCCGAAGACGAGCCACTACGTGCGCGTGCTGGGCGACGAGATCTTCGGCGCCGAGGCGTTCGCGAGCGAGATCGTGTGGCGCTACCGGCGCTGGCCGAGCAAGACACCCAACTTCCAGCGCGTGCACGACGTGCTGCTGCGATGGCGCAAGGATCCGTCGGCGACGCCGCGGTGGAACCAGGCCTACGAGCCGCTCGCGGCGTCGACGCTCGCGACGTGGGGGACCAGGAAGCAGCGCGCGGTCTTCGCCAGCGACGGGCGGCGCGCCCGGTCGTCGAAGACCGACGAGCAGACGGCGGGCGTGCCGATGGGGGACGTCTGGGACATCGGCGTCATCGCGCCCATCGCGCGCGAGCGCACGGGGTACCCGTCGCAGAAGCCGGAGGCGCTGCTCGAGCGGCTCGTGACGGCGCTGTCGAACGAGGGCGACCTGGTGCTCGATCCTTACGCGGGGAGCGGCACGACGCTCTTCGTGGCCCACCGGACCAAGCGCGCGTTCCTCGGCATCGACGCGGGCCCCGTGGCCCTGCGCACGACGCTCGATCGCTTCGAGCGCGCCGGGGCCCCGCTGGCCGAGAGCGCGTGGCGCTTCGATCAGCTCTCGAAGGTGATGCGCGCGTAGGCGTGGGGCTT
>DATJYG010000817.1:0-12525 GCA_035499695.1 Polyangiaceae bacterium
TCCCGGCGAGACGAGCACCGCCACGCGCTCGCCTTCGAGCGAGCGCCTTTCACCCAGCAGCGCGCACGCGACGCGGTCGGCCCTGTCGACGAGCTCCGACCACGTCGTGCGGCCGCCCGCGTCGAACACGGCGCAGCGCGAATCGCTCGCCCGTGCGAGCCACTGTTCGAGGAGGGCCGACATCGGCGGGAGAGTCTATCCTGGGCGCATGGGCTTCCGTCGCGCGCCGCGCATCCCCGCCTGGCGCAAACTCGCGCTGACGACGTGGGACACCCCGTCGAACCCAGCGGCCTACGGCGTGCTCGACCTCGACTGCGAGCGCGCGCTCGACTGGGCCGCGCGTGTTCGCGAGGCCAGCGGCGAGAAGGTCACCCTCACGCACGTCGTCGGCAAGGCGGCTGCCATCGCCATCGCCTCGTCGCCCGAGGCAAACGGCTTCGCCTCCTTCGGACGCCTGATGCTGCGCGAGACGGTCGACGTGTTCTTCCAGGTCGCCTTCTTCGACCGCGAGCGCCAGAAGGCCGACGAGGGGGAACGCGAGACGCGTCGCGACGCCAACCTCGCCGGCGCCAAGATCGTGCGCACCGACGAAAAGAACGTCGTCGACATCGCCCGCGAGCTGCGCGAACGCGCCGAGGCCATCCGCGGCAAGCGCAAGGACCCGACCGTGAAGGCGGCGAAGCTGATGGGCGGCCTGCCGGGGCCGTTCCGCTCGACGGTCGCCCGCTTCAGCTCCTTCCTCTCGTTCGACCTCGGCTGGAACCTGAACTCCATCGGCATACCGTTCGACCCCTTCGGCTCCTGCATGGTGACCAATGTGGGCGTCTTCGGCATCGAGATGGCGTGGGCGCCGCTCGTCCCGTACGCCCGCACGCCCATGTGCATCACGCTGGGCGCCATCCGCACGGCTCCCACCGTCGTCGGAAACCAGATCGTGCCGCGCAAGCGCGTCTCCATCGGCGTCGCCTTCGACCACCGCGTGATGGACGGCTACCACGCGGGAGTCATGTCGCGGCGCTTCCAGGAGATCTTTGCCGACCCGGACGACGCGCTCGGCAACCCCGCTCAGTGGACGTCGCCGACGAGCAGCGCGAACGCGCCCACGAGCACTTCCTCGGGCGACGCGCCGCCCTGACGTGCCACGCCCGTGCGGTCCACGGCGAAACCGTGGTCGCCCGTCACGAAGAGCAGCGTGCGCGGCGCCAGCGTGTCGGCATGGCGCGCGATGGCCTCGGCGGTGTCCTCGGCCATCTCGGGGAGCTCCTGCACGATGCGGCCGCGCGCCGACTGCAGTCGCGACTCGATGACGTCGAGCTTGTGGATCTCGCGCGGTCCGACGCGCATCCGACGCACGTACTCGGCCGTGCGCCCGCGCGGGGGCTCTGGCTCGGCGTCGAGCGCCGCGGGAATGCGCAGCGCTTCGATGCCGCGCGCGATCGTCTCGAGCTGGCGCAGGGTCGTCGTCGGCAGCGCGCTCCAGAGCAGCAGCTCGTCGGTGAGCGAGGCCTTGGGGCCGAGCTTCGCCACCAGGCGTTCCTCGACCAGGCGAGCCAGGTCCCATCGCATGGCGTCCACGACGAGCACGCGCGTCGAGCGCGCACCGTGCAGGCGCCCGATCTTCGCGGCGACGTCGTGCGCGTCGAAGACCATGCGCGGTCGCTTGGTCGTCGACGCGAAGGTGGCGAACGCCTCGGAGTAGCCGCGCGAGAAGGTCGTCGCGAACTCGTCGTGGGCGTGGCGGGCCCGTGGATCGTCTAGGCCGCGGGCGAGCGCGTTCGCGAGCGGCATGTACGCCTCCGCGAAGAGCTTCTCGAGCACCGCGAGAGGCTGTGGCCCGCGCGCGGCGGCGAGCTGCAGCGTCCAAGCGCGCCAGGCCTCCTCGCGCTCGACGACGGTGGCGCCAGCAGTGTGCTTCGCGAGAGGCGCGGGCCGTGGCTCGGGAGCAGCCTCGGGCTCGGGAGTCGGCTCCGGTTGCGGCTGCGACTCGGGAGCCGGCTCCGGTTCGGGATCGACGAGAAGAGGACGAGCAGCAGCAGGGGCGGTGACGGCTGCCGGAGCCATGGCCGCCGGCGCCGGGACCAGCAGCGACTGCAAGCTCACCGGGTCGGCGTACGCGCCGGTCGCCTCGTCGCAGGCGTCGAGCACGAGGATGAGCGGCCGTTCGCGCGTCGCCTCCGCCAGGAACCGCAGCGTCGCCGCATCCTCCGGCTCGAGCGCCCCCTTGAAGCCCGTGCACGCACGAAGCGGCCCGAGCACGATCGCGATGCCCGCCCCTCCCGCTCGTCGAGCGCGAAAGAGCTGGTCGCTCAGGGTCGCGTCCCGGTCGCTCCCCGACGTGATCCCCGGGGTCGCCGCCCCGCGCGCGGCCAGGCACCGCTCGACGGCCTCGTCGACCACTTCTGCGAGACGCCCGCGCGCCGACGGTCCGATGCCCTCGAGCTCCACGACGACCATCGACTCGCGGGCCAGCTCGACGCCGGTGGCATCGCGCTCGTCGGCCGTCGCGAACCGGACGCCGGTGTGCGCGTGTTGGCTGGCAGTCGTCGTGCTGTCAAGTGCGCTCTGGTGCATGCTGCCCCGAGCGGATGTAGACACACACGCTCGCGCTCGGCCCAGTTTCTTGCGTCGTCTGCACGCGCGCGCGTTGACCGAGGGGGGTCGGGTGTTAACATCGAAGCGTTCCCTCTGCCGGGAACGTGCTTCGTCGGCATCACATGGATCCCAGCGACCACGAACCAGGGAGGTAATGACCGCTCAGTGTGCAAGCCGGGCCTCGCCCGCGAGGGCGCGGATAAACTCGGAAGCCTTAAGCGCGGTCAAAGCTTCCCACCTAGCCGTTGGCTAGGGGTTCATGTCGTCCGACACACGGCCAAGGCGGTACGGAACGCATTCTTTGTCAGTACCCGAAGTCGACCTGCTTGCCGGTCGACGCCGGGTGCGGACTGCCCTTCGACGGCTTCGGCCTCCGGCGCGGGTCCGGCGCGTGTGAGACGCTCGAGCCGGCGGAATCCGAAGTGGCGCTTGCCGACGGGCTGGCGCTCGCCGTGGGCGGCGAGTCGCTCGCCGCGGGGGGCGCGCTCGCTGCGGCCGCCGCGGCCGACGAGACCGGCGGCGGCGAGTCGGTCGGCGGCTCCTTCGTCCTGCCCACCGTGATCAGCCCCAGCACGGCGACCATGGCTCCCGCGGCGAACCCGCCAGCCAGCATCAACCGGTTCCGGTTCCGGCGCTTCGGCGTCGCGAGCGTGTCGACGCTCGCGTTGGTGACCGTGCGGCGCGTGCCGATCATTTCGCTCTCGGTTTCGGCGCCGATCGTGGGAGCGTTCCGATCCACGTGGCGAGCGCCCCCGCCTTGCCGTAGCGCCTTGATGGCCTCGTCCACGTCCGACAGCAGGGTCTCGCCCGTCGTCGTCGACAGCGAGTTCGCGCGCATCCAACCTTCGAGCTCCCTCTGGAACTCGCGCGCGGACTGGTAGCGCTTCTCCGGATCGCGCTGCATGGCACGGTCGATGATCGCCTCGAACCTCGGGTCGAGGTCGGGCACGAAGTCCCTCGCGTGAGGACGCTCGCCCGTCGCGATCTGGAACATCAGCTCGTTGAAGTTCTGTCCGACGAAGGGCACCCGTCCAGTGACCGACTCGAAGAGGATGACCCCGACCGAGTGAAGGTCCGAGCGCGCGTCGACCCCTGTGCCGCGCGCCTGCTCCGGTGACATGTAGCAAGGCGTTCCGAGCACCGCGCCCGACGACGTGAGGCGCGGGTGTGGCGTGGCGGCTTGATCGAACTTCGAGATCCCGAAGTCGATGATCTTCACGAAGTCGAGCAAGCCCGCCTTCTCTCGCAGGATGAACACGTTGTCCGGCTTCAGATCGCGATGCACGATCCCCGCGTCGTGCGCCGCCGCGAGCCCCACGAGGATCTGCCGCGCGAGGAGCGCCACGTGCCCGGCGGGCAGGCGGACCAGGCGCTCGATGCGCATCGCCAGCGTTTCGCCGTCGAGGTACTCCATCACGATGTAGCGCTGGCCCTCCTCGGTCGTGCCGATGTCGAGGACCTCGAGAATGTGGTCGTTCCCTATCTGCCCCGCCGCTTGCGACTCTCGCTCGAAGCGACTCACGCTCTCGGGTGTGTGCGAGGAGTCTTTCGCCAGCACCTTGATCGCGACACGCCGGCGAATGAGGCGGTGTTCGCCTTCGTACACCGTACCCATACCGCCCACGCCGATGACGCGGACGATGCGGTACTTGTCGTCCAGAGTCTGGCCGATTTCGAGCGGCATCGAGAGCGCGGGGAGCGCGCAGTGAAGAATAGCGCGCTCAGCTCCGGTGCGCGCGGTGATAGTCTGACGCGCGGGATGGCAGGTGGGTCGAGGTCGTCGCGAAAATTCGTCGCCGCGACCGTCGCCACCGCCCTCATTGCCGCCCAGTCACCCACTTCGGCGCAGCCGCAGACACCGCCGGGGCCTGCGCAGCAAACGCCGTCTTCCAACATCACCGACGAGCAGCGAGCTGTGGCAAGGGCCGCGGCGGCCGCTGGCGTCGACCTTTTGCAGCAAGGCCGGTACGCAGAGGCGCTCGATCGATTCCAGCGCGCGGAGTCGCTGGTGCACGCGCCCACCCACCTGCTCTACATCGCCCGCACGCAGGTGAAGCTCGGGCAGCTCGTCGAGGCGAGCGAGACCTACCTGAAAGTCACCCGCGAGGTCCTTCCTCCCGATGCACCGCGCGCCTTCGTCGACGCCCAGGCCTCGGCAGCGCAGGAGTCGAAGGAGCTGGATGCCCGCATCCCCACCTTGCTGATTCGCGTGGAGGGCAACGGTGCGTCGGACGCGACGGTCACGATGGACGGTACGCCGTTGCCTGCTGCCATGATCGGCATTGCCGCGCCGGTGAATCCGGGTACCCACGCCCTTCGCGCCGTGGGCAAGGACGGGACCAGCGCCGAATCGCGCGTGAAGCTCTCCTCCGGATCGCGCGAGACGGTCGTTTTGCAGCTGCGGGCCGCCGAGCCCACGCCTGCGCCGGCCCCTGCGCCCGGGGCGCCTACCTCTCCGGTTCCCGGCGGCGAGGCCGTGCCGCCCCAAAGCGGACCGGACCTCGGCAAGGTCCTCGGATGGATCGGCGTCGGTGTGGGCGTTGCCGGCCTCGCGGTGGGGACTGCGTTCGTCGCCATCAACCGGACCAAGCGCACCGACGCGAACGCCCTGTGCTCGAGTAACGGCTGCCCCCTGTCGAGCAAGCCGCAGATCCAGTCGCTCGACCAGCAGGCCGACAACGCGGCCACGGGTGCGTGGGTCGGTTACGTCGCCGGGGGGGCGCTGCTCGCGACCGGGCTGGTCTTGCTCTTCACCTCGGGAGAGGCCAAGAAGAAAGATGCGCCGAGTGGGCTGCACCCGTGGATCGGGGCCGGCGCGGGCGGAGTGGCCGGTGAGTTCTGAACGCCGCGGGAGGGGCTCGCAGGTCGGCAGGTGGGCGCTTCTCTTCGCAATGGGGTCCGCCGGCGCGCTCGGGCTCGCGGCATGCCTCGGAAGCGTCGATCGGACTTACGCCAACGGCAGCGAGGCGGGTTCCACGACGGGGGACGACGCGACGCTGGACTCGCCCGCTGAAGTCGCACCTGGGATGGACGGCGGGGTGTCCCAGGACGGGGATGCGGACGCGATGGTGATCGAGGAGAACGCGCCTACCGAGACGAGCCCTCCTCTCACCGATGCGCCGGTCGAGGTCGGACCGACGGGTCAGACCTTCTCGTGCAACGGGACGACGGTCACGAGCTGCGCGAACTGCACGGGCAAGCCCGTCGAGTGCGTCTTCTGCGCGAGCGACGGCGGCCATCCCGGCTTCTGCGGTGCCCAGAACATGTACTGCATCAACTCCGTGCCCGCGGGCGCCATGGCGTGCACTTGCAACGGCGGCGCCCAGGGCAACGTGGGGCAGTGCCCCGCCCCGTTCCAGGTCTGTACGTATTCGGGCGGGATCGGCGGGATGTTCTACTGCCAGACGTGCGGCGAGAACGGCTCGAACATGGAGGCGTGCAAGGGCGGCGGGCACTGCAGCGCTTCGACGGGGACCTGCCAGTGAAACCCGTCTGTCGCGAGAGCGAGTCGCGGATCGCCAGGTGGATGCTCCTCCTCGCGATCGGGGCTACCGGGACGCTCGGTCTCGCGGCGTGCCTGGGCGGCGTCCAGCGCAACTACCTCGGCGACGACGGCGGTACCGAAACCGGTCCGGGCATGGGAGACGACTCCACCGTGGACTCGCCCGCGGAAGCGGCACCCGCCGACGTGATGGACGGTGGGGTGACCCAGGACGGGGATGCGATGGTGATCCCGGAAGCGACGCCAGCCGAGACTGGCCCTCCGGATGGGCCGGCCGAGGTCGGGCCGCCAGGTCAGACCTTCTCGTGCAACGGGATGACGGTCACGAGCTGCGCGACCTGCATGGGCAAGCCGGTCGAGTGCGTCTATTGCGCGAGCGACGGCGGCCATCCAGGTGTCTGCGGCCAAGGAAACATGTACTGCAGCGGCTCGGCGCCCCCGGGCTCGGGAACCTGCACGTGCCCCGGCGGCGTGGCGCAGTGCCCGGCCCCGTTCCAGGTCTGCAACTTCATCGGCGGGGGGAATTACTGCGAGAGCTGCGGCGAACCGTACACGACCACCGTGGCGTGCAAGGGCGGCGGACACTGCAGCACCAACGGGACGTGTCAGTGAAGCGCCCGTCTCGTCACCTTCAGCTCGGGCGTGACTCCCTCATCGGTGCGTGAAACGTGACCGGATGAGCGAGCGGTGCAACGATCCTCGTCGATGCTTCGAGAGCGGCTTCTCGCGGTCATGGATCGCAAGCACCACTGGGCCTACCCGGCGCTGACGAAGCCGGGCCTCACGCGCGAACAGCTCCTGGTGCACTTCCGTCACGAGTACCTCGTGTACGTGCGCGACTTCCCTGTGCTGCTGGCGCGCGCGCTCGGGGCGACCGCGCCGCTCGACGACGTGCGTCGGGCCCTCGCCGAGAATCTCTACGAGGAGCAGACGGGTGGGCTCTCGCGCACGGCCGCGCACCCCGAGCTCTTCCTGCGCATGATGGGCGGCCTGGGATTCGACCGAGCTGCATTCGCCGACGACGATGCGGCGCTTCACCCGGCGGCCCGCAAGTACCGGGACTTCTTGCGCGAGCGATCCGCGTCGCAACCCTGGCAGTCGGCGGTGGGGCTGCTCACGATTTTCGTCGAGGGCAGCGTCAACGAGCGCGCGGAGCTGGCGGGGACGTACGTGAGGCGGCGCGGCGAGCAGGCGGTGACCGAGCATCCGCTGGTCAAGTTCTACGGCTGCAAGACCGAGGCGATGGAGCTGACGCGGGCGCACGCCGAGGTCGAGGGCGGGCACCGCGAGGACGCCTGGCGCATGGTGCAGACCCACGCGCCGGACGGATCGGCGGAGGCGCGCGGGGTCATCGAGACGTGCGAGCAGGCGCTCTCCCTCTGGCACGCGTACCGCGATGGCGTCGCCGAGCGCATGGGCCTTCGCGAGAAGGCCGCGTAGTAGCATCGGCGCCACCTTGAGCGGCGCTCGCTGGTGCTTCGCAGCCTTCCTGCTCGTCGGGTGCAAGGCGATCCGGTCTTCCCCCGTTGCCGCGGCGGGGCCCGATGCGGGGACCGCTCCGCCGGTCGCATCGGCTTCGGCACCCGCTCCGAGCGCGTCCGGCGCGACGGGTTGGCTGGGGACGAACGTCGCGGTCCCCGAGGTGCCACCGGCGACGTCCGAGACGCACCCGTTCTTCCGCAAGACGACGCTCTCTGTCGACGATCTGACGAAGCTCGTGACGTCCGCGCCGGAGCTCACCCGGGTGGGCAAGGAGCTCTCGTTCTTCGACCCCGCCGACGGCTCTTACATCGTGCGCTCGACGGCGGACCACGAGGGCGTGGCGTTCACGACGCAGCCCGTGCTCTGGAGCCCCTCTCTCGGCCGGCAGGCCCTCGTCGTCGCTGCGCACGGTAAGACCGCGTCGTTCGTCGCGGCGTGGTGGGTCCTGCCCGACGGTGGGTATCGGCTCGCGTCGAGCCTCGTGATGATGGGCGAGGTCGCACCCATCGCCCTGGCGTGGCGTCCCGGGGAGGGACGCACGCTCTGGTGGACGAGTTGCTGGCAATGCCCCGGCGAGACGGGCCGCGTGAGCGTCCGGGAGGACGGTCACCTCGTCATCGTTCAGGACTGAGGAGCGCGTCGTCGGCGGCGCGCGGAGACAATTGCTGCTGCGGCGACGAGCCACGCCGACGCCGCCGGCGACGCACCGGCGCCCTCACTGCAACCGCCGCTCTCGCTGCTCGCGCCCCCGGGCGACGCGCCGTTCGCGCCGCCGTCCGCTTCTCCTTGGTCGCCTTGATTGCCGGGACCCGAGGGGCCGCCCGAGCTCCCGGAAGCGGCCGCATCGGGGCTCGGAGCCGACGCGTCGCGGGGTGGCGCAGTTGCGCCGTCGGCGCCTGCGCCTGCATCCGGTGGGGAGGCGTTGCAGCCGTCGGCCTGACCGGCCGGGGCGAGGAAGCAACCGCCGGGGCACATCTTCGTGGTCGCGACCCAGCCGTTCTCGCAGTCGTAGAGCGTGGTCGGTGACCCGCCGGCAAACCCATTCTGGTTCGACTTGCCGCAATAGACGCCGCTGTTCGCCGCGGACACGTTCGCGCACGGATTGTTCGACGTCAGCTTCGGTGCGACGGCGTCGCACGTTCCGTCGAACTCGTGGCTCGCGGGGCTGACGCGCTGGTAGTGGTACGTCGCGTTCGGGCACGCGATCGTGTCGATGCCCAGCGTGCCGATCGTTCCCCCCTGCGCGTACTGGCCGCACGCGCCCTGCCCGTTGTCGTACGGCCCACACTGCGAGCACCAGTTCATCGGTCCACCGGTCGCCGTCTCGCCGTCGCAGCAGTCGGCGCTCACGCCGTCGGTCTGCGCTTCGAACACCTCGTGGCCCCCGTAGATCGTCTGGTAGATGGGGTCCGGCGACGTGCGGACGTACGCGACGTTGACGGCGAAGCTCTTGGCCGACATGGGGTTCGTCAACGTGGCGGCGCCGTTCTGGCCGCCGTAGCCGTTGTCGGGAATGACGACCAGCAGCACGTCGTACTCCGCGATGTCGAAGTCCCCGGCGTTCGCGGCGCACTGGTAGAACGCGGTGGAGCCGACGCCCGCCGTGCACGGCGCGTCGTTGCGCATCACCATCCCGCCGAAGACCAGGGTCTCTCCCTCGGAATACGTGTTCGCCAGATCGTTCCAGTTGGTGCCGCCGAGGACGCACTGGAAGAAGTCCGACAGGAAGGTGGCGCCCTGCTGGTTGAGGATCCAGAGCTTGCGCGTCAGGCCGCTCGATGCGGAAGCGGCGGACGTGAACGACAGCGAGAGGGAGACGATCGCGAGGGAGGCGAGGAAACGCATGGGCGTCCATTGAGCAACCGGGGTGCCCGAGCAGCCTCTCGTGGCGCCCCGCGACTGGCGTCGCGACGAAGCGCGATCTCGGTTCGCGGGCGCCTCCCCCCCGCGACGAGTCGCGAAATCGCCCGTGGATCTCTCGCGAACCGAGTCGAGACGGTGAGATGCGGGAGAGCACACCGGTGGGATCGCCCAGAGCACGCATCGAGCGGGTTCCGCGCCGGGAGCGGTTGGCCCGAGGATCGCACCCGCGGCGCGCATGCCGTGGCTACATCGTCTCCTTCCGCTCAACGTCGCGATCTTCCTGTCCGTGCTCGCGACTCCTCGCGCGTTCGCGTCGACCGACCTCGGCAACGGGATCACCTACGACGCAGCCAACGGCTACCACTCGGTGGTCGCGAACCTCGCGTCGATGGGCACCGAGGTGCGCGTCACGCTTCCGCACCAGAACGGGGGCCAGGAGGACACGGCCGGCGACATGATCACCGTGCAGAACCACGCGCTCGAGGAAGGCGCGACGGTCGCCATCAACGCGAACTACTTCGGCGGCACACCCAACTACCCGTGCGGCGCCGGTCGCGGCTTCGGGACGCAGTACCTCGACGGCTACGAGGAGGCCGTCAACTGCGAGACGACGATGGGCTGGACGACTGCGACGGCGAGCAACGCAGGCGCGATCTACGACTCGTCGGGACACTCGGCGGACGCGATGTTCATGAAGCAGTACTCGGACCTCGTGACCGGAGGCGGGTACCTCCTCTCCGGCGGGCAGCCGCACGCGTGGAACACCGGCAAGCTCGAGGCGGGGCGCGACTGCACCGCGGCGGGCATCAGCGCCGATCGAAAGCACTTCATCATGGTCGTCACCGACGACACGGTGTGCGACGGCACGACGCTGCAGAACGTGCTGCTCGCACACGGCGCCGCCGACGCCGTGCAGCTCGACGGCGGCGGCAGCTCCAAGTTGTGGATCACCGGGATGGGCTACGTGAACAACGAGCCGGAAGACCGGGCGCCGCCGGTCGCCATCTTCGCGAGGCCCAACGGCGAGTGCCCCAGCGACTGCGGGGGCGCCGCATGCGTCCAGCTGCTGCGCCCCTTCCGCGCCCAGTGCGTCGGCCAGGCATGCCGCGCAGGCCTGGCGAACATCTGGAACTGCGACCAGGACCAGAAGGAGCGCGCCCGTTGCGAGAACGGGCTCGTCGTCCGGGAGTGCTGTGCGATGGGGTGCATGCCGCAGCCGAACGGCCAGGACGACCAGTGCATCGGTGGCGCAGTCCCTTGCGTCGCCGGCGACGCGGGGTCGGACGCGAGCACGTCGACCGACGCGGCTACGGGCGGTGCATCGACGGATGCCGCCGCGAAGGACGGCGCGCCGATCGACGGCGCTTCGAGCCAGGATTCGGGGGCGCCGCTCGAGGACGCGTCCCCGGCTCCCGAGCGCGACGGGTCGGCGACGAATGGTGCGGCGCCGGCTGGCTCCTCCTCCGGGTGCGGCTGCCGCACGACGCGAGAGGGCGATCCTCTGTCATTCGCCTCGCTCGCCGCCGTCGTTGCAATCGCCGCCGTTCGGCGAAAGCGCCGCTAGGGCCCCCTTCAAGGGCCGCAGTGGGCGCCACCGTCGAGCACGCACGACGTGCTGCACGGCGTGAGCCCGCCGTCGGGCACGTGACCCGCCGAGCACACGATCAGCAGGCGATCGGACGGCGACAGATAGGAGAACTGGGAGCCGCAATACACCCCGTCCGGCCTGCCGCCACACTGGTCGCACTCGTCCTCGTAGCCGGCGGGGGCGATGAAGCAGCCGTTCGGGCAGCTCACGACGTTGGAGACCATCCCGTTCACGCACGTGTAGACGTAGAGGGGGTCGCCGTCGGAGAAGCCCGCCTGCGTCGATCGACCGCAGTAGAGGCCATTGTTGGCGGCATCGACGTTCGCGCACGGATCGGCGGCGTACTCCTCGGCGGCATCGGTCGACGGCGGTGCGTCTGCCGGCGCGTCGATCCCGGCGTCCGTGGGCGAAGCCGAGTCGCTGTCCGCATCGAGCGCCGAGCCTCTGTCGTCCGGTGCGTCGCCCTGCGCATCGACGGTTCTGTCATCGGAGGCGTCCTTCGACCCGTTGCCACGGGTGAGGGCATCGAAGTCGAGCGCCGGTGCGCAGGCGGCTCCCGTCGGCACGGCCGCCGCGGCGAGGACCGAGAGCAGCCATGTACGCAACCGGAGCATGGGCTCAGAAAGATAAAGCGACGACGGCGCGGGCGCCGCTGGCGGTCGGAGCGACACCGGCACGCGCGGTACCATTCGCCGTAACCCAGAGCCATCCGGCCACCCCCAGCGCGACGACGCCGGCGACGCCGAGACCATCGGCGACCCAGATCTTGGTGCGCACGGCATCGACCTCGGACGGATCGCAGGTACCCGTCTTGCCGCATCCGCCCTGCAGTCCGTGCAGGTCGCTCAGACCCGTGAGCCCCAGGTAGGCGAAAGCGCCGATCGCGACGACGCCGGCGCCCGCGACGATCGCCGCAGGCCATGGGAAGCGGCTCGGCTCACCGGCCGTTTCGTCCTGCCTCTGGGAGCGTGCGGCTTGCGAGGGGGTCGTGAAAGCCGCGTCCACGATGCGCATCTTCTCTCCCTCGCGCACGACCACGGACGTCTCGATCGGCTCGGCCCCGGGCATCTCGAACCGAAGCGTGTGGGGCCCCGGATCGATGGGCTTCGCCCTCCCGTCGAGCCGATCGAGGAACGGGGCGCCGTCGACGACGACGCGCACGTCGGTCGCGTCGTCGCCGCCCGGAGCGCGTGCGCGCACGACGATCGTCGGCAGGCTGGCCTGGACGTCGGTGCGCAAGGCTTCGCAGTCGCGGCGCACGAAGTCGGGGCACCTCAGATGCAGGCACGCCGGGACACGATCGAGCGCTTCGACGAGCTTGCCGGCGCTACGCAGAGACTGCGCGCTCTCCGCGGCGCGCGCGCATGCGACGGCGTCGCTGTCTGCTTCCGCCGGCCGTGCGCCGAGCCACGTGGCCGCGACGATCAGCGACGCCGCGACACGCATCCGCCGGATCATCGGAGGCACGCCGGGACACGATCGAGCGCTTCGACGAGCT
>DATJYG010000818.1:0-5442 GCA_035499695.1 Polyangiaceae bacterium
AGGAGGCGCGAGGATGGCGTGGGGACGGCGTGGGATCGACGGAGGGTGCCGGATCATCCGCCGATCTGGCGGAAGATCCGCCACCCAGAATCTCGGGTTCTGCGTACTTGCGGCGTTCTCCGGCTGGCTCACGGCTTGCGATGCGACGACGCCGCCGCAATCGAGCGGCACTAGCAGGAGCGAGACATGGCTACCGAGCCGACGGACAAAACGATGACGTTGCGATGCACCGAGCGAAAGCAGGCGGCGATGAAGTACATCACCGCGCCCATCACGGTGCGGGGGCAGTCGCACACGCCGCAGGAGATCGTGGCGGGGTATCAGTCGCCTCTCGATGCGCGCGCGAACCTCAAGGCCGCTCGCCTCCAGGTGAAGACCGGCCTCGCGACGCGGGCAGCGGCGGATGCGGCGATGGAGGTCCAGGACGAGATCGTGCAGTCCTGGGTCGATGCCACCTTCGGGCCCGAGAGCCAGCAGGCGGTCGACTTCGGCTACGCCCCGAGGCGGACCGCCAAGGTGACCGCCACGGAGAAGGTGCAGGCGGCGGAAAAGGCCAAGGCGACGCGCAAGGCGCTCGGAACCAAGGGCAAGAAGCAGAAGGAGGAGGCGAAAAAGCAGCTCGCAACGGTCGGCGCCCAGCAGACGGAGCCGCCCGCCGCGACGCCTGGTCCCGGGACGACGCAAACGCCCAAGTCCTGATCGTCCTGCGCGGCTGCCGGTGAAGGCGAGGCCGGCAGCCGCCGCGGAGGCGGGGCCTCAGGCCATCTCGAGCAGCAGGCGCTCGGGCGACTCCAGGTAGCCGATGATCTCGTAGGCGAAGGCGGCGCCGACGTGGCCGTCGACGATGCGGTGGTCGAACGAGAGCGACAGGAGCATCACGTCGCCGATCACGATCTGGCCGTCGCGCACCACCGGCTTCTGCTTCATCTGGTGCACGCCGAGGATGGCGACCTCGGGGAAGTTGATGATGGGCGTCGCGAAGAGGCCGCCCTGGGTGCCGAGCGAGGTGATCGTGAAGGTCGACCCCTGCAGGTCCTCGAGCTTCGCCTTGCCCGTGCGCGCATCGGAAGAGAGCCGCTCGATGTCGCGCGCGATCTCGACGATGCTCTTGCGGTCGGCGTCCTTCACGACGGGGACGATGAGACCCGCCTCGGTCGCCGTGGCGATGCCGATGTGGAAGTACTTGCGGAAGACGAGCTCGTTGGTCGTCTCGTCGAGCGCCGTGTTGAGCATCGGGTGCTTCTTGAGCGACGCCGTCACGGCCTTCACGATGAACGGCAGGAAGCTGAGCTTCACCCCCTGAGCCTCGGCCGGCGCCTTGAGGCTCGCGCGCAGCGCCTTGAGCTTCGTGACGTCGCACTCCTCGACGAAGGTGAAGTGCGCGGCCGTGTGCTTCGACTGCGCCATCTTCTGCGCGATCTTGCGGCGCACGCCGGCGAAGGGGATCCGCTCCTCGAGCGGGCCGCGGGCGATGTGAACGGGCGCTGTCGGGGTCGGGGCCGGGATCGCGGTCGGGGTCCGGGTCGGGGTCGCGGTCGGGGTCGAGGTCGAGGTCGTGGTCGCGGTCGGGCCCTTGAAGGACTCGACGTCCCGCTTGGTCACGCGGCCTTGCGGACCGGTCCCCTGCACCTGCCGCAGGTCCACGTTCATGTCGCGCGCGAGCTTGCGCGTCGCCGGCGTCGCCAGCGGCTTCTCGTTGTAATAGCCCTGCACCGCGCCGGCGCCGGACGGGCCGGCCGCCGCCGACATGCCCGGGAGCGTCTCCTTGATGTCGCCGACCGCGGTCGCCGTCGGCCCCTCGTCCTTCTTCGCGCCGTGGCCGTTGCTCCCGTTCTTCGCCGGCGCGGCGGCAGCGGCCGCCCCGGCTCCCCCGAGCTCGAACACGACGAGCACCGAGTGCACCGCGACGATCTCGCCGACCTTGCCGCGCGTCTCGACGACCACGCCGCTCTTGGGCGCCGTGATCGTCACGGTCGCCTTGTCGGTCATGACCTCGATCATCGGCTGGTCTTCCGTCACGTCGTCGCCCGGCTTGATCAGCCACGAGACGATCTCGCCCTCGGTGACGCCCTCGCCGATGTCCGGAAGCTTGAATTCCCAGCGCGCCATGTGTCGCCTCTCCTAGTAGCGCACCGTCTCGACGACCGCCGGCAGAATCCGGTGCGCGAGCGGCAGGTAGTCCATTTCCAGCGTGTAGGGGAAGGGCGTGTCGAACCCGCAGACGCGCACCGGCGGCGCCTCCAGCCGGTCGAACGCGCGCTCGGCCACGAGCGACACGAGCTCGGCACCGAATCCGCACGTGCGCGGAGCCTCGTGCACCACCACCAGGCGCCCCGTCTTCTGGACGCTGGCGACGATGGTCTCGACGTCCACCGGCCAGAGGGTGCGAAGGTCGACGATCTCGCACGCGATGCCCTGCTTCTTCGCCTCGTCGGCGGCGGCGACGGCCTCGTAGAGCATCGCGCCCCACGCCAGCACCGTGACGTCGCTGCCCTCGCGCACCACGGCGGCCTTGCCGATGGGCACCGTGTAGTCGCCCTCGGGCACCTCGCCCTTGGCGGCGCGATAGATGCGCTTCGGCTCGAAGAAGAGCACCGGATCCGGATCGCGGATCGACGCGAGGAGCAGGCCCTTCGCGTCGTGCGGGTTGCTCGGGCACACCACCTTGAGCCCCGCGACGTGGATGAAGAGCGACTCGGGCGACTGCGAGTGATAGAGGCCGCCGCGGATGCCGCCGCCCACCGGCGTGCGCACGACCATCTTCGCGGGGTACTCGCCGCCCGACCGCCAGCGCAGCTTCGCCAGCTCGCTGACGATCTGGTCGTAGGCCGGGAAGATGAAGTCGGCGAACTGGATCTCGGGCACCGGCACCAGCCCGAAGAGCGCCATCCCGATGGCCGTGCCGATGATGCCGCCCTCGGAGAGCGGCGTGTCCACGACGCGGTCGTCCCCGAACTCGTCCCAGAGGCCCTGCGTCACGCGGAAGACGCCGCCCACCTTGCCGACGTCCTCGCCGAGCACGACGACGCGCCCGTCGCGCCGCATCTCGCTGCGCAGCCCGTCGTTGATGGCCTGGACCATGTTCATCTGCGTCATCGGCGTCCGCTCTGCTCCTTCAGGTGCCAGGGGAGATCCGCGTACACGTCCTCGAAGAGGCTCTCGCGCGTCGGCGCGGCGGCGGCGCGTGCCTCGGCGATCGCACGCTCCACGTCTGCACGCACTTCGGCGAGCAGTCGCTGCTCGCGCTCCGCGTCCCAGGCCGCGCGCGATTCGAGGTGCTTGCGCATCCGTGCGACGGGGTCGGCGCGGTCGAGGCCCGAGATGACCGCCTCGACGAGCGTGCCCCCCTCCCCTGCGGCTGCTCTGGCGCGCGCCTCGCGCACCGCGCCGAGCACGGCGACGACGTCCGCACCGTCGACGCGGACGCCACGCAGGCCGTAGGCCACCGCCTTCACCGCGAACCCGGCGGTCGCCGTCTGCTTCGCGGCGGGCGTGCTCGTGGCCCACCCGTTGTTGCGGCAGAGGGCGACCACCGGAGCGCGAGTCACCCCGGCGAAGTTGAGCCCCGTGTGGAAGTCCCCGCTGCTCGTGGCGCCCTCGCCGAAGTACACGAGCGCCGCGGCGTCGCGCTTGGTGATGCGCGCGGCCCATGCCGCGCCCACGGCGTGCGGGATGTGCGTGCCCACGAGCGGCGAGACGCTCGCGACGCGCGCGGCCTTCCAGAAGGGCGGGTCGGGAGCGTTGCGTCCCTTGCCCGCGTCGCGCGCCGTACCGAACACGTGGTGCGCGTACGCCCCGAGCGGCATCCCGCGCCACAGCGCGGCCGCGAACTCGCGCGACCCCGGGAACACCCAGTCGTCGTCCTTCATCGCAGCCGCCGCGCCGACGACGGCCGCTTCCTCGCCGATGCAGCTCGAGTGCTGGGAGACGGCCCCCTCGTGGACCAGCGCGACGATGCGCTCGTCGAGGGCGCGCGAGAGCACCATGTGCTCGTAGAGCGCGACCGCGAGCTCGTCCGACAGCACGGCGGCGTGCGACGGTTCGGAGATCGTCTGCATGGCGGCGCGCGCAGCCTACTCGAAAGGGGCAGTGATTTCGACGGGCGGCGCAACGGTCGAGACGCGGGCAGACGCCCTGCGTCACGCCCAGCCGCGTTCGCTCACGCGAGCGAGCGTCGGGCCGAGATCCACGCCGAGCTCCTCGAAGCCCGGGAGGATGACGTCACGCAAGGCGCGCGCGTAGACGTCCGCGCCCGCGCGTGGCCCGAGGAAGGCACACGATTCCAGCCTGGCGTCGTCGTCGGGCCGCTTGCGACCGGCCGCACCGAGCACCGGGCCGAAAGTGCGGTCGAGCATCGCCGGGAGCTGCTTCGCGAGCCCGCCCAGGCGCCGCTCGCCGGCACGCTCGGCGAGGTACGCCCAGCCCACGCGTCCGTGATCCACCTCGTCCTCGAGCAGCGATTCCACCGCTTCACGCGCCACCGGGTCCGTCGTGCGCGCAATCATCTCGGTGAAGTACACGCCGGTGAGCGTCTCGCTCAGGCAGCACATCTCGACCACGTGATAGAGAGCGCGCTCGGCGCGCGTGGCGCCCGCGTGCATCGGGACGCGCGGCAGTCCACGGAAGCGCGCGGGGACCTCGCGCTCGCCCATGAGAGCGACCGCGAAGAGGCGGCAGATCTCGGCGTGCCGCACCTCGTCGGATGCCGCGCGCGTGATCAGCGAGAGGACAACGCTGCTGCAGCCCTCCTCGGCCAGCTCCCGCGCGAGCAGCGCGAAGGCGCCCACGGCCAGGTGCTCCTGGCGCATCCTCTCGCGCCAGCTCGCGCCGACGATGGCGCGACCGCGCGGACCGAGGGCACGAGCGTCGAGCCGGCCCCACGCGATGGTGCGACGTGCTCCGCTCATCAGTCGCCCTGCGGGGTGATGCAACCGGCATCGGCGAGGGCCGTCTCCTGCGGGAAGCAGGGCACGTCCGAGCCAGAGTCGAGCGGGGCCGGCCCCTCCTGCGGGAACGCGTCGGAGCCCCCGTCTGCGGCGGAGTCCACGCCCGCGTCGATGTAGGCGGGGCCCTCCGAGGGGAATGCGTCGACCTGCTGCGCGGTCTCCGACGGGAAGGCATCGGGCTGCGCAGGACCTTCCTGCGGAAAGCCGTCCTGACCCGTGCCCGAGTCCGTCCCGCTGCTCGGCGTGGTGACGGCGCCTCCGCAGGCCGTGAGGGCGATGCCCCCGAGCACGAGGACGCGGAACATGCGATCGGCGCTCTTCATGCCCGGCGCCCTTTGCACGCCGGGTGCCGGCGCAACTGTACGGAATCGCTCACCCCCGCTGTGCCGGCGCGTGCCAGATCCGCGGAAACGAGAGCTACTGCGACATGGGCGGCGGCGAGATGTGCACGAGATCGAGGCCGCCCGGGTACTGGTAGCTCGTGTACGCGCCGTAT